>DASXRG010000066.1:0-14117 GCA_036506735.1 Binatia bacterium | reverse complement strand
TTGGTCCGCACCTTTTCGAATCCGGGCGGAAACGTGACCGGCGTGTCCAGGGTTTCGCCGGATTTCTTCGGCAAGCGGCTCGAGCTTTTGCGCGAGGCGGTGCCCAAGGCGGCGCGCGTCGCGGCGCTCGGCAATCCCGATACTCCGGGATACGACAGCCGGCTCAAAGAGTTCGATCTCAGCGTGCGCGCGGCGGGCTTGTCGCTGCAGCATTTATCGGCGCGCAACGTCAATGAGTTTGAAAACGCTTTCGGCGCCGCGACCAAAGGCCGCACGGACGCTCTGGTCGTGATGCCGGACGCGCTGTTCCATAGCTTTCCGTCGCGGCTCGTGGAGTTGGCGTCGAAGAACAAAGTGCCGGTGATGTACGACCGAACCGATTTCGTCGAAGCCGGCGGGCTCATGAGCTACGGGGCGAGCCTGGCGGACTTGTCCCGGCAGTCGGCCTGGTACGTGGATCAGATTCTCAAAGGCAGCAAGCCCGCCGACCTGCCGCTGGTGGAGCCGATAAAATCCCAATTCGTCGTCAACCTCAAAGCCGCCGAGCAAATCGGCCTCACGATCCCGTCCAAGGTGCTGGTCAAGGCGGACAAAGTCATCAAATGAAAGCGGGCCGAACGGAGAACGGATAGCGGCAAATGGAGAACAAAATACTCATCGGCTTCGTCCTGTTGGCGCTGGCGATTATATTCCACGCGCTGGTAGGGCGTTTCGACGTAGTCTCGATCGCCGACGGCGAAGTCAGCGCCATTTATCGCATCGACCGGCTGACCGGCAAGCTCTGGATTTGCGCCAACGATCAGTGCCTGCAAGTTCAGGACATGGACCGCAAGCAAAGCGGGCAGAGGGCCTAAGCGCTCGCGGCTGTTAGATTGAAACCATTCCAAAGCTTCCCCCGCTCCGCATTCCCAAAATGTCCGTCGCGCTGCACACCGGTGGTTGAAGCTTCCGGTCGGGTAGCGTAGCGCGGGCGAACCAGATCTCAGGTATGTACCGGCGCGAAATTGGGGAGTTTACCTGATTGGCCGGCTCTGTGCCGCCGCGATAATGTACCGCACGTTATGGGAAGGGCGGGAACGACCATGAATGACAGAGAAGCCGGAACCACCACGTTGGGAGACCTTATCGTCGCGCTCACCGATGAAACCGGCCGATTCGTCCACGACGAGGACGAAGTCTACAAGGTGGTCGCCTACATTGTCACGGATCTGTTTTGGCAATCCAAGCTGATTTCGCGGGAAACGCACTAGCCGACGAGGAACTTTGTATGAAACCGGTCGCGATACGAGAGGACCTAATCATGATGGCGGCGTTGCCCCTCGCGGTTTGCGTCATCGCCGCGATCACGGTCGGCTTATTCGTCTGGTAAAGGCGCGGCGCGCTCGCCGGGTCGCGCGCCGAAGAGTCATGCCGCCCTGCGGGCGCTGATTTCCTTCCAATATTCCTGGCCGCGCTCGTAGCCCTCGTGAAAAGTTTTTTCGCTGTATTCTCTCGGATACTTTTTCCACAGGTGGCCCAGCGCGACGTCGTAAGAGCGTCCCCGGGCCTCGGGATGGAGCGCCGCTTCGAAGCCGCGGCGGAAATGCGGCTCCGCCGATTTGAAGTCCCTTCCGGTCGCGGCGTAGCGCTCCGCTTCGGCGCTGCGCAAACCGATCCACCAGTGCTCGCGCGCCGCGTCGATGCTCTCCGCTCCATGCCGTGATAAAACGCTCTCCGCGAGCTCCGCTTGCGCGTCGCTGTCGGTCAGAACCGCGACGATCGTGCGGCCCTGTCTGAGCGCGTCTTCGTAGACGAACCATTCGTCTTTCGGCAATCCCTCCGTAAGCGCATTTTCCAGAGCGCTTCCGGCGGCAGCGCCCGCGGCGCCCGCCAGAGCCGCGGCGGCCACGCCGACTGCGACGACCGGTCCGACGCCGGCCAAAAAAGTGGCCGCGGCGGCCATGCCGAGAACCGTGCCCACGCCCGTGCCGACCACGGCGCCCACCGCCTCGCCGATGCCGGGTTGCTCGCCTTCGGTTGTCGGCACCTTGCGGAGTTCGTGCGCCGAAGCTCCCGGCACGAGGAGGTTGATATTGTGAGAGGAGACGCCGCGGCTTTGCAATTCTTGCACGGCTTCCTTGGCGGCTGGCAAATTTGTGAAAATTCCTACGACGGTTTTCATGGCAGCTCCTGGTTTGGTTTAACCCCTAACAAACCCAGCCTCGAAATCAATCAGGCGAATCCCCCAGGGAAGTAACGGCGACTTGCGCCGCCGACGATTATCTGTTTCGGTAAAGCGAAACTCCAAAAAAAGCGCGAAGGGAGGAGTGCGGATGCCGCCGTTGGATTTCAAAAAAATTCTTTGCCCCGTCGACCTGTCCAGTTTTTCTTTGGAGGCCCTTAAACTCGCCGTGAAAGTCGCCCGCAGCAGCGGCGGCGGGCTCTATCTGCTCCACGTCATCGACAATCCGTTTGATGAATTCTACATGAGCTCCATCACGCAAGGGGACCCCGCACTGCTGGGGCTTTACCAGAGCAAGCCGATCAAGCGCGCCCAAATCATTCAAGCGATGGAAAGACATTCCGAAGTGCTGCTGAAACAGTTCGCTCAGGATTGGGTGCGCGCGGTTCCGAAGGTGAGATACTTGATTGAAACCGGGAATCCCTTCGAAGCGATCATCGACGCGGCCGAAACTCGGAGAGCAGACCTCATCGTCCTCGCCACTCATGGCAGGACTGGGATCAAAAGATTACTTATCGGAAACGTCGCCGAGAAGGTCGTCCGTCACGCGCCCTGTCCGGTGCTGATCGTCAAGCCGCGCGCGGTCCGGCGGCGCAGGAGCGGAAAGAGCTGAGCGCAGCCGCCGAGTCGTGCCCTCGAGACAAGGCGAGAACGGAGAGTTTGAAATCTATCGTGCCGGCGGCTCGAAATCGGGTCAACCCGTCGTGCGCCAGCTTTTGGCTTCGTATAAATTGCGCCGCCCGTCGATAACGCTCGCCGTCGATGCCAGCACGGCGGCGAAATTCACGCCCACATCGGCGCCGTCGGTGCCGCCGTTATAATAAGGACTGCCAGGAGTGAGCTGATAGTCGCCGGCGGCGGGGTTCGCAAAGCCGATGTCGCCGGCGGCGGCGGGAAAGAAGTTTTCCGCGGGATAGCCGGCGGGATTCGCGCCGGTCAGGACGTTGCGAGAAAATACCTGACCCGGGAAGCGCGCATTGACGGCACCCTCGCGCGCGAGTCCATCGGTCGCGGGCTCGTTGTGCAGCGTGATGTTATTTTGATAGACGAAGCCGGTATTGGCGGCGGCGTCCGCCACGATGCCGCTGCCGCTTTGCAGGCCGGTATTATGGTCGATCACGACGTTCGCCGTGCCGCCGACGATTTGAAACAGGACGCCGCTGATGTCCTTGAATAGGTTGTCCTGAATCAAGATGCGCCGCGTCTGTTGGCTGGGAAAATTGCCGTCCTGACCCCGGATGTTCAGCCCTGCGCCGCTGTGGCGGACGATGTTCCGGCGAAAAGTTATGTCCTGGACCGCCGACCACGGCGCGACGCCGTTCGGGTTCTGCACGGTGAAAAGAACCGCGAAGCCGTTTTCAGCATCGGCCCAGGCGTGCTCGAAGACATTGTCCTCGATCACGGCGCGCTGCGCGTTCTTGAGCGCCAAGAGGCCGCCGACGGACCACGATCTGCCGGCGTAATTCGGATGGCCCGCGCGCCACGTGAGCGGCTTGTTGAAGTAGTTGCCGCGCACCTCGATGTCGGACGGCACGAGATTGGGCACCGCCGGATCCAACCCGCCAAACAGCAAATTTTCTCCGGCCGCCTCGAGATAGCTGTTGACGATTTTAAAAGGCCCGGGGCCGTTCCAACCCATAATGGCCTGAGAGTCTCCGTCCATCCGGTGAAAGTCGGAGAGATAGGAATCGATGACGGCGGTGCGCGCGCTGTTGAGCGCGATGCCGCGCCGCACGCTGCCCGCCGCCGTGCCGTGAATGTAACAGCGATCGAAGATAATATCGGTCGGCGCCTGGCTCAATGAATCCTGCCCGCGCCGGTATTCCAGCCGGACGAGAGTTTCCAGCGCCGGGTGGGTCGTCGTGATCTCGACGCCGATGAAATGAAAATGATGCGCGGCGGCGTCCGTAGCGATCGCGGGCAAAGCGTTCGGCGTGACGATCTTGGCCAGCGCGGCGGAGTCGGACGGGGCGACGCGGCTCCCGGGCGGCGGCAACTTGCCGTCCGGCGCGGCCGAGCGGATAACGATCCAATCCGAGCCGGTCTTGGCCGGCAAAAGAAAATTACCGACGAAGGCGGCGCCGGGCTGAAGGGTGACGACGTCGCCGGGCCGCGCGCGGTCGATCGCGCCTTGGAGATCGCCGCCCGCGGGGACGAAGAGAGTTTGTCCTGCCGGCGGCGGAGGGTTCGTGTCGAGGGATGCGAGCGGGGGAGATGCGAGCGGCGGCACCGGTTGAGCGAAGGGCGGGCGGTACCAGAGCGCGAGAGTAAATACGATGGCGCTGACGACAACGCCGAGACGTGCGCGAGTCGTGATCGAGCGGGCCGAGGAAAACATTGTGCCTCCTTGGAACAAACCTAGGCTTAAGCCTGAGTCTGCTCGGAAGGAGCGGCGAGGTGACACCTATTTCTCTGAGGGAAATCCCTCAGGGATGGAGACTGGCGCGTCTAGGTAGCGGAGGACAAATCCAAGAAAAAAAGGCTGTTTCCCACGCATCAGGTATGCTCGGCCGTGAATTCAGGCCTTTAACCGATTGTTGTAAAGCGCAGCCGGACTAAAATAAGCGATAGTATGCGTCCAGACTTTCAGCCGACTCGTTCCCGGAGACTCTGCCGGCTCTGGCACGTCGCCGGGGCGCTGATTGTCTTCCTGTCCTTTTTCTTCAATGTGCTCGACCTGGATGGCTCGAAAATTCCCGCGCCGATCGATCCGGTAGAAAAATCCGTCCTCGCCGCCGAGGAGACGCCCGATCTCGATCCGATTCAACGCGTCGGTCGCGCCGAGCTTTGGGAAGACAACCTACTGGTCGCCGATCGGACGCGCGAATGCGCCCGGCGCCGAAATTCCGAAACCCTCAGATCCACGCCGCTCGATTTAGCCCGCTCCCACGGGTACCGAGTGGGCCTGCCGCGAGATCCCATCGCCGATTTGTCTCTCCCCGTCTGACTGTTGCCGCTCGTGTCATTGCGCCGTATTTTCCCAGGGCCTCCAGTGGCTGGCGGCAGGCGCTTCGTGGGTTATGAGACTATTCGGAGTGGAAGTTATGGTCAACTATGCCGCCGGGATCACGGCGAAGATTATCGATTCCATTCAATACCGGGGCGCGATTGCGACGCTCCGGACTTGCGTGAGAAGCCTGCTCAATCCGCTCCTCGATCACCAGCGCCTGATTGACTACCGGGAGCGCCGCTTCGATCGCAAGTTCGGCGTGGATACGGCCGGTATCATTCCGCACGAGGAATTAAAGATCGACGGTCCGTCGGCCGCGCATGCGGTTCATTATCAAGCGGCGCAGCCCATTTTGTTGGAACAAGCCGTTGCCGGCCTGCGGATAAATTATGCGGACTACACGTTCGTCGATTTCGGCTGCGGCAAGGGCAAGGCGCTTTTGTTGGCGTCGTCGTTTCCGTTCAAAAAGATCGTCGGCGTCGAGCTGGCGGCGGATCTGGCGGCAATCGCCCAGGCGAATGTGCAAAAATACCGGAGCCGGACGCAGCGGTGCCGCGCGCTGGACGTGGTTCGCGTCGACGCGGCGGAATTTCCGATTCCGGCGACGCCGCTGGTTTGTTTCTTTTATAATCCTTTCAAGGCGGAGATCATGGCGCGCGTCCTGGCGAACCTGGAACAATCCCTGAAAAAAACTCCCCGCGACCTGAGGGTCATCTATTTGTGGCCGGAGCTCGAACATTTGTTCCGGGAGAAGAGCTTTCTCAAGAATACGAGGAGAAAGCAGTGGTGTTCCATCTACCGGAACAACGGCGCCGCGCCCGATGACGCGGTTGAAACTCGCGCCGCGTTTCTGTCGCAAAGAATAAATTATTAGCGTCGTTTTCATTCGCGCGGCGGCGTGGGGGCAACCAGGCGCGCGTCCGCGGGCGGGAACTGAGTAAGGTCGGGCCCCAGATGAATTTCCAGCGGCGTTCGACCGGCGTCGTCGGGGGCGATCTCCACGGTCAGAGACGGCTGCGGCGCAGGCAGCCGCTCCCATGCCCGGCGAATTTCTTCCTGCCGCGCCGGCGCATCGTCGCGTGAAGAGGGGCCCAAGACGACGCGCGCCGAGCGAAGATTTTGCGCCGCCTCCAACACCAAATAGCAGGAATCTTCACCGGCGACCGCGACCAGGGACACCGGCTTGCCTATTTTCTCCGCCACGTGCACGACTCGGCTGAAGACGAGAGTCGCACAGTCATCGACGATCCGGGAGGCGTCGTCGGCGCTCTCGCCGGCGCCGTCGGCCGGTTTGCGATTCACGGAAAGCACGACCACGTCCACCTGCTTGGTATCGACTTTTTCCAGCACGATCTCCAGATGGCGCAAAGGGTCCGGATCCTGCGCCGCAACCAGAATATTGCCGGGCCGGACCTTGAGCGCTGGCGGAGAAAGATCTTTCAGGAGCTCGAAGCGGAAGCGTTCGATCTCGCCTTCGTCCAATGAGTCGGCCGTTTTTTTGCACGCCGTTTTTTTAGGCGCGTGGTATTTCTCCGATAGACTGAACGCGACAAAGAACGCAATCGTGAAAGTCACTCCCGCGATCGTCGCGGTCTCTTTGGTCAGCATGTTGATGACGGCCAGCGAGAACAGTACCAGGGTGATGAGTCCCAGTCCGACGGGGATTTCGATTCCTCCGGCGCGGAAATTGAGCGGCACCTTCCACCGCTTTACTCGCGGCGCCTTGAAGCGCAGCACGGTGACGGCCAGCGCTTTCATCGCGAAGCTCCACGCCACGCCGAACGCGTAGGCTTCGCCCAGGAGATAGACGTTGCCGCGCGTGATCACGATCGTCAGAAGCTGCAGGCCGACGATCAGGTTGATGATCCGGTGGGTCGTGCCGTGCTTCTTGTGCGGGTCGCGGAACCATTCCGGCAGGACGCCGTCTTCGGCGACGCGGTTGAGCACGCCGTTGGAGCCGATGATCGCGGTGTTCACCGCCCCCGAGAGAATCAACGTCCCGACGAGGACGACGAACCCGTGGAAAGCGACCTTGAGCGCGGCCGGGCCCGCGAGGAACATCGACAAGCCGCTGATCAGGTTGTCGAAATATCGGCTGCGCACGCCGTCGGGAATGATCATCACGGCGAAGAAGGAGACCAGCGACGTGAACACCAGGCTGTAAACGAAAACCACGAATCCCGTGCGGACCAAGCTTTGATGCTTGGGCGCCTCGATTTCGCGGTAGACCTGGGCCAGGCTTTCCTCGCCGCTCATCGCCAGCAACGAATGTCCGAGGCCGATCAGGATGGCAATCACGGCGATCCGGGAAACCGCGGTTCCCGCGAGCCAACCGAGCGCCTCGTCGCTGAACGCGAGATTGTCCGGCGTGGGTGCGGGCACCGGCTGATAGCCGTTCAAGAAAATCGTGACCAGGCACCAGGCAATCAGGAGCACGACCATCACGGTGGTGACCTGCATGATCCGCAGCGCCTTGGTGCTCGAGAACGGGATGCCGATCCGATTGCTGCGCCAGAAGTAGAGTGTGACGACGATCGCAAAGACGACCGCGAAAAAGGGAGAGGGAAGTTTCATCCACGAAATTCCGAACTGTCCGCCCGATTCGTTGATGAGCCCCGCCAGGTAAAGCCCTGCGCTCACGGCGCTGATCGGTCCGGTCAAGACGTAGTCGAAGAGCAGAGCGGAAACCGAGAACTTGGCGGCGGCGGAGCCCATCGCCTCGCGCACGACCCGGTAGACGCCGCCGCGCACGAACATGCTGCAGCTCTCGATGTAAACCGCGCGCACCGCGTAAGAGAAAAGCATGATCGCCAGAATGAACCATGGCGCCGCTTTGCCGATCGCCTGTTCCGCGATGCCGCCGACGTAATAAGCGGAGGAGCCGAGATCGCTGAGAACGATGGCGGCCGCTCTCCAAAATGAAATGAAGGAGAGCATGGCCGTGACGGGAACGATAAATTTGCGCGCCGCCGGGCGGTCCGTTTCCATGAAAATCCAGTTTTGATTAAGAGGCTCGTCTGGACCGTTTAGAAGGTAAGGCCGGCAATCGCGGCGCGCAAGGCGCACCCACCCCAAAATTGGCCAGCGCGAAGGGATCGGCGGAGAAGAAACTTGTGGATAGAACTCAGTGCGGGCGGGCAGGAGACGCGGCGGCCAAGAGCCAGGCGGAAACAATCGTCGAGTCCGGCCGCGATTTCTTCGCCTGGACCTGGTTCATCCTCGTCTCGCGCAATCGCTCGAGCAGCTCGTCGAACGAGGAGCCGTTAAGGATGCGATTGAATTGAGACCGATAGTTGTTGACGACGCTGACGTTCTCGATCACCAGGTCATAGATCTTCCAGTTGCCGTTGGTGGAACGCAGCCTGTAGTTGATGGCAAGCTCCTCTCCCTTGACGGGGATGACCTTCGTGACAACCTCGGCGAAGTCTCTGTCCCGAGTCTCCCGCAGGTAGACGAATCTTTCAGAGACGTTGGGCTCGATCTGATCGAGATAGGCGTCTTCCAGCAAATCGGTGTACAGCTTCACGAACTTGGCCTGCTGCGCCGGAGTCCGGCCCGGCCAATGGATTCCCAAAGACCGCTTGGCCATGTCGCCAAAATCGAACCGTTGGCTCATAACCTGGCGCAATTGGACGCGGCGCTGCTTTTTTTGCGTCTCCGGCTTCAGCCGGGCATCCTGCAGGATGCCCTGCACTTTCTCCACCGTCCCGCGGAGCTGCTCGGTGGCGGGGCCGGCGTTCGAAAGCACGGGAGTCAAAAGCAAAAAAATTCCGGCGGCGACGCAAACCGTAGCGATAAATTTCCACCGGCGTGAACCGCCGGCTCTGGGCACGAAGCTCATTTCCACTTTCTTCTAATGCCAGGCTCCAGAAAGAAACCTCCGGCGCGATAAAAGGTCGCTCACCATGTAAGCGACCGTCCGGTAAACCTCTTGCTCGTCATCGACGTAACACTCGGTCTCTTCGGTGAGCGCCACGATCAGGTCGCCCAGGGTACTCTTTGCCGTTTCTTTAGGAACGTGATCATGCCGGCGGGTGTCTCTTGCTAACGCGCTTGTGAAGGCCACGGTCCCTCCTGTGTCGGAAAATTCGATTTCTGATGGAAAAGGCAATTCCGCACAATATGACTAACGTAGCCTCCAGACCCCCTTGTGCCAATTGGGTAAATTCCGGGTTTGGCCCAGGAATATGCCTGAGGCAGGGAAACAACTGTGACTCGCAATCTGCGGTATGCCTAAACCCGTAAAGACCAATTTCCTTTAGGCGGGAATTTACCGTCCAGCTCGGAGAGAAAAATCAAGCGGGCGGAAGGCGATGTGACTGCCGGATGGCTGTCCGACAGAGCGCATCACCTTCCGCCCGCTTTCTTTCACAAGGGGCCTCGCAGCTGAGTCGATGATTTGTTTTGCTAACGACCGTCAGCCCCTCCGCCACCTCCGCCGCCGCCCCCGCTGCCGCCACTGCCTTCTCCGCCCGAGCCCGACGAACCTTCCGAGCCCGCGCCCCCGGCTGCTCCTCCGGAATCGCTTCCGCCGCTGGCTGGGAACGTGCTGCTGTCGGTCCGAGACCTCGATCCGGAGGCTGAGCAACCTCCGATCGCAAGCACGCTCAGAAGAAACGGAACCGCTGCGAGCAAAGTAATTTTTTTCATTTCATCACCTCCCATTTTTATTTTTGCGGAAAAACCGCAGCTGCGCCCTCTCTATAATGTAACTAGCGCGATTCAATAGCGGGTCAATTAGGAAGATACTGGAGCACGGTTAACGGAAGACAAGTGAAGATACGCCTGGGGCCCCTTACTGGGACCCCAGGTGATACCACGGCGTCGCGCCATTCTTAATGTTCCCTGGTGCCGGCTATGATCAGCGCGATGCCGCCCACCAGCGCGATGCCGCCGAAAATCGGCGGCAGAGGAATGCTCTTGTTTTTTTCGGCGGTTGCTTCGATCGGTCCGATGTCGATCACTTTTTCACGGGTCTTGTAGGGGATGCCCTGATAAGCGAACGAGAGGACCGAAAGCGCAATTAAAATGATCCCGATAAGCGTCGCAGGTTTCATGTTGGTCTCCTGGTATGCGCAGCGTGGCGGTTAGGCCATGGGCGGACGACGGCCCGCGATCAGGCCCACGACGAACAGGATCATAAACACGACGAACAGAATCCAGGCGATCTGCGTGGCCGCGCCGGCCAGTCCGGTCAATCCGAGCAGTCCAGCGATCAGACCGATCACCAAAAAAGTTACAGCCCAGTTAAGCATAAAGCCCTCCTTTATTTTTAATTGCGCCGTATTTTGGCGCGACATCAGTGAAGACACAAAAAACATGCCACGACGTAAACGCAGTCATTTAGAGATCTTGAGCGGGGTTAAGCACTACTTGTTACAGGGAATTTTTTCCTTACGAGGTAAAAAATTAACTCACCGCGCGGCGCTCTTCCGTCAGAAAAATCAGTCTTGTAGTCTATTGTGGGATCAGGTATTTCCCGGACGTTAATCCCGGTATTAGCCCGATTGTCGTAAACCGACGGACGAATAAAAATACGCCGTGACCCAAACTTGGAGCTCCGCCATGCGCGCCGATTTCAGACACCGTCGCTATCCGAGAACATGGCGCGTTTGCCATATCGCGTTCATGCTCCTGGTCCTGTGCTACATTTTCTTCGACGGCCTCGATCTCGATGAGTCGTATCTCCTGGCCCTCGAAGCTCCGGAAGAAACTTCGCTCATTGCGGCCGAGGTTACGCCCGACCTCGAATTGGCCGGTCCATCCGATCCGGCTCAGCTCTGGGAGAATACCGCCCTCTATGAAGACCGCTCGCGGGAGTGCATCCGGCTCCAGAAATGCGCAGCTCCCAGATCGTCTCCGCTCGATTTAGCCCGGTCGCGCGGCTATCGAGTCGGTCTGCCGCGTGATTCCATTACCGACCTGCCGCCGTCCGCGTAGTCATTTTTCCCTGTTCTGTTTATCAACTTCGTCTTGAAAGGAATGAGGAGGCTATATGAAACTTCGCACACGAACGTGGAATACAAAGCATTTGAGAGAGACTTATTTGGGGCTGTCGATTGTCCTGGCGCTCCTGTTAGGAGTAGGGTTTGCCACGAAAGCGCAAGCGTTGGACTTGGACAACCTTGGAGTCATTCCGGTTCATTGTACGGTCAACACACCCGGCTGCTTGTTTGATTGGACCACCCCTGCCGGGGCGCATCAGACCAATATCGATCTGTTCTCTTTTGATCCTTCAACCCGCATCATGTACATCGCCGACCGCGTCAACAAGGGCGCGAGCGCGATCGACACGACAACGAATACCTACATCGGAACGATACCTTTTCCCACCACTTTCCCCGGCGCGACCGGCGCCTGCACTGGCTCATGTCCGAGCGGTGTCCAGGTGGTGCCTGACTTGCACAAGCTGGTGATGACCGATCGAGGCGGCAGAATCGCAATCATTAACTTGGCCTTGGGGGCCGCAGAGGCCGTGCTCGTTTTACCTGGCGGTGGTTCCGGCACCGACGAGCTCGACTACGATCCGCTTAACCGGCGGGTATATGTGGCAAACACCGTTGCGCCTTACGTGTTGACGGTGGTCGACGTTGTGGCCGATACGATCGTTACTCAGATTCCATTGGGCGCCAATGCCGAGCAGCCGCGTTTCAACCCCGTCGACGGCGTGATCTACCAGAACATCACCGACGAGGAGAACGGAGGTCTGGCGGCTAAGGTGCTGAAAGTCAACCCCGTTACCAATACCTTTACGACCCTCGTAAACCTGCACCTCTACGACGGCACGCACTCGTGCCAGCCGCATGGTATCGACATAGATCCGGTGACCAATAGGGCGCTTCTCGGGTGTACGCTTCCCGATGCCCAGTTGCTTATCGATCTAGGAACCGGCGCCATTCTGGCGAGTTTTCCTCAAGTCACGGGCACCGACGTCGAGTACTTCAACAACAATCTGCGCCGCTGGTATACGGCGTCAAGCAACAACACAGTTGCCACAGACAGTTGTCAATCTGACGGCGCCAGCCCCGTCAACCATGTCCCGGTCGTCGGAGTCTTCGCTGCTCCCGGCAGTTTTGTCGAAGCGGATTGCTCCGCCCTTAATGGGCACGGTCTCGGGGTCGATCCCATTCAAAACAACATCTATGTCGGATCAAGACGTTTCCCCGCCGGAACCGCTAATCCTAACGGGGCAGGCGTGCTGGTCTTCCACGATCACAGCCCTCTTGCCCAGCCGGGCACGGCGGAAGAGTCTGAGGCCAATCTCCACTCGTTGCCGCCAACCAGTAACCATGCAACGGGTAAGGTTCACTTCAAAGACGACCACATAATCCATGCCGACGTTCATAACCTGCCCGCCGGCACGCCGACCCTGCTCAACGTCACGACCACGGTCGGCAATGAAGTAGTCAACTGCGTTAGATCGTTCAGCGACGCTACCTGTGACGGTCTCCTGCTCGGAAAGGCGCTGATCGGCGGTGAGGTAATTTTAGCTACGGGCGGAACGCCGGTGGCTAAAGGTTCCATTACCGGCGAGGATGACTCCGAGGATAACGGGAACGGCAACGGACACGGCCACGGCAACGGGAACGGCAACTCTCAGCATTAGGCATGATTGCCGCCGCGCTCGGCTCGCCCCAGGCGCGGATTGATAGATAAAGGAGAAAAGGGGAGGGGCTTGTGCAATCGCCCCTCCCCTTTTCTTTTGCTGCGCGAGGGTCTGGATTTAAATGCCGTTTTTGGTTATATGAAAAGCGAATTCTCGCTCGATCCTTCACGCAGTTCCAAAGGAGGGAATTGAAATGGCAGAAACCATACCCCACATCGTTGCACCGAATGATCCGGCGTTGACCTCCGAGATGGTTCAGTTTCCCGGTCAGGCCGGAAACGTGAAGGCCTACCTCTCACGGCCCAAGGACGGAAAAAATCTCGGCACGGTGATCGTGATTCACGAAAACCGCGGGCTGGTGGATCACATCAAAGACGTCGCGCGCCGGTTCGCCAAAGACGGCTTCGCCGCGTTGGCGGTGGACTTGATGTCGCGCATCGGCGGCTCCGATCAATTCAAGACCCCCGAGGAGGCGATCGAGGCGATCAAGAAGATCAACGGCAACATGGTCGTGGAAGATCTCACGAGCGCCGTCGCCTATTTAAAGAAGCAGGGCTTCGCCAACGGAAAAGTGGGCGTGGTCGGATACTGCTGGGGCGGCGGGCAATCGCTGAACTTCGCCACCAAATCCAAAGATCTGAACGCGGCGGTGGTTTACTATGGACGTAATCCCGATCCGCTCGATCAGGTCCAGAACATTCCCTGCGCGGTGATGGGCAATTACGGGCAGGACGATCCCAACATCATGCCGGGCGTGGAGCCGCTCAAAGAAGCGCTGAAGAAGTTCGGGAAGAACGCCGACATAAAAGTCTATCCCGGCGCGAAGCACGCGTTCAACAACAACACGAACGCCGATCGCTACAATCCGGAAGCGGCCAAGGACGCCTGGCAGAGAACGGTAAGCTTTTTCAAGAAGAACCTGGCGGGATAAAAAGATAGAGTAGGGGCGCGATTAATCGCGCCCCTACATACCTCAGTCTTTGTTCTTCTGCAGCTCCGGCCTCTCGCCGATCGCGCGGCGCGCGACTTCCGGCGTGACCATGTAAGGCCCCTCGGTCACGTCGTTCCAAATCTGTTTGGTAAGCTCCACGTTTCCGCCGGAGAGGATGAAAGACAGCGCGCCCGAGGTCAATCCCCACAGGACCGACACCGCCTTGGCCGGAATGACCACGGCGTTTCCGGCGGTGAGCCCGACGCCGATGCCGGCGGCTTCGATGGGATCCTCGGCTCGCAGCGGAAGCGGCGAGAAAATTCCCATTAGAGCGAGGGCGATGATAGGCAGTGCAAGCCTCTTCATAGTATTCATCCTTTCAGAGCGAAAAATTTCGCCCGCAGCGCGT
>DASXRG010000065.1:0-8697 GCA_036506735.1 Binatia bacterium | reverse complement strand
CCGTGGGAGATCAACCGCCAGGGCAAGACGCGCTGGTATATCCACCCGGCCAAGAACGACACCGCGATTCGCAGTCTCGTCGTCTACATGCAAGAAATCGAGCCGGGCGGTCATTCCGGAAAGCAGCAGTCTCCCGGCGGCATCGTCCACTATATGCTGGAAGGCAAGGGCTACGTCGTGGTCGACGGCAAGAAGCATTCGTGGACCCAAGGCGATTGTGTCGGTCTGCCGGTTTTGTCGCGGCCGCTCGAATATCAGTTTTTCAACACCGACAAAAAGAATCCGGCGCGCTTCATCGCGGCGACGCCGAATCTCTTCGAGGTGTTGGGCGTCGATATGGGGACGCGCTTCGAGCAGCTCGAATCCGCTTCGGTCTACAAAGGATAAATTATGAGAGCGGAAAGCGGAAAAAAATTCGCCGTATTCATTTTGACGCTGTTGCTGACTTGCGGCGTCGTTCAAGGAATTTCCGCTCAGGACAAGGGCAAGCTCATCCCCGTCATCGAAGGCATTTCCTCGCCCGACTTCGGTTACCTGCCGTCTTATCTGGCCCGCGCGAAGGGTTTCTTGGAGAACGAGGGGCTGGATATGAAAATCGTCGTCATGCGTGCCAACGTTTCCGTGCCCGCTCTGGTCACGGGGGAAGTGCAGTTCGCGGTGCACGGTTCCGCCATGACCGCGTCGATCATGGGCGCGCCGCTGAAGGCGATCTTTTTCACTTACAATACTTCGATCCTTCAATTCACGGTGCGGCCGGAGATTCAGAAGCCGGAGGATCTCAAAGGCAAAGTCATCGCGATCGCCAGTCCCGGCGGGTCGCAGGATCAGGCGACGCGGCTGATTCTCAAAAAACTCGGCCTCGACCCGGATCGCGACGTGAGACTCCTTCCGATCGGCGACGCCAAGGCGCGGGTCATCGGGATGGAGACCGGCCAGATAGCCGCCTCGGCGAACAACATCGATATCGCGGCGGAGCTGGTGCGAAAAGGCTACCGTATCATGACCAATTCCGCCGAAGTTTATCCCGTGCCTTTTTCCGGCTTCGCCGCCAACGATCAGTTGCTTCGGAAAAATCCCGACATCGCCAAAAAGTGGCTGCGCGCACACGTGCGCTCTTTGCTCTTTATCCGGCAGAACCCGGAAGAGTCGGCTCAGATTGCATCGAAAGAGCTGAAGCTCAATCCGGACGTCGCCCGCGAGGCGATCCGGCAGGCGGTCGGCTTCATGAGCCCGGACGATCCGGGCGGCTTCACCGAAAAGGGCATCCGGCTGCACATTCAATACAGCGCGGCGCGCACCAACGTGGATCCGGACAAAGTGAAGATCGCGGACGTGGCCGACGCGACGCTTCTAAGAGAGGTGCAGAGAGAAATGGGCATTCAGTGCCGCGGCGGCTATCTCTGCCAGCCGGGAGCGGGCAAATGAATCCAACCGGGCGCTGGGCCAAAGCCGCGGCGGTTTTTCTTTTCGCTTTAATTTTTCTTCCCGCCGCTCATGCCCAGAGCGGCCGGGAGGCGCTGGCCAAAATCAACGCGTTTTCCGCATCGGAACGGGTCGCCAAGCTCGGCGAGGGCGCAAAGCGCGAAGGCGCGCTGAGTTTTTACTCCAGCGAGACCATCGACCTGCTCGATCAGTATCGCACCGGCTTCGTGAAAAAATATCCGTTCGTCAAAGTCGACTACTGGCGCGGCGGCGGCGGCAAAGTCACTGAGAGGGTCCTGCTGGAGCACCGGGCGAAGAAGCTCGACGCGGACGTGGTCGGCATCGCCTTCGACGATCTCGTCGTGGCCCAGCGGGACGGGGTCCTCGCGCCGTATGAATCGCCCGAGCGAAAATCCTATGCCGACCACTATAAAGACAAGCAAGGCTTCTACACCTCGACCCATCTCATTCCCACCGTCATCGCTTACAACAGCAAGCTCGTCAAAGCGGCGGAGGCGCCGCGTGATTATCCGGATCTGCTCCAGCCGCGATGGAAGGGAGAATCGTCGATCGACACCGAGCCGTCGCGCGCCGTGATGGGCTGGCTGCTCACCTGGGGCGAAGAGAAGACGCGCGCCTACATGCGCGGGCTCGTGGCCAACGGCGTTTGGGTGCGGCGCGGCCATTCGCTGCAGACCCAGCTCCTGTGCGCGGGAGAAACCAAAAGCGCGGTCGAGCTGTACGCGTATCGCGTGGCGCAAATGAAGCACGAGAAAAACTGTCCGATCGATCTCGTTTTCGCCCGTCCCACGCCGGCCGCGTCGGCGCAGCTCTGGGGCGCAACGGCGAGCGCGCCGCACCCGCACGCGGCGGCGCTGTTTCTCGATTTTATTCTCGGCGAGGAAGGCGGCAGGCTGGTCGCGGCGACCGGACGGATCCCGGTTCGGCGCGGCGTGAAGTCGCTCTACGACGAGGTCTCGAATCTGGAGGAGAAGGGCGTGCCGCTGGTCGTGATATCCCCCGAGGACGGCTTTAGGTTGCGGGACAAGACCAACCAGCTCATCGAGGAGATTCTTATCAGAAAAGGAAAGTAAAAAGGCAAAGGACAAAAGTACGATGAGTGGAGAAGAGATCGCGCGACAACCGATTACGGACCGGCGCAGCTCGTATATGAAGTGGGTCGAAGCGGAAGGCATTCCGCTCATTCGCGGATTTTTCATCGCCGACGTCCAAACGGTGCCGTTAGGTCGCTGGGAGCGTATCGGCGGGCGGGCGGCGCGCATCTGTCTCGAAGGCGCGGGCGAAACCGACGACGCCTATATCTGCGAGATTGCGCCGGGCGCGAGTCTCAGGCCGCAAAAACACTTTTTCGAGGAGTTGATCTACGTGGTCAAAGGCCGCGGCGCGACGACCGTCTGGCAAGAAGGCGGTCCGAAGCGCAGCTTTGAATGGCACGAGGGCTCGATGTTCTCGCCGCCATTCAATGCCTGGCACCAGCACTTCAACGGCAGCGGCGGCGAGCCGGCTCGCTTTCTCGGCGTCACCAGCGCGCCGATCATGGTCAATCTCATTCACAACATCGACTTCATATTCGGCTGCGATTACGTCTTCAGAGATCGCTTCGATTCGAGCGAGGACTATTTCAGCGGTCAAGGACGGTGGCTTCCCGGCATCGTGTGGGAAACCAACTTCGTCTCCGACGCGCGCAGCTTTCAACTGTTGGAC
Source organism: Binatia bacterium (assembly GCA_036506735.1). Taxonomy (GTDB): domain Bacteria; phylum Desulfobacterota; class Binatia; order UBA9968; family UBA9968; genus JAJPJQ01. Next base: position 5,550 of record DASXRG010000065.1, on the reverse strand, counting down.
CGAAGCGAGAGGGGCGCCGGGGGACAGCTCTCCCATTTCGAGCTGTCGAATAATACTATGTGCGCCCATATCTCCCAGTTCCCCGTCGGCACTTACAAAAAAGCCCACCGCCATGGGCCGGGCTCCCACGTGCTGGTTTTGAGCGGCCGCGGATATTCGCTGATGTGGCGCGAGGGAGAGGTCGTGCAAAGATTCGACTGGGGGCCGGGCAGTCTCATCGTCCCGCCGGAGAGAATGTTTCACCAACACTTCAACGCCGGCGCCGAACCGGCGCGCTACCTGGCGCTGCGCTGGGGCAGCAAGAAATTTTTTGGCATCATGGGAGAAGGAACCGATAAGCCCTTGAAGGACATCAAGCTCGGCGGCGACCAGATCGAATACGAAGACGAGGATCCGGCGGTGCGCCGGACTTTCGAGGAGGCCCTCGCGAAGGTGGGGATCGAAAGTCGGATGACTCCATTCTACACGAAAAAGCTACGCGAGGCGTAAACGCGAGCGACGTCGCTAAGCCGGGAAGGAGATCCCCTTGAAGATCGAAGGCAGCTACACGTTTAAGGCGCCGCGGGAAAAAGTCTGGCAAGCGCTGCTCGACCCGAAAATCATGGCCCAATGCATGCCCGGTTGCGAAGGCCTCAAGGAAGTGGGGCCGGACCAGTATGAGACGAACGTGAAGATCGGGATCGCTTCGGTGAGCGGCGCCTACAAAGGAAAAGTGTCATTGAAAGATAAGCGGCCGCCGGAGCATTACGTCCTCAGCGGCGAAGGATCGGGCGGTCCCGGCTTCATGCGCGGCGACGTCGCGATTGACCTCGAAGAGCGCGGCGGCGAGACGCTGCTCAAATACAGCACCGACGCCAAGATCGGCGGCTTGATCGCGGCCATGGGGGGGCGAATGATCGGCGGAGTGGCGAAGATCGTGGTCGAGCAGTTTTTTAAAAAGGTCGAGAACTTTATTTAGGCCGTACACCGTCAGCCCGGCCGGGGGTCTCTCTCCGGGCCGATGCGATGCGTCGGTGTTACGCGGCACGAAAGTTTTAAGACAAATTCACAAGCACGCTCGAACCTCGTCGTCCGACGTACCGGCCCTTCGAGAAACCCCGGGCCGGGCCGTTGTGACGGTTGCGCTTGATCCGGCTCACTCCAAGAACTGAAAGCCGGCAGGCGCCACCGCGGAATGACGGCGTGATTTATATTTATTCTACTTCAGCAGGCTGCGGCGCGGGTCGATCGGGACGCCATTCACGCGCACCTCGTAGTGCAGGTGCGGGCTCGTGCTGTGGCCGGTGTTGCCGACTTCCGCGATCTGCTGGCCTTTGCGCACTTGCTCGCCGCGATCGACGTTGATCTTCGACAGATGCGCGTACTGCGTGGTGATTCCCTGGCCGTGATTCACAACAACGGTGCGGCCGTTGCCGTTCATTTCGCCGGCGGTCTCCACGGTGCCGTCGCCGGGGGCTAGAACCGGAGTTCCTATGGGATTGGGGATGTCGAGCCCCGAATGGAACTCGATCCTCCCCGTGATGGGCGAGACGCGGTCTCCGACTCCGGAAGTCACTTTTCCCGTAGCGGGCCAATCGGTCGGGATCGAGGCGAGCAACTGTTGCAGCTCGGTCTCGAGCGAGTTGAGGTTCTGTTGCAGCTCGGCGATCGTCTGGCGGTTCTTGAGCGAGATTCTCTGCGCGGCGGGGACGGAAACATCAACGCTGTCGCGCAGCCCCTTCCATCGCGCGAGCAGCGCTTGAATGCTTTCGGTCTGATCCTGCAGGCGGGAAAATTGCTCGCGCTGGGATTGGGCTTTCAACTGAAGCCGTCTGAAACTTCCGTTTTCAATTTTTATCCAAACATAATCTCCGAAGAACCAGCCGCCGACGCCGACCAGGATGGCCGCGGTGGAGAGAAAAGCGCAGATCGAAGTTCGGCTCAACGTCAGCCGGCGCACCCGCGCTTCGCGCGGCGCGAAAATCAGGATCGAGTAGCGCTTCTGCATGCCGCCTCAGGAGCTCTTCTGCGCCGCCGCGACTTCGTCGCTCCGCATCCGGCAGTTGCCGTCGAAGACGACGCCTTCTTCCAGCACCAACGCGGGCGTCGCGATATCGCCGGCGATGCGGGCGCTAGCGCGCAGCTCGACGCGCTCGCGGGCCGCGATATTGCCGGTGACTTGTCCGCTGATGACGGCCGTGCCTACCTGGACGTCGGCTTCCAATTCGGCGGCTTCGCCCAGCAGCAGAGTATCGCAGGAGACGATCTCACCGCGAAATTTGCCGTTGACAATCAGAGTTCCGACACAGCGAAACCGCCCTTCGAACTCGCAACCCTGGTCGATGATCGAAGTCGCGGTTTGATCGGCGGTTGAGTTGTTAGCGTTCCGGCGCCACATGGATAGGGCTCCTTACCCCAGCACACGACCATCTATACCGATGGTCTGTAGGGACATGCTGGCATGAACTTTTGGGCGCGAAGAAAGTGCCGTCAGGCGAAACGGAAGGATAGTAGTCAAACTCCTCAAGCCTTGTCAACATATTTATCGTAAACTTTGTTCGCTTGCATTGTCGATCCTTAAAAGTTAGGTAGTTAGGTCATGCATTCTCGGGTGAGCGTTGTCATTCCCACCTACGATCGGTGGCCGATGTTGCGCGCAGCGATCGACTCCGTCCTTGCGCAGACTTATCCGAGCCGCGAAATCATCGTCGTGGACGATGGATCGAAAGACGGCACCGCGCAGGAACTCGCCGCGCGCTACGGAGAGGCCGTGCAAGTCGTGATCCAGCCTCAGCGCGGCGTGGCGGCCGCGCGCAACTTGGGAGTGGCGCGCGCTGCCGGGGATCATATCGCTTTTTTAGACTCCGACGATCTGTGGCGGCCACGGAAGCTCGAAGTCCAGATGAGCTTCATGCGCCGCCATCCCGAATGGCGGATCTGCCAGACGGAGGAAGTCTGGATCAGGAGGGGCGTGCGGGTGAATCCGAAAAAAAAACACCGCAAGCCTTCCGGCGATATTTTTCGCGCCAGTCTCGAACTCTGTCTCGTGAGCCCCTCGGCCGTTCTGATGACGCGCGAGCTGTTCGAGCGGGCCGGCGGATTCGACGAATCGTTTCCGGTCTGCGAGGACTACGACCTCTGGCTCCGCATCGCGCGCGACAATTTAGTCTATTTGATCCCGGAGCCGCTGGTCATCAAACGGGGCGGCCACGCGGACCAGTTGTCGAGGTCGACGTGGGGGCTGGACCGGTTTCGCGCTCGCGCGATCCAGAAGCTGCTCGACTCGGGAATCGCGGGAGACAAGAGAAAGTGGGCGCTCGAAGCGCTCGTGAGCAAGGCGGCCATACTGGCTCAGGGCTCAAGAAAAAGAGGACATGAAGGCGATGCTTTAATGTATGAAACATTAATAGCTAATTTTATTGGAGAATTAGAGGATGACGGATCGGCGAATTCAGGCCTACTGCCGGGTCAAAGGTTTCCATCCGCAGACGCGAGAGCGCTGGCTCGAGTTGAATGAAGCGGACCGCGAGTCGCTCTTGGTCGTGGTTGAGGCTCTCAAGGTCGGAGAAAATCATTTCAAGGATCTGCTCGACTGGCTCGAAGAGATATCCTTGAGAGACGGCATGGTGGTCGCTGAGATCCTGCAGCGTGACCAAATCGCCCGCATTACGTCGGATCCCCGGCTCGGACGGAACGACAAGCTCAAGCGGCTCAAGGACGAACTGCACCGGTTGCGTTTTCCGCGGTTGGCTCGGATAGAAGAAGAGATCAACCGCCGGGTGCGCGATATGAAACTCAAGCCGCAACTGCTGCTGACCGTTCCCGCCGGACTCGAAGGCGGGGCGGTTACCGTTCAGATGAAGGCAAGCAGCTACGAAGAGCTGAAGCGCCTGGCCGCAGAGTTGGCGCGCGTGGTCGATGAAAAAGACATGCAGGAGATTTTCGCGCTGCTGCGTGGCGAGGTGAGTGCATGAAAAGCTTCGCGCCGGAGGAGATCATCGTCGAGGCGGGCTCGGAGCAGAGTCCGATCTTCAGAAACCTGAAGCAGGCTTTTCCACAAATTCCGTTTACGTTCACCGACGAGCCTCAGGCGCTTCCGGTTTCGCGCGATCCGTTCGGTGCGAGCAAGCGCAGGCTTTTCCTGATGCGCCATCGCGGCGAGTTTCTGAAAAAATGCCCGGGCAGCGACGGGCAGGTCTGCTGCAACTATTTCGTCATCAACTTCGCCAGCAACTGCTCGATGGATTGCAGCTACTGCTATCTGCAGGAGTATCTCGCCGACAATCCGGCGCTCAAGGTCTTCAGCAACGTCGATAATTTGCTGACGGAAGCGGATGAGATGCTCGGCCGCCACAGGAAAGTTTTCTTCCGCATCGGCACCGGCGAGATCACCGACAGCCTCGCGCTCGACCCGTACATCGGTTTTTGCGCCGAGGTGGTGCCGTTTTTCGCCACGCAGCCGAACGTGCTCCTCGAACTCAAAACTAAAAGCGACTGCGTCGAAAGTCTCCTGCGGCTCGATCCCAAAGAGCGCGTCGTGGTCGCATGGTCGATGAATCCGCAGAAGGTGATCGACGCCGACGAGCGATTCACCGCGACTTTCGAAGAGCGGCTGGCCGCGGCGCGCCGCTGCCAGGCGGCCGGCTATAAGCTCGGTTTTCACTTCGATCCGATGGTCGAGTACGACGGTTGGGAGGCGGACTATCGTGACATGGTCGAGCGGCTTTTTGCCGCCGTGGATTATCGACGAATCGCGTGGATCAGCATGGGCGTATTGCGCACGACTCCCGGGCTCAAGCGGGCGATGCGCTCGCGCTTTCCCGCCAGCCGGTTACCGACCGGCGAGCAAGTTCTCTGTCCCGACGGCAAGATGCGCTACTTCCAACCGCTGCGCGTGAACATGTACCGGAAAATGCTCGGCTGGATCCGCGCCGCCTCACCGACGGTCTTCGTTTACCTCTGCATGGAATCCAAGGAAGTCTGGGAGCAGGTTTTCGGCTTTGCACCGAGCTGTGAAAAAGAACTGGGAAAGGCGATGGTGCCTGTTGCCTGATGCCTAATGATCGCCCCATCGGCCTTTTCGATTCCGGTATCGGCGGTCTTACCGTCCTCCAGCAAATCATAGAAAAGCTGCCGAAGGAGAACACGGTCTACCTCGGGGACACCGCGCGCTCTCCGTACGGGACTAAATCCGTCGAGACCGTCCTGCGCTACTCCTTCGAGAACGCCGATTTTCTCATCGGGAAAGGCGTGAAAGTGGTCGTCGTCGCGTGCAACACTTCGACGGCCGTCGCGTTGGGCTCGCTCGCGGAAAATCTTTCGGTGCCGGTGGTGGGCGTCATCGAGCCCGGCGCGCGGGCCGCGCTGAAGCAAACGAAAAATAAACGAATCGGCGTGATCGGCACCGAGGCGACTATTCAAAGCGGCGCGTATAGCCGCGCGCTGAAACAGATCGATCCCAAAGTGGAGGTCTACAGCCGCGCCTGCCCGCTGTTCGTTCCGCTCGTGGAAGAAGGATGGCTCGACAACGAGGTCGTCGAAAAAACCGTCGAATCCTACTTGGGAAGCTTG
>DASXRG010000064.1:0-10905 GCA_036506735.1 Binatia bacterium | reverse complement strand
GTCACCGCGGGCTCTCCCGGCGTGCCCAAGCCGCTGGTCCAGCAACTGTCCGTGGGCGGACGGTTGATCATCCCGTTAGGCGACGAGCAGAATCAGGTGCTCAAAAAAATACGGCTTAAGGAATCCGGGCTGGAAGAGGAGGATTTGGGCGAGTGCCGGTTCGTCAAACTCTGGGGGAAATACGGTTGGACGGATTGAAACCCAGAGCCGCTTGGCTGCTTGCTTTTCTTCTTTCTCCGCTCTTTTTTGTTTCCTGCTCCGTGCAATCCACTCCTTCGCGCACGGCGCAGGGGATCCATCACGTCGTCCAGCGGGGCGAAACGCTCTATCGCATCGGCCGGGCGTACGATATCTCTTATCAGGAGCTGGCGCGCACCAATCGGATACAGGACCCCAATCAGCTGCGCGCGGGGGACAAAGTTTTTATTCCGGGAGCGACGCGGCAACTGCCGGTGGAGATTATCACCCCTTCGACGGTTTCTTTGAAGCGGCCGAGCCCGGCGGACCTGTTGGAGAAGAGTAAGGAAGGGCTGATCTGGCCGGTCGCCGGGAGCGTCAGCTCGGGATTCGGCGCGCGCGGCGAGAGCTTTCACGATGGGATCGATATCTTAGCTCCCGAAGGTAGTGCGGTTCGCGCCGTGGAAAGCGGCGAGGTGATCTATAGCGACCAGCTGCGCGGCTACGGCAATATGATCATCATCCGCCATCCCGGCGGGATCGTTTCGGTTTACGCCCACAACCGCAAGAATCGCGTGAGCGAAGGCCAAACGGTAGCTCAAGGAGAGACCATTGCGGAAGTCGGGAACAGCGGGCGGGCCTCCGCGCCCCATCTCCATTTCGAAATCCGCAAGGCGAACGCCGCCGAAGACCCGCTCGCTTACCTACCGCACTGAGCCGGCGAGCTGACGCTTGGGTCGCGCTTCAAAACCACTCGATATTGACATCCCAACGGACCTCGCCTAACAGTTGACGGTATGAACGATCTGGCAAAAATTCGCACCGACGTCGTCGGCAGTCTGCTCCGGCCGGATTTTCTCAAAGAGGCGCGCGTGCGCTACGACCAGGCAAAAATCAGCGAGCGGGAGCTGGGGCTCGTCGAGGATCGAGCGGTGCGCGAGGCGGCGGCGCTGCAGGAGGCGGCCGGCCTGGAAGTTCTCACCGACGGAGAAATGCGCCGGCTCAATTTTCAAGATAGCTTCGGCGCGTCGGTGACCGGTTTCGATGCCGGTCGCGCCGACATCAAGTTCTACGAGACGCGAGTGGAAGGGGCCGAGCCGCTCCGGCGCTGGGAGTTTCCGCAGGGAGAAGCGAAGGCGACGGCGATCGCGCAGCGACGGCCCGCGGTGGAAAAACTGCGGCTGGCGCGAAATCTCCCACTGAAGGAATATCAATTCGTCAGCCACCTCGCGCGCACGCCCGCCAAGGTCACGCTCATCGGGCCGGATCGCATCTGCCAGCGCTTCGACCATGCGGCATCCACCGCGGTCTATCCGACGATGGACGATTTTGTCGCCGACGTCGTTCGGATTCAGCGGGGGATCATCGGAAGTTTGGTCGCCGCCGAATGCCCTTATATCCAGATCGACGCTCCGGGCTACACCGCCTACGTCGACACGCCCTCTCTGGAGGCGATGCGCGAACGGGGCGAAGATCCGATGGAAAACTTCGCGCGCTCGCTCAGGGCCGACAACGACGTCATCCGCGGTTTCAAAAACGTGACGTTTGGAATTCACATCTGCCGCGGCAACCAGCGCAGCATGTGGCACCGGGAGGGCAGCTACGATCCGATCGCGGAGAAACTTTTGAACGAGCTGAATCACGACCGCTTCCTTCTCGAATATGACAGCCCGCGCGCCGGAAGTTTCGCGCCGCTCCGTTTCGTGCCCAGGGGTAAGGTCGTCGTTCTGGGTTTAGTCAGCACCAAAGTGCCGCAACTCGAAAGCGTGGACGATCTCAAGCGACGCATCGACGAGGCGACCCGCTATCTTCCGCTGGAGCAATTGGCGATCAGCCCGCAATGCGGCTTTGCTTCCGACGTGATCGGAAACCTGATCAGCGAGGACGACCAGAAACGGAAGCTTGAACTCGTGGTGGAGACTTCTCGTCAGGTGTGGGGCGGTCGTTGATGGGTCTTGAGTAGGGGCGGTTCGCGAACCGCCCCTACAGGTTTGCCCACCCATCTCGTTTGTGATACCTGCAAGGCGATGGACGAAAACATAGACGAGCTTCGGGCGGCGATCCGCGATATCCCCAATTTTCCCAAGCCCGGAATCATTTTTAAGGACATCACGCCGCTCCTGGGCAGCGGGCCGCTTTTTCACCGGACGATCGATATTCTGGCCGAGCGCTATCGCAACCAATCGGTGGACACGGTATTGGGAATCGAATCGCGCGGCTTCATCATCGGCGCGGCGCTCGCCTACAGGCTCGGCGCCGGTTTTTGCATCGTGCGCAAGCCGGGAAAGCTGCCTTACCAGACGCACCGGGCGAGCTATCAATTGGAATACGGCTCGGACACGCTGGAGGTTCATCGCGACGCGATCAAGCCCGGGGCGCGGGTGCTGATCTCCGACGACCTGATCGCGACGGGAGGAACCGCGGCGGCGGCGTGCGAGTTGGTCTCGGTGTTGGGCGGCAAAGTGGTCGAGTGCGCGTTCGTCATCGAGCTTAGCTTTCTGAAGGGAAGAGAAAAGCTCAAGTCCTGCGGCGTCTATTCCATCATGCAGTTCGATTCGGAATAATCTGCCATGTCCGACGGACGCGAAAGTTTCCTTGAACAAGCGCCCGGAATCCACTATAAGTCAAACAGTCACTCCTGAAAGTTCTGCCTAGGTCCGATGAAAAGAATCGAACAGATGACTCTCTGGGAAAAGCTCTATTTCCCTGAGATCCTTCGTGGTTTGACGGTCACTAGCTATCATTTCTGGCGTAACCTGGCCATCCACACTTTGCATCTGTTCGGCCTCGCGAAAGACAAGCAGGCGGCGATCACCGTGCAGTACCCGGAAGAGAAATTCCCTTACCCCGACACTTTTCGCGGCCGCCACCGCCTGACCTTGAAAGAAAACGGCGCCGTCCAATGCACCGCTTGCTTTCTTTGCTCCACGGCCTGTCCGGCGGAGTGCATTTATATCGAGGCGGGCGAATATCCGGACAATCCGATCGAAAAATTTCCCGTGCGTTACGAAATCGACACCCTGCGCTGCATTTACTGCGGCTTCTGTGTCGAGGCGTGCCCGTGCGACGCGATACGAATGGATACGGGACTTCATCCGGGCAATTTGGGCTTCACGCGGCAAGATTTTGTCGAAGACAAGCCGGTCTTGATGGAGCGGTCGCGGAAATTGGAGTCGATGGGTAAAGAAGCGCTCTACGACGAGGAAGTGCGCCGATACCGGCGTGACTAGACCCGTCGCGGAGTTCCACGGAGGAGTTATGGCGAAATCTCAAAATACAGACGAAGAGATTCTCTCGACGTCGCCGTTGCCGGCGTCGCGCAAGATTTACGTTGCGAGCAGGCGGCTGAGCGACGTCCGCGTCGCCATGCGCGAGATCGCCGTCTCTCCGACCCACGAAGGATTTTCCGATAACGGTCGCACGCAAGAAAACCCTCCGCTCATGGTTTACGACACGTCCGGCCCCTACACCGATCCTCAGGCGAAGATCGAGCTGCGCAAGGGACTGGCGTCGCTTCGCTCACAGTGGATCAAAGCACGCGCAGATACCGAAGCAATCCAGGGCCACTATCTTCTGAAGGGAAGCAACGGCACCGAACGGTTCCCCGACGCATCGCGACGCCCGGTGCTGCGCGCGCAGGCGGGCCGAAACGTCTCCCAGATGCACTACGCGAAAAAGGGCATCGTCACGCCCGAGATGGAATACATCGCGATCCGGGAGAATATCGGGCGCGAGAAATCCGCTCAAAACGGCAACGGCTCGTCGCATCCAAAAGGCGGAAACAGCTTCGGCGCTTCGATTCCACAGTGGGTGACGCCGGAGTTCGTGCGCGACGAGGTCGCCCGCGGGCGCGCCATCATTCCGGCCAACGTCAACCATCCCGAAAGCGAGCCGATGATCATCGGCCGCAACTTCCTGGTGAAGATCAACGCCAACATCGGCAACTCCGCCGTCGCCTCTTCGGTCGAGGAAGAAGTCGAGAAGATGATCTGGGCGACGCGCTGGGGCTCCGACACCGTGATGGATCTCTCGACCGGCGACCATATCCACGAGACGCGCGAGTGGATTTTGCGCAATTCGCCGGTGCCGATCGGAACCGTGCCGATCTATCAGGCGCTGGAGAAGGTGAGTGGAAAAGCGGAGGAGCTTACCTGGGAAATCTACCGTGATACTTTGATCGAGCAGGCCGAGCAGGGCGTGGACTATTTCACGATTCACGCCGGCGTGCTGCTGCGCTACATCCCGCTGACCGCGAAACGCGTCACCGGCATCGTCTCCCGCGGCGGCTCGATTTTGGCCAAGTGGTGCCTCGCGCATCACCAGGAGAATTTTCTCTATACTCGCTTCGAAGACATCTGCGAGATCATGAAGGCCTACGATGTCTCCTTCTCGCTCGGAGACGGGCTGCGTCCCGGCTCGATCGCCGACGCCAACGACGAAGCGCAGTTTGGCGAGCTGGCGACGTTGGGCGAGCTGACGAAGATCGCCTGGAAGCACGACGTTCAGGTGATGATCGAAGGACCGGGCCACGTCCCCATGCACTTGATTCAAGAGAACATGACCAAGCAGCTCGAGCTCTGCTACGAGGCGCCCTTTTACACGCTCGGCCCGCTTACCACCGATATCGCGCCGGGTTACGACCACATCACCAGCGCGATCGGCGCGGCGATGATCGGCTGGTTCGGCACGGCGATGCTCTGCTACGTCACGCCGAAGGAGCACCTCGGCCTGCCGGACAAGAAAGACGTGAAGGATGGAGTGATCGCCTACAAGATCGCGGCCCATGCCTCCGACCTCGCCAAGGGCCATCCGGGCGCCCAGATGCGCGACGATGCGCTCAGCCGCGCGCGCTTCGAGTTCCGCTGGGAAGACCAGTTCAACCTGAGCCTCGACCCCGACACCGCGCGTGAGTTTCACGACGAGACCTTGCCGGCGCAGGGCGCCAAGCTGGCGCACTTCTGCTCCATGTGCGGCCCGCACTTTTGCTCGATGAAAATCACGCAGGACGTGCGCGAGTACGCCGCGCAGAAGGGGCTCGAGGAGGAAGCCGCCTTGGAAGCCGGGATGAAAGAAAAGGCGGAACAGTTCAAAAAGTCCGGCTCCGAGATTTACGTCGAGGCGTTGTCCTCCGACAGCTCGCCCGTAGAGTTTAAAGCGGCAGCGAAAGAATAAGCAGGCTAAAGTAGCCACCTGCCTGACACACCTGTCAGCGAAATCAGTTACGTCGCTGGTTTGGCACATCCTCTTGCGGGCCATGCGCCAATGGCGTATAGTCCTTTATGCGGTTTGTCGAGACTCCGGTTTTTACCCGCGAGCTTCAAACGCTGCTACCGGATGATGTTTACGGCTCACTGCAGCTTGCCTTAATGTTCAGGCCGGAAGCTGGTGCGATTATTCCAGGCGGTGCAGGGCTTCGCAAAATTCGTTGGAGTTTCCCAGGCAAGGGAAAGCGCGGTGGCGTGCGTGTGATTTACTACTGGCAGAGATCCGAAGAAGTCATCTACATGTTGTGGATTTATCCAAAGTCCCGCCAAGAGGACTTGACGCAGCGACAATTGAGAGAATTACGGAAGTTTGTGAGGGAGAACTTAAAATGAACAAGAGAGATTTTGAAAAACTGGTTTCCAGCATCAAACAGGCGGGACAAATTAGACGTGGAAAGATGAAGGCTTCCCGCGTTTTTAATCTTAAACCGACGGACGTTAAGGCAATTCGACAGAAACTTAGGTTATCACAGTCGGAGTTCGCGTTGATGATCGGAGTCAGTCTCTCGACATTGCAGAATTGGGAACAGGGACGACGCCGGCCCGAGGGTCCTGCTCAGGCATTGCTTCGAGTGGCGGCTTCTAATCCCAAGGCCGTCGTTGACGCCTTGGCACCTTGAGCGTAGTAGGCTCCGGGGTGAAAGGATTCTGATGCGATAGCGCTATGGGTTGAGACCTATTGCAGAGAGAACCCTCTAGACAGCTTCTTAATCGCGAGTTCGAAAGTGATTACGGCATTGACAGGAAAGCTGCCCATGCAATAGAAACGGATCGCATTGCCATGGTCGATCGGCCTACCATGTGTTAGAGCGCCGGCTCAGCCTGTTATCGTGGAAGATCCATTTCCTGTGATTCGATTGCTCGGAGCCTTCGGCGGTTTATTCGGCGGCGCGCTTGTAGAGCGTGTTCTCGGCTTCTACTCTCGCCGGATTACGAAGAGGCTCGCTGAGCTGCTTTAGAGCTTCTCGGGATGATGGCGCTCCGGGCCCATGCGTATTCTCGTCTACGGCTTCGGTCCCTATAAGCAGTTCAAAGACAACGTCACGCGCGATATCGTAAAAAGACTTCCCCACTCACGTAATCTCAAGAAGATCGTCTTTCCCGTTCGCTTCGACAAAGAGCAGTTCACCGGCACGGTCAGAACCCACCAACCGGATATCGTCCTTGGATTGGGCCAATGTTCCGCGGGAAAGCTGTTGAGGATCGAGCAGAGGGCGGTGAATCGGCGCCGAAATCAAAAAATAGAGAAGGCGCGGCCGATTGTGCGCGGCGGACCGAAGCGCCTTGCGACTACTTTGAAGCTTGAAAAGTCGGTTCTAGGCAAGCATGTCAAACTGTCATCAGACGCCGGAGACTACGTCTGCAACTTTTCCATATACGTCATGCTCGACCACCTGCGCCGCCATCATCAGAACGTGAAGTTTGGTTTCGTCCACGTTCCGCATGGCTACGATGTCAAGCGTGCGGTGAGATTTATCGCGCGGGCGTTAAGAACTTTAACCCTTTGAAGTAAGCCGCCTGAGCGCCTCGCCGTACTTCTCTTGGGTCTTCCGGATGACTTCCGGCGGCAGGTTGGGAGGGTTGTTCGGGTCCCAGTTGCTCTCGATGAGATAATCGCGCACGTACTGCTTGTCGAAGCTTTCGGGCGAGGTCCCCGCGCGGTATCCTTCCTTCGGCCAGAAGCGGGAGGAGTCCGGCGTCAGCAATTCATCGATCACGATTAATTTCCCGTCCAGCGCGCCGAACTCGAACTTCGTGTCGGCGATGATGATGCCTTTCTCCTCAGCCATCGCGCGCGCGCGGACATAGATCGCGAGGCTCGCGTCGCGTAGTTGTTCAGTGTACCGCCTTCCCACCATATCCACTGTCTTCTCGAACGTGATATTCACGTCGTGCTTGCCGACCGGCGCTTTGGTCGAGGGCGTGAAGATCGGTTCGTCGAGGCGCGAAGCCTCGACCAATCCTTGCGGCAGCGGAATGCCGCAAACTTTTCCGGTCTTTTGATATTCCTTCCATCCCGAGCCGGCGAGATAACCGCGCACGATGCACTCGACCGGCGCGGGCTCGGATTTTTTTACCAGCATGCTCCGGCCTTCCAACACCCGGACGTGCGGCCGGCACGCGGCCGGGAAATCGGAGACGCTGGTGCTGATCAGATGATTCGGGATGATGTCTTCCATCGCGTGAAACCAGTAGGCGGAAAGAGACGTGAGGATTTTTCCCTTGTCGGGAATCTCGGTCGGCAGCACGACGTCGAAGCAGGATATTCGATCCGAGGCGACCATGAGCAGCCGGTCGCCCAGATCGTACATCTCCCGCACCTTCCCGCTCTTGAAAAGCGTCAATCCCGGGATCAAGCCCTTGCTCATCTGCTCTTCCTCGAACGTTTGGGCGTTACGGCGGCCCGCCCTTTTTCTTCTTGCTCTTGAGGTACTCGATCAGCATAAGCACCAAGAAGAAGGCAACGCAGAGTCCAATAATCCAGAAAACCGGCGCCCACTTTTCCAGTGTTAAAATCGGCCCAACCTTCTCCATCTTTCCTCCCTACTTGAAAAACCGGCTCATCCGCTCCATCGCGTCCTCGGAGACCTCGTTGCGCTTGGGGAACTCTCCCTTCAGCGGCCGGGTCGCGTCGATGATCGCCACGGCATCGCCCAGCCAGCCGCGAAAGCTCTGGACCTTGCGGATGATCTCGATGTCTTTGTCCCAGTGGGTGCGCGTGCTGACCGCCCACCACACGTCTCTCTCGTTGAAAATATCAATGTCGTCGTCGACGACCACGGCGAGCTTTAGATTCGGCATTTCGACGAAGGCTTGCATGGCGGCCTTGTTCGGATCGTTGATGAATTCTTTTTTGATCGAGATGTAGCAGATCAACCGGCCGCAGCCCGAGCCGGGCAGGTGGATCGCCTTGATTCCCGGAACGTTTTTCTTGATCACGTTGTAAACGCTGCCCTCTTTGGGGATGCCGCCGAGGTTCCAGTGGTCCATCTGGCCGGGCCAGAAATCTTCCACGATCGCCTTTTGTTTCCGGTGCGTGATCGCGGTGACCTCGATCACCGGAACTTTCATCTCGCCCTGGTAGTAGCCGAGGATCTCGCCGAAAGGATTTTGCGATTCACGCACGCCCGGCGGAACCTCGCCCTCGATCACGACCTCGGCGTCCGCCGGAACCAGAAAATCTTCGCCCCAGGTTTCCGAAGAAGTGAGCCGCAGCGGCTCGCCGAGAAAGCCGGACGCGGTCATGTAATCGTTGTTGCCGAACGGCGTCATGGCGCAGCTCGAGAGAAAAAAGGCGGGGTGGTGGCCCAAAACGACGATGACCGGCGCGCGGCGGTTCTGCTTCTCGTACTCCGTCGTCATCGCTTCGAGATGATGGTGCGCGTGGGCGGAAAAACTCATGCGCCGCGGCGCGTAATACATATTCTTGGTGAACGTGATGTCGTAGAATCCGTTGTTGATGCTCTTCATGATGCAGACCATGGTGAGATACGCGCCGACGTCGTCTTTCTGGTGCATCGGAATCGGCAATGTCCTCAGGTCAACTTCGGCGCCTTTGCGCACGACCTCCTTGCACGGCGCTTTGCTGGGAGAGACGGTTTCCAATTCGCCTTTCTGGAGCTCGCGCCGGGCGACTTCCAGGCTCAAGTCCATATTCGATTTGAGCTCGCCCATGTCGAGCGCGTCGGCGCAGAACTGGCGCGTGACGAACGGATTGTAAAACAGCGAGAACGGCGAAGGCTCGCCGTTGAGATTGACGATATTTTCGAACCACACCATCTTGCGCTCGCCGCGCATGTCGAGGTGCTTTAAATAGGCGATGGTCTCGTAACGGTTCGGATCGATCTTGTCTTTTACGCGAATGACCGACCCCGGCCTTTTTTCTTCTTCCAGGGCGATGAAGCCCTGCAAATCCTTGCTCATAAGTTCTCCTTTGCAGCGCTTTTTTGGGTAGCCGGCTTCGGGCGGTGGGGGGATTCGCCCGGCCAGCCCTGTGATATTGCCTCAATTATAACGTAAGTCAATAGGTTTTTCGTATCATCATAGACATGATACGTATCACTCGCGGTCTCTGCGCCGCCCGAGCGAAAATTTGTTTTTCCAGCCCGACCGGTAGAGGAGACGGAGCGCCCGCCGGAACAGCCTGGCCTTTCGCTCGGTCGCCGGGAACCAAGTGAACTCACTCTTCAAGCCCAGCCGGTCCGTGACGATCGTTTTCTGCCGGCAGAACTTGCGGATGCCCTCGGCGCCGTGGCGCCTGCCGATGCCGCTCTCCTTGATTCCTCCCATCGGCGCCTCCGGAATGACGAAGTTCACGAGGCCGTCGTTGATGCATACCGAACCGGCTTGAATTTTTTCCGCCACCCGCCGGCCGCGCTCCTTGTCGCGCGTAAAAATGCTGCCGTCGAGGCCGTAGCGGGAGTCGTTGGCGAGCCGGACGGCTTCATCACAATCCGCCACCTTCATGATCGGAATAACCGGGCCGAAAGTTTCTTCCTTCATGACGTCCATGCGATGGTCAACGTCCACGAGCAAGGTGGGCTCGTAATGCAGCCCCTTCAGGTCGGGATTTCTTCGGCCGCCGCTGAGAATCTTAGCGCCTTTTGCGACGGCGTCCTGGACGTGCGCTTCGACTTTTCTGAGCTGTTGCTCCGAGGTCATGCTGCCGAGCTCGACTTCGGCCGTGCCGGCGCCCTGGCGGAGCGCGCGCACCCGCTCGACGACCCGCTTGACGAAATCGTCATAGACCGGCGCCTCGACGTAAACCCGTTCGATCGAAGTGCAGACCTGGCCCGAGTTCATCAGCGCGCCCCAGACACACGCGTTGGCCGCGCGCTCGAGGTCGGCATCCTTGAGCACGATCATCGGATCTTTGCCGCCGAGCTCCAGGCTCACCGGGATCAATCTTTCCGCCGCCCGGCGCATCACTTTCTTGCCGGTCTCCACGCTGCCGGTAAAGCCGATCATGTCCGCGCGGTCGATCAGCGCCTCGGCGGTCTCGCCGCGGCCGATAACGACTTGAAGCAGCTTGTCGGGCAAGCCGGCTTTCTCGGCCAACCCGGCGGCAAAGAGGGCCGACATCGGCGTCAACTCCGAAGGCTTGATAATCGCCGCGTTGCCGGCCATCAACGCCGGGATCGCCTCGCCGATCGTGAGGACCAGAGGAAAATTCCACGGGCTGATAATCCCGATCACGCCCATCGGGCTGTGAGTCGAAGCGACCTTCTTGGTCATCAGCAGATGCGGCCGGATTTTCTCCGCGCGGAGATATTTCGCGGCGTTCTTGGCCCAGAAGCCGATGGTATCGTAGAGATAAAACAGCTCGTTGCCGTACGCTTCGGATTCCGGCTTGCCGTTTTCTCTCGAGAGAATTGCGGCGATCTCTTCCTGATGGTCGATCAGCAGGTCGCGGTAGCGGTAGAGGCGAGCGGCCCTTTCGCGAAAGCTCTTTTGCTCCCAGAGC
>DASXRG010000063.1:0-11466 GCA_036506735.1 Binatia bacterium | reverse complement strand
GCCGTATAGTTTCCCTCGGTATCGAAGCGCGGATGCCATTTGCCGGCGACGGCGCGCACGCTTTTCACCATGCCGCCGCCGATCGAGCGGACGATGTCCACCTGATGCGCGCCCTGGCGATACACGACGCCGCCGCCTTTGGAGGTGTCGACTTCCGACGGCAGCCGCGCGCTCTTCAGCCAGCCCTTGTAGTTCCACGAGCTGATTTGAATCGGCCGGCCGAGCTGGCCGCTCGCAACGACCTCGCGCATCTTGACGACGGGCGGATCGCCGGCCTTCGAATGCATCAGCAGATGGATTTTGCTTTCAGCGGCGGCTTTGATCATCCGCTCGCATTCTTCGAGGGAGATCGCCATCGGCTTTTCGCAGACGACGTGCTTGCCGTTCGCCGCCGCGGCGATGACGTGCGCCGCATGAAACTCGTTGGGCGTGGCGATCCAGACCGCGTCCACGCTGTCGGTCTCGCACATCGCCTCGACGCTGTCGAAAGTCTCCGCGGCGGGATTCTTGGCGCGAAAAGAATCGAGCGCCTCGCTTCTCACGTCCGCGACTGCCGCGAGCGCAACGCCGGGAGCGGCGCGGAGATCGCGTGTGACGGCATGTCCGGCGTTGCCGAGTCCCGCGATGCCCAGTCGGAGAACTCTTGCCATAAAAATTATTTCTTCTTTTTTTCCGCTTGTGCCAGCGCTTCCTCAAAGACCGCCAGCACCGGTTTCATCTCGGTCCATTCGATTTTGCTGTCGAGATCGAGATAGCTGACGCCGGGCGCGCGCCGGTTCTCGGACTTCACGTCGTCCTTCGGAATATCGGTTCTGAGCGAGTCCGGGGCGTCGTCGGCGCTTTTGGCCAGCGATTTTTGCAGCGCGATCTGTCCGTCGCGTGACAGGAACCAGTTGATGAAGATCTTGGCGGCGTTCGGATTGGGCGCGCGGTTCAATAACGCGAGAGTGCCGTACTGCGTGTGCAGCGCCGCGCCTTCTTTGAAGTTGGCGAACTCATCCACTGGCAGACCCTGAAGCTTCGCCTTGTCGATGTCGGCGCAGAAAAAGCACACGCTGTATTTGCCGCCGGCGAGCCAGTCCACGCTCTGGCGAAAATCGCGGAACAAGGTCACTTCCATCTCGCCGAAGAGACGCTTGATGAAAGCGGGACCGATCGCCGGGTGGAGATAGAAGAAGCGCATCGGCGCGTTGCCGAGGCCGGGGGTCCTCACGTCCCGCGCGATGATCTTGCCTTTCCATTTGGGATCGACGAGGTCCCAGACCGAGTGGATCTCTTTCACGTTTACGAGTTTGCTATTGTAGGAAATGTTGCCGTTCTGCTGGGTGCCGACGTAGCGGAAAACGAACTGCCCTTCCGGGTCGATGTAGCGGTGCTTTCCCTGCCACCAGAGAGATTCATTGGTCACTTCCGGAAGGACAAGGGCGGGCTTGATCGGGTCGAAGCTGTTGGCGGCGTGGAGAGTCCGGTAATTCGACCCGATGCCTTCGCTGCTCACGTCGGCGAGATATTTTCCCGCCCGGCGCTCGGCCAGAATACGCTTCGCCGTCTCGCCCCCGCGCCCGCCGACCCATGTTACCTTGATATCGGGATAAGCCTTCTGAAACGCGCCCGACTCGATCACGGCCTCCCAACCGCCGATGTAGACGTTCAACTGGCCTTCCTTCTTCGCCGCCTCCACGGTGGCGGCCCATTCTTTTTTCCAGCCGTCGGATTGGGCGAAGGCGTGGGATGCCATCGACAGGGCCACTGAGACCAAAACAATTTTCCAAGTCTTCCTGCTTCCCTCGAAAGAGCGGCCTTCGGCGCGCGAGGCTCCGGGCCGCGGCCGATAGATAACTGCCATGAGTCGACCTTCTGTAATCGGACGTCCGCGGCCCTCCACCTCGCGCACCTCGGCCGCGGAGGAAAGCCGCCGCCCGGCCGCTTTCCTCCTCAAGGCGTGATCGAAAATCATAATGAACGTTCCTCCGGCTATCTCGACCTGCCCACTTCCCGTTTGGTGTCCGTGATCGTGTGAAAAGCGATCAGCCGGTTTTTCGCCGCGTCTCTGACCACACCCAGCGGATCTTTGCCGCGCCGGACTTTGTCGATCTCTGCCTTGAGCATCTTGCGATAAAGCAAAATCCCTCGGTCCGCCGTCGCCAGATGCTCGCGGCTGCGCTCGTAGATCGGCCCCGCGGTTTCCCACGCCATGTAGTCCTGCATCCAGACTTTTTCCATCTTATAGACTCCGTCCGGAGTCTTGTGCGGCGCGGCGTAAGTGACCGGCGGACCGGCCGACGAATCGCTCGCCGATCCGTCCTGCGATTCCAAAAAATAGATTTCAAAGAACAACGTGTGCGTGTCGTCCACCGGCACGCGGTATTGCAGGTAGTGCTCGCGCCCGTGGCACTGGCGCAGCATGTTGGGAAACACGAGCGGATGCTGGTTCACGACCTGAAGCGCGCCGTCGCCGTTCGCGGCCAGCCGCTTCTTCATGATGCCATGGTCGAAAACCTCGAATTCGTATTTTTTGATTTCCGCCTGCCGTTCGCCGTGCACGGGTTTGCCTCTGCCGGCGCCGTGCAGATAGTGCGTGTGCGTCGGATCGACCGAGTTTTCCATCGGCTGGAGCCAGTTGCAGTCGAGCCGAGGCAGCACGACGATCCTGCGCTCCCCGTCCTGGCGCGCCAAGACGTCGTACGCCGGAAGCAGCGGCGCGGGCTTGGGACCCATATAGGCGAACAGCATGCCGGCCGTTTTTTGCACCGGATAAGCGGTGTGCCGCACGCGGTCCTTGTACGTGCTGTCGCCCGGCTCGGCCGGCTGCTCGACGCATCTTCCGTCGGGCGCGTACATCCAGCCGTGATAGGGGCAGCGGATGTTCGATCCCTCGATGCGGCCGTAGGCGAGCGAGGCGCCGCGGTGCGAGCAGCGTTCCGCGACCAGACCGTAACCGCCGCCGCCCTTGTACAACACAAGGTCCTCGCCGAGAATCCGCACGCGCTTGAGCGGCCGTTCGTCGAGCTCGGCGGCCGCCGCGATCGGGTGCCAGTAGCGCCGTAGCAGTTCTCCCGCCGGAGTGGCCGGACCGACGCGGGCCAATCGCTCGTTTTCTTTCTTGCTCAACATACCGCTCTCCTCGACAGCCTACTTCGGTTTTACCGTCTCTTTGAAGAGTTTGATGACCGGAGCCGGATCCATATGCTCCGGCGTGAACATCGGAACGTATTCGACGCCCGCCCTGCGCCGATAGGCGGGCGGGATCGGATCTTTGGGAATATCTTCGCGCATCGATTCGACCTGATCCAGCGGCGTATTCATGATTTTCTGATACGCGATCTGACCGTCTTTGGACAAAAACCAGTTGATAAAAACTTTCGCCGCCCGGGGATGGGGCGCTTGCTTCATCAACGCAATCGTCCCGTTCGGTCCGGTATCGAGGCTGGGCGGTTCCTTGAAGGCGGCATCTTTGAACTCGTCGACGGGGAGTCCCTGGCTCTTCGCCTCGGTCACGTCCCGAAGGAACAATCCGAGCGCCGCCTTTCCCGTCGCCAGCCAATCGGTGGCCTGCCGGTCGTCGCGGCTGAAGACCACGTCCATCTCGCCGAAGAGCCGCTGCAAAAATTCCGCGCCCACTCCCGGCTTATAATACAGAGCGCGCCAACCGCCGGCCGATTCCGTCGGTTCGATGGCGGCGATTTTGCCTTTCCATTTCGGATTGAGAATGTCCCGGTACGAGGCGAATTCCACCGGGTTCACCAGCTTCGTGTTGAACGAAACCCGCGTCGCCGCGGCTCTGCCCCAATAGACGAAAATAAACCGGCCCTCGGGGTCCTGGTAGTGATGCTTGCCTTGCCACCATTTCGACGGGTCGGTGACTTCGGGCAAAACCAAAGCGTCCTTGATCGAGTCGAGCGCGCCGGCTTGTTTGTGCAGCACCTCATAGGGCGACGTGACGCCGCAAAGACAAATATCGACCAGGTGTTTGCCGGCGCGCATCTCGGTCACGATGCGGTTGAAAAAAGCCGAGCCGCGCCCGCCGACCGCGTTGATCCGGATATCGGGAAATTTTTGTTGGAAAGCTTGAAGCGCTTTTTCGAGATTGCCCCCCTGCCAGAAATAGACCGAGATCGCGCCTTCTTTTTGCGCCGATTTGACCGTCTCCTCCCAGGCCGATTGCCCAGATGTCTTCGGCTCGGCGGCGATCACCGGACCGGCAAGCAGAAAAAAAATCACGTAAAAACTTACCGGAAGAGTGCGCTTCGGCATCATCGGCGCCGTCAAACGTCGAGCGTGCTGGGCGCGAACAGCTCTTCGACCTTGAGCTTCTCCGGCGTCAAGCCTTGCTCGTGGGAATAGTCGACGATCGTTTGCAGCATTTCGCGGTTGGCCTTGACGCCGTAAGGAAAAGGGTCGGCGCCGAAAATTCTTCTCGTCGTCGCCAGATACTGCGGGCCGAAGATCAGGCCGGAAGGGATGCTGTCGGCGAGCTTTTCCTGGGCGATCTCCTTCGCCCGCGCAAACGCCTTGTACAGATTGAAGGCGAGCCAGGGATATTGCCGGTCGACGTCGCCGCGGATAATATAGGCGTGATTCGCCGGAATGTAGCCGTGCGCTTTGAAGAAGCGCTCGCCCTCGGCAATCGGGTCGGGAAACAGCGGCTTCACTTTGCTCCAGTCGGCGCCGGCCGCGCGGATATGGGTCGAGCGGTCGATGATGTTGCTGCCGCGCTGAAACGCCCGGTGCACGGGCGCCGCGTCGATCTCGTGATTCACGAGCATCGAGGCGAGGCTTTTATCCGGCGGAATTCGGTGAAAAGAGATTCCCGCGGGCGGCGTAAAACCCGTCGCGCCGCCGTGGCTCAGCTCTTCGCTCCGCTCCATGTACCAGTCGACTTTATATTGCGACACGCCGAAGTCGTGCTCCAGGATGCCCCGGTCCCAGAGCGCGGCAGTCTGCTGGTACTCCCCGACGCCGATTCGCTTGCCGACGAGGTCGCTGGGAGTCTTGACTCCGGAATCGACGTTATAAGAGAGCTGCAGGTGCATGAAGCGCCGGGACGGAAAGACGGGCAGCGCGACCATATCGAAGCCGCGCGACTTGGCGATCAAATAAGAGGAGAGCGACATTTCCGAAATTTCGAATTCTTGAAACTTGAGCTGGCGCCAAAAAGTCTCCGATGGATCCGAAAGGGTCACCAGGAGCTCGACGCCCTCGGGCTGGACGGTCCCGTCGAGCAGCGGCTCGACCCGTTCGTTGGTTCCGGAAATAAAACTCAGCTTGATGCGAGGCATGGGCGCGAGATCCGAATTCGTTGGAAGGAATTATCGCGATAGAAGGGGAGAAAAGTCAAGGTCGGCGCGAAGCTTAATCTCGGTCGGGTATTCGCTCGTATTGATCAATTCGAACTATGACGGAAAATAGCAATGAAGCACTAGCCCGTTCGAGAGGAGGTGAAGACATGAACAAATTGAAGTTACTCGTTATCCCACTTCTTCTGGGTTTGTTGATGATGACTGGGTGCGTCTCCGCGGGCGTAGGTATAGGAGGACACGGTGCGGGCGTAGCGGTGCACCCGTTCGGAGGTTCCGCAGAGATTTATTAATTAACAGCCTGAGAAAACATCGACAACGGGCGGAACATTGTTTTCGCGTGCGCCGGGCGCAGGCAAAAATATTCCGCCCGTTTTTGCGCTAAGACGTTTCTAATGCCCGTTGCGGCGAGATCCGCCTGGCAAGGCGCGAGAATATTCCAAGTTTTTGTTAAAAGCCGTCGGGTAAATACCGGAAGCAGAATAAGGGAAACACCCAATAGGAAAATTTATTCCGTTTGTCATATAGTCGATGACAATGGCTACCGCCACGGCATGGACGATTGTGCTCCGGTGCTATAACTGTAACGGGAAATTCACGGTGCGCCATCTTGCGCTCGACCGGGTTTCGGCGGTCGCTCTAGTCACCCCGTGTCCTCATTGCTCCGCGCGGCCATCGATCGTTGCCGGACCGCAGTCCAAAGAAAAAAGTAAGCTGCATGGGATATTCGATCTCAAGGAAGAAGTCGAGGCCGCCTACAGAAAAATAGCCGGCGGCGATACCTGGCACTTCGATCACAACTGCTCTCAATGGCCCCTTGCCGACTACGTCGAATTGGAAATCCCGCCGAGCGTCGGCGAGTACTGCAACGAATGCAAGGCAAAGCAGAGTAAAGCCGGGTAATCCGGTTGCAAACTCTCAGGGCGAACACCCGACCCGGATTTACGGAAGACACCTAATAGCGCGGCTGCCTGGCGCGACGTATAATTGCGGGTGATGGCAACCTCGGGAACGACGTGGACCTTGGTTCTGCGCTGCTTCGCCTGCAACGGGAAATTCACCTTGCGCCGTCTCGCGCTCGACCGACTGCTCGCCGTTCCGCTGCTGACGCCCTGTCCCCATTGCGCGGCGCGACCCCGCATCGCTGCGCGACCGCACGAAGCCAGCCAGTTGCATAAAATATTTGATCTCAGGGAAGAAAAGCAGTCTGCCTACAGGAAAACGGACGATGGCGATGCCTGGCACTTCAATCCGTCTTGCTCTCAATGGCCGCTCGCCGGCTACGTAGAGCTGGAAATTCTTCCGAGCGTCGGCCAGTTCTGCAACGAGTGCAAAGCCAGGCACGCTGAATCCGGCCATTTCAGCTTGACCCCGACCGCCGCGCAACGCGGCCTGCAAGAGAAGAGCCTATTCCACGGCGGGACCGTCATGCCGGCGACCGGCCAGGGTCGCCGATAAGTTTATGGGTCAGGCGAAATACTCCGCGACGCCCGGTAGTCGTCCAGCGCCTGGCTGAGCCAATCGGCGGACTTCATCTCTTGTCCGGTTTTGGTGCGCACCAGGTACGGCCGTCCCGAGACCTCGCTTTTGGTGGCGGCCAAGCGAATGAAATCTTCCGCTGTCTTGATCTCCTTCTTGAAGTAGTTGTACTTGGCCTTGATGTGGTCGGAGGCTTCTTTGGGCGTGTATGACCAGCCATTGCGGATGAAGGTGCAATCAGACGTGACGACAAAGTCGAGCAGGTAATTGATCGTTTGGGTCAGATCTTCTCCGGGCGTATCGGCCCGAACTAAAAAAGAATTTCCGCTGAGCGCGAGCGCCGAAAGAAAAATCAAATATGCGGCGGCTCGTTGCATCCAGCGCTCAGCGGCCGCTCCCGCCGTTCTCGGCTTGGGCCATGAAGGCCGCGAGATCGCCCACTCTGCAACTGTAGCCCCACTCGTTGTCGTACCACGCCAGGACCTTGGCCATTTTTCCTTCCAAGACGGTCGTCGACAACGCATCGACGATCGACGAGGCGGGATGGCCGCGGAAGTCGCTCGAGACCAGAGGTTTGTCGCAATAGGCAAGGATGCCTTTGAGCTGCTTATCCGCGGCTTCTTTGAGCGCCGCGTTGACCCCGGCCTCCGACGTGGATTTTTTCAGATCGGCGACCAGGTCGACGATCGACACCGTCGAGGTCGGCACCCTGAGAGAAAGTCCGTGCAGCTTGCCCTTGAGCTCCGGAAGAACGAGGCCGATCGCCTTGGCCGCGCCGGTGGAAGTGGGAATGATGTTCATCGCGCCGGCCCGGGCGCGCCGCAAATCCGGGTGTATCAGGTCCAGAATGCGCTGGTCGTTCGTGTACGCATGGGTGGTGGTCATCAGGCCTCTTTCGATGCCGAACGTGTCGTGCAGGACCTTGGCCACGGGCGCGAGGCAATTCGTGGTGCACGAGGCATTGGAGACGATGTGATGCTTTTTCGGCTCGTACCGCGAGTCGTTCACGCCGAGCACCAGAGTGATGTCTTCGTTGCTCGCCGGCGCCGTGATGATCGTCTTCTTCGCGCCGGCTTCGAGATGGGCGCGAGCCTTCGTGCCGTCGGTGAAGATTCCGGTCGATTCGATGACGATATCGACGCCGAGATTCTTCCAGGGAAGCTGGGAGGGGTCTTTCTGGGCCAACACGCGGATCTCTTGCCCGTCGATTCTGATCATGCCTTCTCCGGCCTCGACCGAACCGGCGTAGGGACCATAGTTGGTGTCATACTGAAAGAGGTGCGCGTTGGTCGCCGGATCAGCCATGTCGTTGATCGCGACGACGGCCAAAGTATCCTTATGCCGCTGGAGTATTCCCCGTAGACACAACCTGCCGATCCTGCCGAAGCCGTTGATGCCAATTCGTGCCGTCATATTAAGTCCCTCCTCGGATTTCTGTCACCAGGTAACGGAATTTTTTTTTAAACTGTTCGGGGCTGCAGCTCCGGCCGCCGGTGGACGCAGCTTCGGCCAATGCCGTGAGCTTTTCCGGGCTGTCGAAGTCTTCCTGCTCCAGACGAATCATGTATTCGCGCGCGACCTTGTAAGAGGGTTTGCCGACGTCCACCAGGCGGATCTTGGTCTTGCCGGTGTGCGGATCGAGCAGCTGGTCGAAATTGAGGTAACGGAGCTTGCCGTTGTCGAGGCAGACCAGAGCGCCCGGGAATCGGGCCGCCTCCTGGCTCGGGCTAAGGAGAAACTCCGCCGCGCCGTAGCCTAAGGCGCGCACGTATTCGCAATCGAACGCCAAGGGCGCCGCGCAGCGCACCTCGTAACCGATGTTCTTGTGCGTGATGGCGATTTTCTCGCCGCGCTCGACGAAGCGGCGCTCGACCTGCGTCTTCAATATGAACGCCAGGTCCATCTCGGCGAGGCGCAGATGGCCGTAGTCGTCGCGCGTGATGCGCACCCCTTCGATGGCGGTCACCTCTTCGGGGGTGAGGCGTTCGAGCAACCCCTCGGCGATCAACGCCACGCCGTCGAGCCGTCCCCAGAGCGCCTTGCGCTTTAGAATCGCCCCTTCGAGTAAATCGCACAGCGTCTCGAGCCGCACCGGCCCTTCGAACTCTTCGGGAATAATCGTGAGCGTGGCGCCGGCGGCTTTGCCGATTCCGAGCGCGAGGTGGCCGGCGGAGCGGCCCATCACGACGACGAAGTACCAGCGCTTGGTGGCGCGCGAATCTTCCATCAGGTTGTGCACCAGGCTGAAGCCGAGCTGGCGCGCGGTCTCGAAGCCGAACGTCGGAATGTCTCCGGGCAGAGGCAGGTCGTTATCGATGGTCTTTGGCACGTGGCAGACCCGGATGCTTCCGGCGGCGCGCTGGGCCAACTGGCTGGCCGCGAACATCGTGTCATCGCCGCCGATCGTGGCAACGTAGCCGATGCCCAACTTCCTGAGCGAGGTCAAAACCGCTTCGAGGTGTTCCGGTTTTTTCGTCGGGTTGGCCCGCGATGTATTTAAGATCGACCCGCCCTGGAAGTGAATGCGCGATACGTCGTCGTGGTCCAGCGGCTTCACTTTTTCCGTGTCGCCGGCGATCAGCCACTGGAACCCGTCGTAGATGCCGAGGACCTGGCGACCCCGGTTGCGCGCTTCCAAGGTGAGCGCGCTGATGACGCCGTTGATGCCGGGGGCCGGTCCGCCGCCGACTAAAACGCCGATTCGATCCTTCTCAACTGGATTGGCCATACCCTAGATGGACTTATCTTTCCGCATTATCCTATATTCTGTTTGGAACTGCCGCAAGGTCGTGGTGGGAATAGGAAAGACCCCGGTTTCTTTCAGGACGCGCTGACGAAGCGGGCGGCAGCGAAGCAAATGAAAAGAATTAGAACGAGAAAGGAGCGAGCATGAAGACTACAGCGACGCTGAAACTGACTCAGGAGGGCGCGATGTCCATCGTTGAAGCGGCGATGAAGAAAGCCCAGGCCATGAAACTCACGGTGAGCATCGCCGTCGTCGATGACGGCGGCCATCTCATGGCCTTCCTGCGAACCGACGGCGCCAGGCTCCACACCGTCGCCATCGCCCAGGCGAAGGCGCGCAGCGCGGCTTTGACCCGAAGCCCGACGGGCAAAAAAACTTCCAGCGGCAGGGACATGGACGACCACCACGCGATGGCGATCACTTTGGCTTCGGGCTCGATCGTGACGATCCAGGGCGGGGTGCCCATCACAGTGGACGGCCATTTTGTCGGCGCCGTCGGCGTGAGCGGCGCCAAAGCCGAGGAAGACCGCGAAATAGCCGAGACCGGGATCGCGTCTTTGCAAAATTAAGAACGTGCCCGTGGGAGGGCCCGGCACGAAACCCCAGGGTCCGCTGCGAAATTCGCCCGATCGGAATTTATTGCGAATCTTTATCGCCCAGCAGAGTGAAGAGGTGTTTGCCGAAGTCCGTGTTGTCCTGGTAACCGCGGAATAGTTCCGCCCCCACTCCCAGCGCGGCGACGATGACCGGCTGGCTCGTGTGGCCCGACGCGCCCCAGTAAGCCTGAGTGTTGTTTGCGACCATCAGGCCTAGCGTATTGCCGATCGGGTCGGTATAGATGTTGCGGGCCGGTAGCTGCTTGCTTAGGAGCATTTTCTTCAAGTCCGCCGCCAACGTGAATCCTTTAAAGTAATTTGCCATCAGTTGATCGATCGCCTCAGAGGTCGGGTCGGGTCCGAGGATCTCGACGGCCTTTTTGAGTGAAATCGAAATCAAGGCGATTTTTTTCAAATCCGCCTCGGTGGCGTCCACTCGCTTGGCGCGGCGGCTGGACGGTTCTTCCAGAGCGAGCGTGAAACCAAGCCCGCCGGTGTCGTGGTCCGAGGTTACCAGGATGAGCGTCTCGCGCGGATGCTTGCGGTAGAACTCGTAGGCCAAACCGACCGCGCGGTCGAATTCCCGATAGGCCTGGATTACCGAGGCGACGTCGGTAAAATGGCCGGCGCTGTCGGTATTCTCGTTCTCGATAAAAACCATGAAGCCGCGCCGGTTGCCCTCCTCGAGAAAACGGATCGTCGCTTGAGTCATGTCGGAAAGCGAAGGCTCTCTATCCTTGTCGCGATCGAGCTCGAAGCTCATCTCCGCGAGATTGAACAGTCCCAGCAGCTTGCTCCCCTTGGCCTTCGCGAGATCCGTTTTATTCGCGACGTAGGTATAGCCCTTTTTCGTAAACGCGGCGATCATGTCGGTGTCGTCCTTGCGGGCGCTTCCCTCCTGGCCCTGCGGCAGAAACTGGTCGCGCCCGCCACCGAGCAGGAGATCGGGCGCCACCCGGAGGTACTGATCGACGATCAGGCTGAAATACTTCCGGTCCGCGACGTGGCCCGTAAACGCCGCCGGGCTGGCGTCGTAAATCGTCGAGGTTGTGACGAGGCCTATGCGCATACCCTTGCCTCTGGCGATCTCCATGACGGTCTTGGGAATCTTGCCGTTGCTGCAGATGCCGAGCGCGCCGACTTTAGCTTTACAGCCGCTTGCCATTGCCGTGGCGGCCGCGGCGGAATCGGTCGTAAGAGAATCCGCCGGGTGAGTCGTGATCATACCCAGCGATCCCTCTTTGATGATTTTGTCGGGAATATTGAGCCCTTCGTTGTGGACGACGCGGTTGAACATGCGCGTGGTCTCCATATGCGCGATGCCGGCGCCGTCGGCGAGAAAGATGAA
>DASXRG010000062.1:0-9939 GCA_036506735.1 Binatia bacterium | reverse complement strand
GTTCGCGAACCGCCCCTACACGTTAATCTACAAATGTTATTCGCCGTCAGGTCGATCCTGCTCTGTCTACTGTTGGCCGCTTCAGCACATGCGCAGGAGCGGCCCAAGCAGCTCCAGACTCTCAACGTCTCCTACGCGTCGGTGACCGGCAGCAGGATTCCTCTCTGGATCGCCAAAGACGCCGGGCTCTTCGAAAAATACGGATTGAACGTCAATCTGATCGTGATCGCCGCGGGCAACACCGCTATCGGCGCGCTCGTTGGCGGCGACGTGGACATCCTGGGCGCGCCCGGCTCGACGTCGATGGTCTCGGCGGCGCGCGGCTTGCCGATCGTCATCATCGGAACGTTCGGTCCCGGCGCGTGGAAACTCGTAGCGCATCCGTCGATCACGTCGGTCCAGCAGCTCAAGGGCAAGACCGTCGGGACGAGCCGTCCCGGCACGACGATCGACTTCGCGCTGCGCCGGACGCTGCTCAAGCTTGGCCTCGTTCCGGGCAAGGACGTGAACGTCCTGGCGACCGGACTCGCGGAATCGATCAAGCGAGTCTTCATCATGCAGCAAGGGAAGATCGACGCGACCCTGGTCAGTCCCGACAATCTCTACGAGGCCGAAACGAAAGGAATAAAAATCTCGATCCTGGCGGATCTGAACGAGCTCGGCATCCGCACCAGCGCGAGCGACCTCTCGGCCAAGCGCGATTTCATCAAGGAGCACCGCGGCCGGGCGAAAGCATTTCTTGCGGCCTATTGCGAAGCGATCTGGCTCGGCAAGACCAACAAGCCGGTCGCGCTCGCGAGCTTCCGCAAATACATGCGCGAGAGCGACCCGAAGCGCCTGGAGGTGTTCTACAAAAACTACGTGGAAGACGCTCTCCCGGCCAAGCCTTATCCGATGGAAGAGGTCATTCAGGCCGAGATAGAAAATCAAAGCCTCACGATGGCGGAGATGCGCGGCAAAAAACCGGCCGACTTCATCGACAAGACGCTTCTCGCCGAGCTGGAAGAGGAAGGTTTTTTTACCCGGCTCTACAATCGGTGAGAAATGCGCGCGTAATGGTTGACAGTATTGCGGCCGATACGTTATTTCCTGATGAGAGAGTTTAACGGGAGGCAAATTTCATATGGCTTCGATCACCGAGCTGAGAAACCGCGCGCGAAGAATGTTCGACGAGATCAAGACGCCGTGGAACTATCCGCGCTTTCCCGATCCGCCGCGCGAGTTTCTGCCGCCGGAAAAATTCCTCGAGCTCGTATCGGAAACCGTGCTCACTCACCATACCAAGATCAATCATCCGTTTTGCGTCAAGCTCGTGCGCGGCGAATGGAGCCGCAAGCAGCTTCAGGCGTGGGCCAAGCAGGATTACCATGCGAAAGTCCAGACGCTCAGAAACGACGCCTACATCGTGGCCACCGCGCCGACCTTGGATGAGCTACAGGAGCAGCTCAAAGTGCTGCTTTCCGAGTCGGGCGAGGATCTCGCCGGCGGCAAATATCCCAGCCATCCGGAGTTGTGGCTGCGCTTCGCCGAAGGGTTGGGCCTCAAGCGGGAAGAGGTGACGTGTTCGGAGCCGTCGCCGCTCATGCAGGTGGTGCTCGACGCCGAGCGCTACAAATCGATGAAGCAGACCGTCGGCGATCTGCCGGCGAATTTACGCGTCGGGGAGAAAATCAACTCGGTGGTCCATCCGGTCTGGGCGGAAGCGCTGAAAAACAAGTATCACGTGCCGGACCAAGCGCTCGAATTTTTTACCGCGCACGGCGAAGCGGACCAGGACCATGGAAAACTCGGCGAGCAGATCGTTCTCAGCCGGGCCGGCACGCCGGATTCCCAGCGCGCGATCTGGTTGCATCTCAAGAAGAGCCAGGGGAAACAGTGGGTCACCTACGACGCATTTTACCAGGCGGCGATGGAGGCGGCGTAACCTCACCCTTCCCTCTCCTTAGTAAGGAGAGGGTTAGGGAGAGGTTGAAGATGACGGTGGGGGATGACGGGACCAAAATTTAAAATCAAAAATCTCAAGGCCGACGCCGCTTTGGCAAAAACCGTCGCGCTTTCCTGTCGAATCCTCGCAAAGCTCGGCCTTTTCAAGGAAACGACCGGCCACGTGAGCGGGCGCAATCCCGACGGGCAATCGATGCTCATTCGCGGCCGGGGAGGCGCGGAAACCGGCCTCTTATTTACCCGGTCCACGGACGTCGTCCTTTCCGACTTCGAAGGCGCGCCGCTCAAGAATCGCGCCGGGCTCAAGACTCCGAACGAGGCGTGCATCCACGGCGAGATTTACAAGCGCAAGCCGCAAGTCGGCGGCGTGGTTCATGCGCACCCGCCGTCGATCGTGCTGACGACCATGGCAGGGATAGCGCTGCGGCCGATCTTCGGCGGTTACGACCCGCAAGGCATGCGGTTGGCTGTGCGCGGCATTCCGCTGTATCCAAGCAGCCTGACGCTTCACTCCAAAGAGCAAGTTCATGCGATGCTTGAAGTCATGGGCGACAGCGACATCTGCGTTCTGCGCGGCCATGGCGTCGTCGTTACGGGAAAAAGCGTCGAAGAGGCGACCCTTAGAGCGATCAAGCTGGATCATCTGGCCAAGATGAACCTGCAGGCCGCCACTCTGGGGAATGTTCCCTCGATCCCGCAGGACGACGTCGATGCCTTTCTTTCCCGCCGCGGCGCGCCGGATCGATCGCTGGGACCGCTCTGGCGCTATTATGTCGAGTGGGAGAGAAGAGGTTGAAGAGTTTAAGGGATTCAAGGGTTGAAGGGAAGGGAAAATGGCGAAGCGAAACAACGTGGAGGAGTTGAAGCGGCGATTGGTCGATGGGTTGCAGGTATTAACCGGCGAAGGGATTCTCTCGGGCTCGGGCCACTTGAGCGCGCGCATCCCGGGAACGGAAACTTTTCTAATCAATCCACGGTTTGCCGGAGTCCTTGCCGGTCCGAAGGACATTTGCACGGTAAACCTTGAGGCCAAGCGCATCGCCGGCAAAGGGCCGATCCCTTCCGAGACCCTCATTCATAGCGCGATCTACCGCAGCCGGCCGGACGTCGGCAGCGTTCTCCATTGTCACGCGCGCAGCTCGATCCTCATGGGCCTCCAGGATATCGGCTTGATTCCGTTCAGCCGCGAGGCGCGCCTGTTCGCCGATGGGGTGCCGATATTTCCCGAGAGCCACGGCATCAACAGCGATGCTTTGGCGCGGCGCATGGTGGAAGCTCTCGGCCCGCACTACGGGATTTTTCTCCGCGGCCACGGCGTCGTCGTCGCGGGGCCGGGCATCGAAGGCACCTGCATCTCGGCGATCCAGCTGGAGCACGCGTGCCGGGACCAGCTTTTTCTGATGAGCTTCACCACGCCCAAGCCGCTGCCGGACGCCGCGCGGGGGAGGGTGACGGCGCGGCTGGAGAATCCGTATCGCGCGTGGCCGTTCCTGCTCTACAAGCATGGGGTCAAATCCAAAGCGCGGATTCGCGCGTCGATCAAAACTCTCAACGAGGGCGAGCACTACTAACAAAACGGAAACCGGAAACCGCAAATGAAAAAACTTTTGTTTCTGATCTTGGTTGCAAGCTTTTTGATTCGCGGCGGAGCGTACGCCCAGGACAAGAAACTCGACCTGCTGAACATATCTTATGCGTCGGTCTCCGGGACGCGGGGGCCACTCTGGATCGCCAAGGAACTCGGACTCTATGAGAAGTACGGCGTCGACGGCAATCTCGTGTACATCGCTTCCGGTATCACCTCGGTGAACGCCTTGCTCGGCGGCAGCGTTCATTTGATCGCCGCCTCCGGCTCGTCGGCGGTCGGCGCGGCGGCGAGCGGCGCGCCGGTGGTCATCATCGCCAGCCTGGGCGCGATCGGCTACAAGCTGATCGCCAATCCTTCGATCACCTCCATCCAGGGGCTCAAGGGAAAACTGATTGGCTCGAGCCGCATCGGCGCGGGCTCCGATTACGCGCTGCGCCGGCTGCTGCCGAAGCTTGGCCTTCAACCCGGGAAAGACGTTACGCTCATACCGACCGGGTTGAGCGAATCGGACCGGCGCATCGTGATCATGCTGCAGGGAAAAATCGACGCGACGCTTGCGACCGTGGACAATATTCTTCAGTTGGAGCTGCAAGGTCAAAAGGTCTCGGTACTGGCGGACTTGCTGGAGAACGGCGTTTACACCACGGGCAGCGATATCTCGACGAGCCGGCAATTCGTCAAGGATAAGCGCCGCCAGCTCAAAGCCTTCATCATGGCACTCACCGAGGGCGTCGCGGTCGGACGCAAAGACAAAGAGCTCACCTTTCGTATCTTCCGCAAGTACATGAAGGTTAACGAGCCCAAGCTTCTGGAGTCGATGCATAAAAATTATCTGCTCGGGACGATTCCAATGAAGCCTTATCCGCGCGCCGAGGCGCTGCAGAGCGACATCGAGGACCTAAGCAATATTTACCCTCAGCTCAAAGGGAGGCGGATTGAAGAATTTACCGACTTGTCGTTGATAAAAGAGCTTGAGAGCGAGGGGTTCTTTACCAAACTCTACGGCCCGGCAGACCGGTGAAACTTTCCATCGCAATGAGAGCGGTGCGCCTCGTCTCGGCCATTGGCACTCTTGCCGTCATTCTTCTCATTTTCGGACACAGAAGCCAGGCTGCCGATGACACGCCGCTCGTTCTGCAAGTGAAGCTCTTGATCGACGGTTCGGGCGGGGCGCCGCTGCAGGATGCGGACATCGTGATCGTCGGCAAGCGCATCCAAGCTGTCGGTAAGCGCGGCACCTTGGCACTCCCGAAAGGGGCCAGGGTTTTGAATCTCCGCGACCAGGTCGCGATTCCCGGGCTCGTTGACGCCCATTCACACTATCGCGAGTGGCAAGGCGAGATCTATCTCTCGCACGGGGTGACGACCGCGTTCGATATCGGCGATAATCCGCTGGCCTGGAGATTGGCGCAGAAAGAGGGAATCGACAAGCGGAAGATCACCGGGCCGCGGCTGCTCGTCGCCGGCAGATTCAACCGGCCGTCGGGCGACGACGACGGGGAAGGGTCGCGCGGGAGAACCGAAATTTACGTTCGCAGCGCGGAAGAGGCGCGAGAAGAAGCGAAAAAGGCGCTCGCGGCGGGCGTCGACATGATCAAGGCGCTGGAAAATTTTTCGCTCGAAGATCTCCGCGCCATCGCTGCGGAAGCGCGCGGCGCGGGAAAACCGCTGATCACGCACTCCATCAACGGAACCGAGGCCGTGCTCGCGGGCATCGACATCAATTCCATCGAGCATTCTCATTCGGTCGCCATGGCGACGGTCGGCAGCGCGGAGGGAAGAAAAAAACTGCACGAGGCGCGCACCAGCGCGCGCAACCGCATGACCAGCCAGGAAGTGCACAGCTTCATGGAAGAGGATACTTACGACGGGGTCATCCAGGCGCTGGTCGCGAAAAAAGTCTGTTGGACTCCGACCTTGTCCACGGCCTGGCGCGCCTTTTCGGTGAATCGGCGGCGCTTCGAAGACGCCGAGCTGCGGCTTCTCTCTCTGCCCGCGCTGGCGTACATCCCGCCGTATTTTCGCGCCAACACGCAGGAATATTTCTCCGGGACGGCGGCTCTGGAGTCCGGGCTCCGGCAGCGCGTGGAAACCGGCTACCGCAAGCTGCAAGATTTTCTTCGGCGTTTCGTCAAAGCCGGCGGCCGGCTTCAGACCGGATCGGACCCGAATTCCATTCTGCCCGGGCTGGCGATCCAACGTGAACTGGAAATGCTCGTCGAGGCGGGCCTGACGCCGCAAGAGGCGCTCATCGCCGCGACCAGGAATCCGGCCGAGTGCGAGAACCGGACGGCGGATTTCGGCGCGATCGCGCCCGGCCGGTTCGCCGATATCGTCCTTCTGGACGGCAACCCCCTCGAAGATATTTTCGCCGTCGAGCGGGTTCACACGGTTTTCAAAGAGGGCGCCGCGCGCAAGCCGGGGTACAACCCGGCTTATCGAAACCCGATTGCGCGGCCTGCTCCCGACCGGCCCGCCGCCGAAATAGAGAAGCTGACGCCGGATTCCGTCGTGCAGGGAGAAGGGCCGGTCAAGCTGTCGATCAAGGGAAAGAACTTTCTCAGCACGGCGGTCGTGAAAATCAACGGCCGAGCCGTGAAAGCGGAAGTCCAATTCCGGCCGGCGCGATTTCCGCAGAACTTCCGCCGCGCGACGGAGATCAGCGCCACGGTTCCGGCGGAACTCTTGAGCAAGGCGGGGACGTATTCGATCGTGGTGGAGCACCCGGGTATCGGCGGATCGCAATCCGACCCGGCCTATTTGGTCGTCAAATTCCGCTGATCGCCGCAAGTTTCATCGATAATCTGATCAGAAATCTTGCAAAGCCCGCGCGATCGGAATAGAAAGATTAAACGTTAGGCCCCCGTAGCTCAGTTGGATAGAGCACAGGATTCCTAATCCTGGGGCCGTGGGTTCGAATCCCGCCGGGGGCAAATAGAAATCAAGCATTTAGCCGGTTCTTTCTGTTCTGAGATTTTCCCGATATGTCCAAAATATGTCCAAGCCTGTGGCTCCAGACTATCCTGGTCTTTCGCGGTACTTTAACAATATGATCGTCTCGATCTAGCCGGTAATAGCCTTGTACGGTTGCGGGCGTGCTTCTCTCTGTGCGGTGCGAAATCGTAGCGACTATTGAATAATAAAGATCGTCAATAACTCCAGGTCACGTGCGCGAGCGGTGCGGCGTTTAGTTCGTCGCGGCGCAATGTCCAGTGCGGCAAGAATTTGTCCATCAGCGCTGTGAACGAACCGTTGTGCGTCGGCTCCAACAAGTGAAGCATCTCGTGTACGACAATGTATTCGAGACATTCGCGCGGCTTTTTTGCGAGATCGGTGTTGAGGCGAATGTTGCACCTACGGGGATTGCAGCTTCCCCATTTGGTTTTCATCTTCTGCACAAAAACACGCTCCACGTTCACTCTCATAATGCGTTGCCATTTCGCGATCAGATCAGGGACCGCGGCTTTGATCTGGTCTCGATACCATCGAGCGACAATGGCATCCTTCGTTTCGTCGTTCGCAGCACGACGAACCCGCAGGATCATCACATTATGCTTCAGTTTCACCTCCGGCGCGGCGTCATGCTCGATTACCTTGAGCAGGTAGCGTTTACCCCACAAGTAATGACTTTCGCGATTCAGATATTCGCGCGGGGTCTCGCGTTCCTGCCGCCGGAATTTGTTTTGCTGCTGCTTGATCCATCCAAGCTTGGAAATTGCAAAGACGCGGATAGTGTCGAGCTTCATGCGCGACGGGGCGGAAATCCGCACCCTGCCGGTCGGCGGATATACGCTCAAATGGACGTTCTTGATATCCTTCAGCACCACGTCCGCGGTGATGTCACCCAGTTTGACCTGCGTTGGCATCAGTATTCCCGCTGCGCGGTGATAATGAGAAAAATCCGCTCTACTTCGGCTTTGTCGTTGCCGAGCAGCGGCAACAGTGCGGCCTTGATGACGTTCTCCTTCGCCTGATTGCCTCGGAAGGCGTTAGGCCTCACGCGTAGGACCGTCGCGTCGATCTTTAGCGCCAGATCGAGCACTGGGTCACGAGCGCCTTTGAAATCCGCTGGCGGTTCCACCACGAAACCCGCGCCCGCGGCATCTTGGCCAGCCCTTTTTAAATTATTGTAGAGCGCGCGCTTCCCCGGCGTATTGAGTTTTGCGGGCGTGTCCTCCGCCTTGCCGGTCTGCACGTTTTTGGCGACTTCGGCGATACGCTTCAAGAATTCCTCGTAGCTGATTCGTTGCGCTCGTAAGTCGGCGATGATTTCGGTTAGCAGCACTGACATTTTGTCGTAGAACGCAGGGTCGCTCAGATGTTCCTTGATAATCTTGCTGCGGACATTGTTCGCGATGGTTTCTGCAACCGCATCCTTGTTGCCTCTGATCCCGTTCGGAAGGCTCTTGATGGCGTCGGCGATGCCGCTCTTGACGATCAGGTCGAGCAGACCAATTTCGCCGAAGTCCGAAATCGTTCTCGGCGCATCGGCCTCAATATATGTATCGATGAGGTGACGCATGTCGGCTTCATAAGCCTTGAGGTCGATGGTCTCCCCGCTCGCCTGACGGATGATCTCGCGCAGTTTGAGATTGCGGTCGAGGGTCTGCTTGATTTTCGTAATCTGCGCCTCGGTATAGCCCGCCTGCGGCAAGTCGTCGGCGATATTTGCATAGGCGCGCACCAGTACGGCAGTGGACTTGTAGAGCGCAACGCGCTGCGGTTCATGCTCTTTGAGGTCTTCGGGTATCTCGGTGTTACCGCAAAAGTAGTGGATATGCTCCAGCTCGCCCTTGGGCGGCTGCACCGGCTCGCACAGGAGCGCAATGGCCTCCAGCGCCTGATCCAGCCGTTCCCGGCCTTTCTTGAGGCGATCCTGCATTAACACTTCTGGTGTCGTTCCTCCCTCGCTGTGATCCAGCTCGGACGTGTAAACCTGGAGCGCGCCCGTGCCCCTTTCATTCACGAGCTTTTTGAACAGGTCTTTATAGTCCACGATGTAGCCAAAGGATTTGTCTTCGCCGTCGAGCCGGTTCGTGCGGCATATGGCCTGAAACAGACCGTGGTCCTGCATGGACTTGTCAATGTATACATAGGTACAAGGCGGCGCGTCAAAACCGGTGAGCAACTTATCCACCACGATCAACAGCCGCATATTCGCGGGCTGCGTCTTGAACCGCTCCTTCACTTTGTCCTCATAGGTTTCGGTCTTGGTCTTGTTGGGTTTGGGAACAACGTCTTTCAGCAGTTCGACGTAGATGTTGTAGAGAAACTGCTTCTCGGTTTCAGTGTTCGCCCCAGTTTCCTCCAACGTCACATCCTGCGCGTGCGGATTGTAGGACGTGACCACCGCGCATTTGCCTTTGAACACCGTCTTCTCGAACAGCTCGAAATACTTGGCGGCTTCGTAGATGCTCGACGCTACGAGCATGGCGTTGCCGCGCTCGCTCGAGAGGCGCGGTTTCACGCTGAAGTCGAAGACAATATCCTCCACCACTCGCTCCATGCGCGACCGCGAACTCAAAACCTTTTGCATTGTGCCCCATTGCTCGCGCAACGCGGCTTTCTGCCAGTCGTTCAAGCCCTTCGTCTTGGCCTCGAACCATGCGTCAACTTTTTGCGGCGAACCTACCTCTTGCGGTATGTCCCGCGCCTCATAGACAAGGTCGAGCACGACCTCGTCCTCGACGGCCTCGCCGAACTTGTAGGTGTGGATGTAGTCGCCGAAGACCTCCAGGCTTGTCTGTTTGTCCAGCTTGAGTAGCGGCGTGCCGGTAAAGCCGATGAACACAGCGCCCGGCAATAGCGCCTTCATCGTCTTATGCAGCTTGCCGCTCTGCGTGCGGTGGCACTCGTCCACGAAGATGAACAGTTCGCCCACCGCCGGACTTGGCTGCTTCTTCAATTCCTCGATGAAGGCGTCGAAATCGTCCACGCCCTTCTTGCCGAACTTGTGGACAAGCGAGCAAAGCAGGCGCGGCTTGGCCTGGCCGAGTTGCGCTATCAAATCGTGTCCGCTGCTGGTGCGGTAAATCGCCTCACCCGCGTCTTTGAAAACCCGCTCGATCTGTTTGTCCAGTTCGTCGCGGTCGGTCGCGATCAGCACGCGGGCGTTGGGCTTGTTCTCCAAAATCCACTTGGCCAGCATTACCATCACGATACTCTTGCCGCTGCCTTGCGTATGCCAGATGACGCCGCCCTTGTAAGCGTTGACGTGCCCCTGCGCCGCCTTGACGCCGAAATACTGGTGTACGCGCGGCAGCTTCTTGATGCCGCCATCGAACAATACGAAGTCGTGCATCAATTCGATGAGCCGCTCCTTGC
The DNA here is from genome assembly GCA_036506735.1 of Binatia bacterium. Taxonomy (GTDB): domain Bacteria; phylum Desulfobacterota; class Binatia; order UBA9968; family UBA9968; genus JAJPJQ01. Next base: position 83 of record DASXRG010000062.1, on the reverse strand, counting down.
GGCACATCTTGAGCAGATACTTGTCGAGCTTGAACCGCGTGTTATCCTGCTCGTCTTCCTTCCACTTCAGAAAATACTTTTCC
>DASXRG010000061.1:0-26905 GCA_036506735.1 Binatia bacterium | reverse complement strand
TCTACGACCGGATACAGGCAACCCGGTGATCCGGTTTGATCTCTCTTAGCTCCGGCACCGCGCCGCGGCACTCGTCGATCGCGATCGGACAGCGCGGGTGAAAAACGCAGCCTGAGGGCGGGCTGGAAGGGCTCGGCACCTCGCCGCCGAGTACAATCCGTTCACGCTTCGCTTCGACCACGGGATCGGGCACCGGAACCGCCGACAGCAACGCGCGAGTATAAGGATGGAGCGGATTGTCGTAAAGCTCCTGCCGGTCCGCAATCTCCACGATCTTACCGAGATACATCACCGCGATGCGGTCGCTGATGTGGCGCACGACCGAAAGATCGTGCGCGATGAAGAGGTACGTCAAGCCGAAGCGTTCCTGCAGCTCTTCCAATAAATTGATGATCTGCGCCTGGATGGAAACGTCCAGCGCCGAAACCGGCTCGTCGCACACGATGAGCTTCGGCTCGAGCGCGAGAGCGCGCGCGATGCCGACTCGCTGCCGCTGGCCGCCGGAGAGCTCGTGCGGGTAGCGCCGCGCCATGACCGGATTCAGTCCGACGACGTGCAGCAGCTCGGCGACCCGGCCGGCGCATTTGCTCCCATTGCCGGCGAGCGCGTGCACGCGGATCGGCTCGGCGAGGATCTGGCCGATCGTCATGCGCGGGTTGAGCGAGCTGTAGGGATCTTGAAATACGATCTGCAGGTGCCGCCGCAGCGGGCGCAATTCCCCCTCGGCCATCCGGGTCAGATCCCGTCCCTCGAAGAGCACGTTGCCTCCGGTAGGGCGCTCGAGCTGAAGCAGGCAGCGGCCCGTCGTGGTTTTGCCGCAGCCCGACTCACCGACCAAGCCCAAAGTTTCGCCCCGGCGGATGGAAAAGCTCACGTCGTCCACCGCCTTGACCCAGCCGACGATGCGCTGGGCGATCACGCCGCTCACAATGGGAAAATACTTCTTAAGCCCGCGCACCTCGACGATAGGAGAATTTTGAATTTTTAATTTTGAATTTTGAATTTCAGATTCGGACTTCATAATCAAAATTCAAAATTATTGCCGCAGGTTTTCCGCGACCCAGCACGCGGAAGCGTGGCCGTCTTCGATCTGTCTGAGCGGAGGCACTTCTTGCGCGCACTTCGGTATAACGAACTTGCAGCGCGGCGCGAAGCTGCAGCCCGGAGGCAGATTCCATAAATCCGGCGGCTGGCCGTCGATCGGATCGAGCTTCGCTTTCCGCGGCTGGTCCAGCCGCGGCACGGAGTGGAGCAGGCCGATCGTGTACGGGTGGCGCGGATTCCGGTAGATCTCGGCGGCGCTGCCGTTCTCGATGATCTTGCCCGCGTACATCACGTTGACGCGGTCGGCGTAGCGCGCGACCACTCCGAGGTTGTGCGTGATGATGACGAGCGCGACGCTGAACTGGCGGCTGAGGCCGCGCATTAATTCGAGTAACTGCGCCTGGATCGTGACATCCAGCGCGCTCGTCGGCTCGTCCGCGAGGATGAGCTTGGGCTTGCAGCTGAGCGCGATCGCGATCATCACGCGTTGGCGCATGCCGCCGCTGAATTGATGCGGGTACTCGGTCAGGCGCTGCGCCGCATCGGGAATGCCGACTAGGCGCAGCAATTCGAGCGCGCGGCCGCGCGCCTCTGCCTTGGAAATCGGCTGGTGCGCTTCCAGCGTCTCGGTGATCTGCCGCTCGATCGTGAGGACGGGATTGAGCGAGGTCATCGGCTCTTGAAAGATCATCGCGATCTCGGCGCCCCGCGTGCGGCGCATCTCCTCGTCGTCGAGCCTCAAGAGATCTTTTCCTTGAAAGCGAATCTCGCCGCCGGTGATCGAGGCTTGCGGCCGCGGGATGAGCCGCATGATCGATAAAGCGGTCATGGTCTTGCCGCAGCCGCTCTCGCCCACGAGAGCGACGGTCTCGCCTTCTTTGACGTCGAACGAGACGCCGTCCACGGCCTTCACCAAGCCGAGCGAGGTGCTGAGATAAGTCTTGAGCCCGCGCACTTCCAGGAGATTCATCGTTTTTCTCAGGAGCGCGAGCCGCGCAGCACGCGCTTCAGCGCCTCCATGTGATTTTGCAGATGTTTGATGACGGTGGCTTCGGCGAGCGCGGCGTTTTTCTTGAGAAACGCGTCCATGATCTGGTCGTGCTCGCGCATGGAGTAATCGAGCCGCTGCGGCAGATTGAGCGACACGATTCGCGCCTTGCGGATCTCCTGGCGCATCTGGTCGATGAGATGATAGAGACGCTCGTTGCGCGCCAGCCCGGCGATGAAGCGGTGGAACCGGCTATTGGCTTCGAAATAGCGCTCCGCGTCCTTGCCCTTGTAGGCTTCTTTGAGCAACTGGTGCAACTCCCGCAGCCGCGCGACCTCTTCCGGCTGCGCCCGCTCGACCGCGAGCCGCGTCGCCAACCCCTCGAGCACGCCGGTGATCGAGTAGGCGTCTTCGATCTCCTCCGAGGTCGGCTTGCTGACGACCACCTGCTCGTTGGGCAAAAAGCTCACGTAGCCCTCCGCTTCCAAAGAGCGCAAAGCTTCGCGCAGCGGCACGCGGCTCACTTTCAGCGAGGCGGTCAACTGTTCTTCCGAGAGCTTTTCTCCCGGCGCCAGCTTGCCGGCGAGAATCGCCTGCTTCAGCTCCTCGGCAATGAGCCGCGTGAGCGAGCGGAAGCGCTTTTCGGCCCGGTCGTGACCTCGGCCGATCATCGAGAGTCCTCCTTATCCCCGCGCGCTTTCTTGCTCGCGCCCGTAAAGGAAGGCAGCCCGCGCACCAGTTCTTTCATCGCCTCGCTCACTTTTCTGAGATGGCTCTTGACCGTAAAGACGTAACCGCCGTCGAGCTCCCTGAGATAAACCTCGCGGCCGATTTTTAGATGACGGATGTCTTCGCCTTGCGCCATAATCAACTCGCCGGCGCGATTGCGCACCAGCGCCAGCGCCAGTGGGGGAAGAAAACCGTCCGGCGTAACATAAAGGATCGTGAACGTCTCGATTTCTCCCTCGTCGCTGGTCGGCGCGGGAACGGATTTCCGCCGCCGGACCGGTTTAAAATGGTTGCCCCCCCCCGACCATTGAATCTGAGTTTGAGCGCCTTCGGTGCGCTCGAGAATCGTCACCAGGTTGTTCGCCCCGAGCCCTCCGGTGCTCTGCGCCAGGGCGCGCCTGGGCTCGCGCTTGGACTTCACCTCGACGTTGCCTCTTAATCTCTGCGTCGCTTCCACAATCTGCGCGACGCCGCTTCCGCCCACCGGATGGCCACGCGATTTAAGACCGCCCGACGGATTAATCGGCAACTCCCCGTCGATGGACGTCTTCCCTTCCTCGACCGCCTGCCACCCCTTGCCCGGCGGGAAAAAACCGAGATCCTCCGTGCTGATGATTTCGAACGGCGTGAAGGCATCGTGAACCTCGGCGAAGTCGATCTCCTTGGGCGAGACGCCCGCCATCCGATAAGCCCGCTCCGCCGCCCTCCGAGTCGCGTCGAACGAGGTGAAAGATTTTCTTTCTCTCAAGCCTGCGGGGCCCGTCCCCTGCCCTATGCCGGAGATCACCACGTCGGTTTTCTCTCCGGTCAGAATAATTGCCGCAGCGCCGTCCGTCATCGGCGAGCAATCATAAAGCCTGAGCGGAGTTGAGACAAGCTTGCTGGCTAGATAAATCTCTTCCGTGATCGGCTTTTGAAACTGAGCGTAAGGATTGCGCGAGCCGTTGAGGTGGTTTTTCATCGCGACGCGGCACAGGGCGCGCTGGAGCTGAGCCGCGGAAAGATGATAGCGCTGGCGGTAGCGCGCCGTAATCATCGCCGCGAGCGCCGGCATCGTCGCGCCGCACTGGCGCTCCTGATGCTCGATCACCTCGGCGAGGATACGCGTGGCGGCGCTGGTGCTTAGGTGGGTCATCTTCTCGCCGCCGAGCACCAGCACGGTCCGATAGTAGCCGGACGCGACCGCATGACAGGCGGCATGCAGCGCCGCCGCGCCGGCCGACGACGCGGTCTCGATCCTGAGCGCGGGCACTCCGGTGACACCGAGAGCGTCCACGACCTGCGCCGCGATGTTGCTCTCGCCGGTAAATTCTTCCGGGTTCATGGCGCCGACATAAAGCGCATCGATGTCCTCGACCGGCGAACCGGACAGCGCCGCCGCGGCCGCTTCGCAGAAAAGCTCGATCAAGGTCCGCGGGCTTTTGCCGAACTTGGTCATACCGACGCCGCCGACGTAAACCCCGCTCATGGGTTTTATCTTACACTATTAACGGTCAAGGATAAAATTTTGCGGCTGGATCGGCGGGCAGTGCAGAGCGAGCGGATCAATGAAAGGGCGCCTTCCATTCACTGCCGGCTAGACTTCCCCGCTTCGGATGACGAGACAATCTTCCGCCGGGATGTGAAGATAGACCTGCGCGCCGCGCTTGAGCGCCATGTTGGCCTCGCCCTTGGCCTGGATCTGCTGCCCGGCGACGAGCACGTGAAGCTCGGTGGACTCGCCCAAATAGGTAAAACCCTGCAACTCTCCTTTAAGGATATTTTCCCTGGAGGCCGGCGGGCCGTCCGTCACGATCGCAACCTGCTCCGGTCTGAACGCGATCAACACGTCCTTGCCGTTTTCATCGCGCGGTCCTTTTTGCGTCGCCACGAGAACGCCGAGGGAAGTCTCTACCCGCGCCTGCCCGCGCGCGTCCGGTCCCTCGACAACCCGGCCCCGGATGATATTGGCGGCGCCGATAAAATCCGCCGCAAACTCATTCACCGGGTTGGCATAGATCTCACGCGGGGTGCCGAGCTGAACGATCCGGCCGCGGTTCATCAGCGCGATCTCGTCGGAGATGGCGAGCGCCTCGACCTGATCGTGCGTGACGTAGAGCGTCGTCGTGCCGACGCGGCGTTGCAGCTCCTTCAGCTCCCAGCGCATTTGATTTCTGAGCTTCGCGTCCAGGTTGCTGAGCGGCTCATCGAGGAGCAACACCTTCGGCTCCGCCACGAGCGCGCGGGCGAGCGCGACCCGTTGCTGCTGGCCGCCGGAAAGCCGCGGCGCGAGCCGGTCCCCTAATTCTTCAAGCCCGACCAATTTGAGCGTCTTGTTGACCTTTTCCTGAACCTCCGCGCGCGGTCGGTACTTCGCCTTCAATGGATAGGCGACGTTTTTAAAAACCGTCATGTGCGGCCAAATCGCATAGGACTGGAAGACCATGCCGACGGCGCGCTTGTTGCCCGGAATGAAAATTCCCTCGCGCGACGAAAAGACCTTCCTGTCGCCGATCGATATTTCGCCCTCGTCGGGACGCTCCAGACCGGCGACGCTGCGAAGCGTCGTCGTCTTGCCGCAGCCGGAGGGGCCCAGCAAAGTGAAAAAACTGCCCGCCTTGACCTCGAAATTGATCCCGGCAAGCGCGTTGACGCCGCCCTCCTGCGTCTTGAAGGCTTTTCTCAGGTTCTCGACTCGAATCATGTCATGCGCCCTACACTGACGAAATTCAAATCTCGTTTTCCCAGGCGCCGCGCGCCGTTGCGCTCGATCACGACGGTGTCGCCGGCGCGAATCGAGTCCCTCATCTCGCCTTTGCGCGCGGCGGGCTTTAAAATAAAAACGTGGCCTTCCTTGAGCTCGCTTCGCGCTTCGGGAAAATCTCTGATCGCGCCCCACAGCATCGGCGCGTCCTCGCCCAACCCCCGGCCGTGCATGAGAGCTTCGCCCGGCTCATAGCCGGCGGCCTTTACTTCATCCTGATAAAACGCGACGACGTCGCCGAACGCGAGTCCGGGCCTCAAGAGCCTGAGCATCTTTTGAAACACGGCGAAGGTCACGTCGAACATTTGCTCCAGCTCTTTCGGCCGCGGCCCGAGGGAAATCGGCTGCAGCGCCTGGGCGATATAGCCGCCGTATTTTGCCTCGACCTCCGTATTGACGAGGTCGCCGGCCTTGAGCGGCCGCGCCGTCGGCACCCGCTGCGCCCATGGCACCTCCGGCCCGCCCGCGCCGAACAGCAGCATGGTGATCGGCTCGCCTTCCTGCCGCCTGATTTCTTTGAGCAGCTCCGCAATGAGAAAATTTTCCGGGACGCCGGGGCGCACGAGTTCCATCATCGCATCGATCGCCCGGCTGATGATCGCGCTCGCTTTTTCGATAAAGGCGATCTCTGCGGCGCTCTTGATCGAGCGCGCCTTCTGCATCAGATCGGTGGCGTTTTCAAAATGAAGCTGCGGCAGCGCGGCGCGAATTTTCTCGTAGGTGCCCCAAGGCACCACGCCTTCGGGCGCGCGCACGAGACCGGAAAGGCCGATCACGCCAACGCGCCCGGCGCGAATCTCGTTTAATCGTTGGATCACCGGCTCGCCGTAAGAGCGGCGCGAAGGACGGATGTCTTCAACCGAATCTTGCGCCATTCCCCACCACTCCACCTCGTTCGCGCCGCGCACCACCGCCGTCACCTCGCCTTCGAGCGGAAAGACCACGCCGACCTCCGTCTGAAAACCGCCGATCTGCGTCAAGTAGCGCGTGTCGGCGCCGAACTGGTCCCAGTGGCCCTGGCTGGGCAGTCCGATCACCGCGTCGAGCTTCGCCTTGCGCATCTCGGCGCGCACGGCGCTCCAGCGCCGCTCCATTTCCTGCCGGGAAAAAGTCGGAATGATCGGTTTGTCCATTAAATGGAAAATCTTTTAGGCGCTGGCTTTCTTACCGGCATCGAAACTAGAGATTCCTTTTCCCTGTTTTGCGCGGTTTTCTTGGATTCTGCGCCACTTCTCCTCATCCGACATGAGATCCCAATTCTTTTCGCCATGCGCGGTGATTTGGAGGTAGTTATTATCCGGGTCGAAGAAATAGATGCTGCGCTCGCCGGGCGGCCGCAGACCGTCGGTCGACCGGTGATCGCCGAGCGACCGCCCGCCCAGGTCGGTGATCAGCGCGACCATGCGATCGTAATCTTCCTGGGTCACGTTGAACGCCACATGGCAGGCGCGGCCTTTTTTCTTCGTTCGCTCCGACAGCTCGGACACTTCCTTGAGGCCCAAAATCTGCCCGTTTTCGAACTGAAAAATTTTTTCCCCGCGCTCGTCTCCAATGGGGCTGAGTCCCAGAGCCTCGGTCCAGAAACGGCTCGTCTTGGCGAGATCTTTGGTCTCGAAGATTACGTGACTCACGCACGGCGCCGAAGGGCCGCTCTGGCGCAGACAGATTTCCATGTGGTTGTCGTCCGGATCGACGAAGCAAAGCGACTTGATCCAGGGAGAATCCGCATCATGCTCGACGACGGAGCCGCACGGCATTCCGCTTTCCTTGATTCTCTTAGCCGCAGCGGCAAAGCTATCTCCCGATTCGAGCGCGATGCCATAGCGCGGCGCGCCGCTCTCGGAGCGCGCAACCTGCACGCCGGGAAGGGTCAAGCCGACGATATTCTCACCCGCCAGCACGTAAGTATGCCGCGCCGAACCGTCGGCGTTTTTCCGCCGCGTCATGAACTTGAGCCCGACGGTCTCCAGATAAAATTTTTCCGAGCGGTCCAAATCACGCACCGGAAAGGCGATGTGATCGAGAGTCTTGGCCCCGTACATACCAACCTCCGAAAGACAAAGTTTTGCCCGAGAGTTCTATGCATCCTTCCATTCGTAAGTTCTGGTTCCCGTGCCACCATAGGTCGCGCCGAGACGGTCCATCGCTTTTTTGTGGCTTTCCGCGTCAGGAAATTTAGCCGAGAACTCCAATTGGTACCCATCGGGGTCGGAGAAATAGATCGAGATGCTCGTCGATCCGCCGTGGACCTTCGGTCCGTCGTAGGGAATTTTGAGCTGTTCGAGTTTTTTGAGCGCGGCGTCCACTTCGTCGGGACGGATGTTGAAAGCGAAGTGGAGAAAGCGCGCGCGCGGATGCGGCGGATCTTTCGGGTCTTGGAGGAATAGATCGAAGCCGTAGTCGCCGACTTTTACCAGCGTGTGGACCGGCCGTCCGGCACCTTTATCTTTGTCGTTGAATCCCCGTGACCGGCCGACCTCGCCGGCAAAGACGTCGCTGTAGAATTTTACCGAGCGTTCGAGATCCGTTACGACAAACGCCAGGTGATCTACTTTCGGTTGCATGTTGCGACCCTCCTCTGGGTTTATTTTTTTTCCTGCCGCAGTTTCGCTTCTTGCAGCAACCTGTGATCGACAAACTGCTCGAAGGTGATTTTCGGCCGCGCTCCCGTGCTCGCCTCGAGAATGTCGAGCGAGGAGTTCAACTGATCTTTGGTCATGTAGGGATATTGAACGATGAGACCGTCCTGATACGCCGCGTCGAGCACCTTGGGATTTTGTATCTTCATATATTTCTTCAAAAGCCGGAGGCCGTTCTCTTTATCCTGGCCCGATCGCCGCGTCGCTTCCACGACCGCGGCCATAAAAGCCTTGAGCGGCTCCTTTTTTTGCGCCGCGATCTCCCGGCGGGTCGTGAAGGTGGCGGGTGGAAACGGAAACTTCGGCGTCTCCAACTGCGCCAACCGTTTGAACCCGGCCTCCTCCAACGCGAGCGAGTTATAGGTATTGAAAACGCTGCCTTGCGCCGCGCCCGACTTGAGGGCGCCGGCGCGGTCGCGCTGTCCGCCGGCGCTGATGAAGGCCACCTGCTTCGAATCGACACCGTGTCTTTCCAAAATGATTCTCGAGTAGCCCTCATCCGCCGCTTTGGGCCGGCTCGTGGCCAGCGTCTTGCCGATCAGGTCCTTGGGCGATTGAATCGTCGGCGCAACCACCAACCAGTGCTTGGAGTTGGTCTCCCATGAGCCGATCGTGATGAGCGCGGGCGGGGCCTTGCCGGTCATGGCCAACAAAGTCTCCTGCGGCGTCCCGAAGATCAGATCGACCTCGCCCGCGATCAACGCGTAGGTGGAAAGCGTCGATTGGAGCCAGATCAGCTCGACGTCGAGCCCCCGGCGCGTAAAGTCGCCTTCCTCTTTCGCGAGCCAGAGCGGCAGCATGCTCGATCCGATGTAGAGAGTCGCGACCCTGATTTTTTCCGCGGCGCCGATGGGAGTGACGAAAAGGAACAAAACGGCGGCGACTAGAATCCGATTCTGCAGGCGGCCGAGCGGGTTCATAAGCGAGATCAATGAGAAAGCTAGCCCGCGCGACGACTGTTGTCAACGTGCCGGCACGACACCGTGCGACTACGCCTAACGCGCAGCGCCGGAGCGGCTGATCTCATCGAGGAGGCTGTTGTCCACGGCCGTTTTGTAAGGCAGATCGACCGCCTGTTCGAGGCTTTTGCTCATGAGATCCAAGGCCACCTGGAACTGCCGCTCGGTAAAGTACGGGAAGGTCATCGTGGCGCCGTCTTCGTAAGCCGCCTGGATAACTTTCGGATCGTCCAGACGCAGGTTCTTGCGAATGAGCCTCAAGCAAAGCTCTTTATCGCTTTTTTGTCTTTCGGTCGCTTCCATCATTGCGTTGAAAAACGTCTTGAGCGTCTTGCGCTTGGTCTGGAGCACATCCTTGCGCACGAAGAAGGCGGAAGGCGGAAAGGGATAATCCGGCGTTTCGAGCTTCGCGATATCGCGGAAGCCTTTCTTCTTTAGTTGTAGAGTGTAGTAGCGGTTGAAGACGCTGCCCGCGACCCGGCCGGATTCGACCGCAGCCATCCGGCCGCCTTGGCCTCCGGCGGAGAAAAACGTGACGCTTTTAGGATCGACGCCGTAGCGCTCCAGTATCGCTATCGAGTACCCGTGATCGGCGGCCTTGGGCCGGCTGGTCGCAAGCGCTTTTCCAGCCAGGTCCTTGACCGAGCGGACCGACGGATTGGCCACCAGCCAGTGTTCGGATGCCGAACCCCAAGCGCCGATGGCGACGATCGGCGGCGGATTTTTCGACGCGAGAACGGTCAACGTAACCTGCGGCGTGCCGAAAATAAAATCGACCTCGCCGGCCAAGAGCGCGGTCGTGGACAGCGTCGATTGCATCCAGATCAGCTCCGCGTCCACGCTATGGCGCGCGAATATTCCGCGGTCCTGCGCCACCCATAGAGGAAGCAAGGACGAACCAATGAACAGCGTGCTGACCTTGAGTTTTTCCCGCTCCTGGCCGCGGCCGGTGACGGCCGAAACCACAAAGAAAATAAAAACCAGCGCGGCAAATCTTCTGGCGGTCACCGGCTCTTATCCATTTCCCTGAGCAACGCTTCGACTCGCTTCAGTTCCTCGCCATAGGCCGCCCAGTTGCCCTGGCGCAGGAACTCCTGGGAACGCGCGAAATGCTCCAGCGCCTGCCTGGCGAGACTTTTTTCCTTACCGGCGACCTCCGGCGCCGGCACGGCCGCCTTCGCCTCAGCCGGGCGCCCGCCAAAAATTCGCTGGAGCGACTGCTCCAGGGTTTCTTCCATCGCGATCTGGTTGCCGAAGGCGACGATCACGCGCTTCAACTCCGGTAGGGAGCCCCGCTCGGCCGAGAGATAAAGCGGTTGAACATAAAGCAGCGATGCCTCAATTGGTATCGCCAGCATGCTGCCGCGAATGACCTGCGATCCGCGCTGGTTCCAGAGACTGAGTTGCTGCGAGATCACCGGGTCCTGATCGATCCGCGCCTCGATCTGCTTCGGCCCGTAGACCAATTTGGCCTTGGGAAAATTCAGCGCGATCAACTTACCGTAATGCGGCGGATCGCTGCGCGCCGCCAGCCAGGCGCGCATGTTGTCCCGTTTGTTCGGCGTAAAGGGAAGCAGGAGAATGAATTCTTCCTTGGTCTCGCCCGGAAGACGCATGATCGTATAGTACGGCTCCATTTCCGTTTCCCGTCCATCGACGGACCTGTGCGGAATACTCAGCACGTCTTCCTTATTATAAAAAACCTGCGGATCCTGCATGTGATAGGTCGCGTACATGTGAGCCTGGATGCCAAAGAGGTCCTGGGGATAGCGGACGTGCGCCCGCAGCTCTTCCGGCATCGCCTCCATCGCCTTGAACATTCCCGGGAAGATTTTGCCGTACGCCTGGATGATGGGATCGTCCGGACTGCTGAGATAAAACTGCACCGTGCCGTTGTAGGCATCGACCACGGCCTTGACCGAGTTACGAATGTAGTTGCCCAACTTCGGAACCGGCTCCGCGTACGGGTACCGGCTGGAAGTCGTATAGCCGTCGATGATCCAGAAAAGGCGCCCACCCTCGGCGATGACGAGATAGGCGTCGCGATCGAACTTGATAAAAGGGGCGATCTTGTTTACTCGCTCGTGAATCTGGCGGTGATAGAGGATCCGGCTCTCGGCGCCGATGTCGTTTGAGAGAGCGACCCTCAAAGTCGCAAAGCGGGCGGAAAAAAGCAGCTTCCGCCAAAACGAGCCGACTGAAACACCCCCGCTGCCCTGGTAGTCGGTATAGACGTTTTGATCGCCGGAAGGATAATCCAACTCGCGCGCCTTGGTTTTCACAAAGACGTAGTCGTTAGCCAGCTCACCATAATAGATTTCCGGCCGCGTAACTTTGATGGTCTTAGTAGAAACCGGCGGGATGTCCTTAATGAAGAACTCGGGCAGCCCCTCGGGCGTCACTTGATTGACTGGACCGAAGACGACGCCGAAGCCATGGGTGTAGGTCAGATGCTCGTTGATCCAGATGTGGCTGGGAAGATGCTGATACGAAAGCTCGCGCGCCGACAGCATGACCTGACGAGGGCTGCCGTCGACCGGATAGCGATCATTATCCACGTCGACGAACTTGTAATAGGTGCGGATCTCCTGGAGTTGCGCATACGTCGCGAGCAACGGACGGTGCTCCCAGAGGCGTATGTTTTTGATCGTGGCATCGTTGCGTTTTATATCTGCGGCAGTGAGTTGCTCCTCGGCGGGAAATTCTTTAGCTTCGATCTTATTCAGGCCGTACGCGAGCCGGGTGAACTCGATGCTGCGCTCGATGTACGGCCGCTCCGCGGCGACCTGGTTCGGTCCGACCCGGAAGTATTGGAGCAAAGACGGATAGACGCCGAGGCCGACGACATGGACCAGCACCATCATTCCCAGGCCGACGTAAAAATAGTTCAATCCGGGGCGCGCGATCTGCAGCAGTGACAGGCCCGCGCCGACCAAAGCCAGGAGGCCCAGCAGTCGCAGCGCGGGTAAGTTCGCGTGGATGTCGGTATAGCCCGCGCCAAAGGCAACCGCGCGGGAGGAGTACAAGAGATCAAAGGCATCAAGAAAATATCCCGCGGCCTTGATCGCGAGAACCCAGGCCACGAGGCAGAGCAGGTGCACTTTGGCCCGTCGACTGAAAGTAAGCCCGCGCCGCGTGACCTGAATTCCGCGGTAGAGGAGATAGGTGAAGGCCGTAGCCGCAAGCGTGACGGTAACCGAAATGCCGAGCCAGTGACGAAGGCTATTCAGGATCGGCAAACGGAAAACGTAAAAGCCGATGTCGAGGCTGAACAGCGGATCTTTTATGTCGAAGGGGACCGCGTTGAAAAAAAGCAGCAAGCTCTCCCATTGGCCCGCTCCCTGAGGAGCCGCAAAAAAGCCGAGTACCAGCGACCCCGGGAGCAGCACTCGCCGCAGCAGCGGATCGATAAGTTCCGGGCTGGGCAGTTCGATAATATTTTCCTGATCGACAAACCGCACGCCACGGAGCCGTTGTGCGGCCGCTTTGACATTTAGATAAATCAGGAGGAAAAAACATCCGCCCGACAGAAAAGCCAACAGCACTTTAACCGTCAGCGTGGTGGCGAAGATCTGTGTGAAACCGACTTCCTTAAACCAGAGCCAGTCCGTGTAGTAAGATACCGTCTGCCCGAGGGACAGAATCAAAACTAGCAAACCAAAAAGTAAGAGTCCTCGTACGCGTCTCATGTGAGCTCGAAACAAACCGGGGCGATGGTATAGAACTCACGGTCGCAAAGCAATAAGCATGCTCCGGACGACAAATAGGCGAGACCACCGAGGCATTCTGCAGATAAAGAAAGAGGTGGCCTCTGCTTCCGGCGGAAAGGCCACCTCTTGACTCAATGATTCGCGGGCGGGCTTTATTGTGCCGCGCCTACTTTAGGACGCCACTTGTCGAATCGGCGCTCGACTCTGTCGATCATTTCCGTGGCCACCATGCCGCAGATTGCGAAGACCAGCACGCCGACGAAAACTTTGTCGGTCTGAAAGGTCGCGCCCGCGACGGTGATCATGAAGCCGATGCCGGCGGTTGCCGCGTACAGCTCGCCCACCATGACGCCGATCAGCGCTCTCCCGACGGCGAGTCTCAGGCCGGTCAAAATAAACGGCACGGTAGAGGGGAGCACCACGTTTCTGAAGATCTGCCACTCGGAGGCGCCGAAGCTTCGGGCGGCGTTCAGCAAATTAACCGGAGTGGTTTTCACGCCGTCGCGCGTGTTGATCAGCAACGGAAAGACCGCGCCGAGAAAAATTATGCCGACTTTGGAGAGAATCCCGATGCCGAGCCAGATAATGACCAGAGGTAATAGCGCCACGCGGGGGGTTGCGTTCATCGCGTTGACAAATGGGTCGCAGAGATAAGCCATCTTCTTATACCAGCCGATCGCAATGCCGAAAGGAATCGCGAAGACGACCGACAGAACGTACCCCCAGGCAAATTCGACGCCACTCACGTAGAGATCGTTCCAGATTTCCCCTGACACAAACAGCTGAACGGCGGCTTTCCAGATGAAGGAGGGCGCGCTCATGAACATCGGGTTGACGACCTGATACACGCCGCCGACCAGTTCCCACAGGACGAGAAAAATCGCCACGGAAGTGATGCCGAGGATTTTTCTTTCTTGATTAAGATAGAACTTGTAGAGCCACGAAGCCTCTGCGACTCTTACGTCTAACAGTACTTCTTCAGCCGCTTGATCGGCCATAATTTGGTCCTCCTTAGAAGGAAAGGCGCCCGCTTTTCTGCTCTTTCCCGTAACAAAGGGGGGGTGAAATGTCAATAAGGAACTTCCGCTTCGCGTCGTTCCCCGCACGGGTGGCAAAAACGTCGCTCGTTTGAGATGCAAACATTAGCGAAGTTTCTTTGTCCGATCCAATATCACTTCGCCGCGCTTTTTGAGCGTAAAATCACTCAATAAACTCGGTTAAAAAGCGGTCATTTTTTGCTTTACTTTGGGTGCCGTTTTAGGTACAATTAGCTTGGTTTTAAACTTACTCTAACCCCTAGACTTTGCAGGGAAATTTGCAATTCAACAGAATCGCCGAGCATGGCTTCTAACAAAACGTCCGATTCATCCGAATACAACGCCGACAATATCAAAGTCCTCGAAGGTCTCGACGCGGTAAGAAAAAGACCCGGTATGTACATCGGGGACACCGGCGAGCGAGGATTGCACCACCTCGTCTATGAGGTTGTGGATAACTCGATCGATGAAGCGCTCGCGGGTTTCTGCGATCAGATCGAGGTCAAGATTCATATCGACAACAGCGTGACCGTCATCGACAACGGCCGCGGCATTCCGGTGGACTTGCACCCGACCGAGAAAAAATCCGCGGCTGAAGTCGTGCTGACCAAACTTCACGCCGGCGGAAAATTCGACAAAGCATCTTATAAAGTCTCCGGCGGCCTCCATGGAGTCGGGTTGTCGGTCGTCAACGCGCTGACCGAATCACTGGAAGTAGAGATTAAACGAGATGGAAAAGTCTACCAACAACACTATCAACGCGGTGTTCCGCTGGCGCCGCTTAAGGAAGTAGGCATATCGAAGGACAGAGGGACGCGCGTCACTTTCAAGCCCGATTCGCAAGTTTTCGAATCCCTCGATTTGAGCTTCGACATGCTTTCCCAAAGGCTGCGCGAGCTGGCCTTTCTCAACAAGGGAGTCCGCATCACCATCGAGGACGAAAGAAGCCAGAAGAAGCACGAGCTCGTTTATAAAGGCGGAATCGTCTCGTTCGTCGAGCACCTGAATCGAGCCAAGACGGCGCTCCATTCCAACGTCATCTACCTCGACGGGACGAGAGAGGGAGTGGACATCGAGATCGCCCTGCAATGGAACGACGGCTACACCGAAAACATTTTTTCGTTCGCCAACAACATCAACACGATCGAAGGCGGGACCCACCTGATCGGATTCAAATCCGCGCTGACGCGGACGATCAACAGCTACGCCATCGACAGCGGTCTGCTGAAGAAGGACGAGGAGAATCTCCAGGGCGAGGACGTCCGCGAGGGTCTCACGGCGGTCATCAGCGTCAAGGTGCCGGAGCCTCAGTTCGAGGGCCAGACCAAAACCAAGCTCGGCAACAGCGAGGTCAAAGGGATCGTCGAGGCGTTGATCAACGAGAGGCTGTCGAGTTATCTCGCCGAGAATCCCGCCGACGCCAAGAAGATCATCATGAAAGGGGTCGAGGCCGCGCGGGTGCGCGAGGCGACGCGCAAGGCCAAGGATCTCGCACGGCGCAAGGGCGCGCTCGATTCCGGCTCGCTGCCTGGAAAGCTCGCCGACTGCCAGGAGCGCGACCCCGCATTGAGTGAGATTTATCTGGTCGAGGGTGATTCCGCCGGCGGTTCCGCCAAGCAAGGGCGCGACCGGCGCAACCAAGCGATCCTGCCCCTCAAGGGCAAAATCCTTAATGTCGAAAAAGCGCGCGTCGACAAAATGCTTTCATCCCAGGAAATTCGCCTCATGATTACGGCATTGGGGACCGGCGTAAAGGAAGACTACGACGAAGCGAAGCTGCGCTACCATTCGATCATCATCATGACCGACGCGGATGTCGACGGCTCGCATATTCGCACCTTGTTGCTTACTTTTTTTTATCGGCAAATGCCCCAGCTGGTGGAAAAAGGGCATTTGTTTATCGCGCAACCGCCGCTCTACAAGATCAAAAAAGGCAAACAGGAACGCTATCTCAAAGACGAGGTGATGCTGGAAGATCACCTCATCGAACTCGGTACCGAAAGTATCCGCTTGCGAGCCTCCCGGAACGGCAACGGTCTCATTGGGCAGCCTTTGCAAGGTTATATCAAAAAGATCGGGCGCTGGGAAAAATTGATGCTGTTGATCGGCAAGAAAAAGAAAAATCGAACGGTGGTCGAGGCGTTGTTGCTGGAAGACGGTTTTGGCGAAGAAACCTTGAAGGATAAAAACACCCTGCAAAATATCCAGGGCCGTCTGGCCTCTTACGTGAATCTGACCGCCCCGGCACAGGCGCCGTTGTCGTCCCTGTTGGAAGAGGACGCCGAACACAATTGCTACAAACTCATCGTATCGACGCGCGCCAATGGCACCGGCTACCAAACCGTGATCGATCGCGAGTTCTTGACCAGTCCGGAATTCAGGGAGATCAGGAAACTCTTCGCGGATCTTTCCGGGATCGGCCTGCCACCCTATATAGTGGAAGAAGGCGACAACAAAACGCCGTTAAAATCTCTCACCGAAGTTTTCATGTACGTTATGGAAGGCGGCAAAAAGGGCCAATATATTCAACGGTACAAAGGTTTGGGCGAGATGAATCCGGAACAGCTCTGGGAGACCACGATGAATCCGGAAACTCGCGTGCTCCTGCAGGTGCGCGTCGAAGACGCGGTGGAAGCTGACGAAATCTTCTCGACCTTGATGGGCGATGAGGTCGAGCCGCGCCGCAATTTCATCGAAGCCTATGCGCTCACGGTCAAAAATCTCGACATCTAAAGACACTAGATTCAGGCCGTTCGAATAGTTCAAAACGTTCAAGTCGTTTTGAATATTTAGAATCCCCGGGCAACTCGGACGAACGAGTCATCCATGGAAGCAACTTTAAAGTCGCAAAAGGTCCCCGTTTACATCGAAGAGGAGATGCGTGAGTCGTTCATGGCCTATGCCATGAGCGTCATCATCAGCCGCGCGCTGCCCGATGTGCGCGACGGACTCAAGCCGGTGCATCGCCGGGTTCTCTACGCCATGTACGACGCCAGCAACACCTCCGATAAACCGTATAAGAAATCGGCCCGTCTGGTCGGCGATATCATGGGTAAGTATCATCCCCATGGCGACACGGCGATCTACGACACCATTGTGCGCATGGCGCAGGATTTCAACCTGCGTTATCCGCTGGTCGACGGCCAGGGAAATTTCGGCTCGATCGATGGCGACAATCCGGCGGCGATGCGCTACACCGAAATCCGCATGACGCCGCTGGCCGAGGAGATGCTCGCCGATATAGAAAAAGAAACCGTCGATTTCATTCCCAACTACGACGACTCGCTCAAGGAACCGGCGGTTTTACCGTCGAGAATTCCCAACCTGTTGATCAACGGCTCGGCGGGCATCGCCGTCGGCATGGCGACCAATATCCCGCCGCATAATTTGAGTGAAGTGATCGACGCCTTGATCGCTACGATCGAAAATCCCGAGATTACCATCAAGCAAATCATGGGACATATTCCCGGTCCGGACTTTCCCACCGGCGGTTTTATTCACGGCAGAGAGCCGATTATGCAGGCCTACCATGACGGCAAGGGCATCGTCCAAATGCGCGGCAAAGCCTTCACCGAGACGGTCAAGCGTACGGGCAAAGAGCAGATCATCATCAGCGAAATTCCCTACATGGTGAATAAGAAGCGGCTCATCGAGCAAATCGCCGAGTTGGTCAACGACAAAAAGATCGAGGGCATCGGCGACCTGCGCGATGAATCGGACCGCGACGGCATGCGCATCGTCGTCGAACTCAAGCGCGACGCGGTCGCCGAGATCATCATCAACCAGTTGCACAAACATACCCAGCTGCAGGACTCTTTCGGCATCAATATGCTGGCCATCGTCGATGGCAAGCCGAAGCTGCTCAACCTCAAAGAAGCGCTGAAGTGCTTCCTGGATCACCGCAAAGAAGTGGTGACCCGGCGAACTGCCTACGATCTACGCAAGGCCGAAGAGCGGCTGCATATTTTGGAAGGATATCGCATTGCGCTCGACAAGCTCGACGCCGTCATCGCCCTGATCCGCAATTCTCAGGATCCCAAAGTCGCCAAGGAAGGCTTGATGAGAAATTTCGCGCTGAGCGAGATCCAGTCCCAGGCGATTTTAGACCTGCGCTTGCAGCGGCTGACCGGCCTGGAACGCGACAAGATCATGGAAGAGCATCGCCAGACGGTCGAGCTGATCGCCAAGTTGAGAGCGATCCTGGCCGACGAGAAAGAGATCTACCGCATCATCGTCGAAGAGTTGAAGGACATCAAAGAGCGCTACGGCGACGAGCGGCGCACGCAGATCATCGATCACACCGAAGAAATCTCGATCGAGGACATGATCGTCGAAGAGGACATGGTGGTGACGATCTCGCACGAAGGCTACATCAAGCGCAACCCGGCGGCGCTTTATCGCGCGCAGCGGCGCGGCGGCAAAGGCAAGATCGGCGCGACGACGCGCGAAGAAGATTTCGTCGAGTATCTTTTCGTCGCCTCCACGCACTCCTACATCCTATTTTTCACCACGATCGGGAAAGTTTACTGGATCAAGGTGCACGAATTGCCCCAGGCCGGGCGGGCGGCCCGGGGGAAACCGATCGTCAACCTGTTGAACCTGGAACCCGGCGAAAGAGTATCGGCGTTCCTTTCGGTCAAGGAGTTTCAAGAAGGCCGCCACGTGGTCTTCGCCACCAAGCGAGGTCTGGTCAAGAAGACCGAGCTGATGGCGTACGCGAACCCGCGCGCGAGCGGCATCCGCGCCATCGCGCTCGAACCGAACGACGAGGTGATCGGCGTCCGGCTCACCGACGGCAATCAAGAGATCATTCTTTCCACTCAGGACGGCCAATCGATTCGCTTCAAAGAGGAACAGGTTCGCCCCACCGGACGCGACACCTATGGAGTCGTGGGCATGACGCTGGAGAAGGACGATGCCATCGTCAGCATGGAGATTCTGAGTCTGGGCTGGGACATTTTGACCGTATCGGAAAACGGCTACGGCAAGCGCACGGCGATGGAAGAATACCGGCTGCAAGCGCGCGGCGGCAAAGGGATCATCACCATGAAGACGACCGATAAGACCGGGCGGGTCGTCGGCGTACAGCAGGTCACCGAGGACGATCAGCTCATGCTCGTCACCAATATCGGCAAAATCATCCGGCTCCGAGTCAAGGACATTCGCGTGATCGGCCGCAACACTCAGGGCGTGCACTTGATCGGCCTCGAAGAAGGTGAAAGAGTCGTCTCTCTGGCGCGGCTGGCGGAGCAAGAAGAAGAGGAAGAGGCGGAAGCCTAAGCCGTGCTCGTTCCTCGTGCTCGCAAGATAACGGTCCGGACGAACACGGGCACGAGCCACGAACACGATTGAATCATGGGCAGGGCGATTGGGGTCATCGGCGCCGGAGGTTGGGGAACGGCTCTCGCCAAACTACTCTGCGAAAAAGGCCATGACGTCACGCTCTGGTGCCACGGCGAGGAAAACTGCCGGGAGATTCAGCAAAATCGGGAGAACCGCTTCTACCTTCCAGGCATCTCCCTTCCGCCTGCCCTCAAGGTAAGCCGCTCGCTAAAAGAAGCCACTGACGCCAAGGCCGCCATCTTTTTAGCGCTCCCATCCCAATACGTTCGCGAAGTCCTGCAGCGCGCGGCCCCTGAGGTGCCGCGAGGTTCTATTCTCGCTTGCGCGACCAAAGGGATCGAAGAAGGCAAGCTGATCACCATGGGCGAAGTCCTGGGTGAAATCTTCGACGCGGAAAGCAAACAGCGGCACGCGTTCTTGTCCGGGCCGACGTTCGCTCAAGAAGTGGCGCGCGGCCTGCCGGCGGCGGTTACCGTCGCGGCGCTCGATGACAACGTGGGCCGAGATATCCAGGAGACGCTGAGCAGCCCGAATCTCAGAGTCTACACGTCGCCCGACATCATCGGCGTGCAGATGGGCGGCGTGGTAAAAAACGTCATCGCTATCGCCGCGGGCATCAGCGACGGCTTGGGATTGGGCTTGAGCGCGCGCGCGGCGCTGCTGACGCGCGGGCTGGCGGAGATGACGCGCCTGGCGGTCAAGATGGGGGGCGACCCGCTGACCTTGTCGGGGTTGCCTGGCTTGGGCGACTTGATCTTGACCTGCACGGGCGACCTGAGCCGCAATCGCGGCGTCGGCCTGCGAATCGCCCAGGGCGAAAAGCTCGATCATATTCTGAAAGGGATGCGGATGGTGGCGGAAGGAATCAAAAACACCCGCTCGGTTTATCTGCTGTCACGCCGGCTCGAAGTGGAGATGCCGATCGTCGAGCAGATGCACCTCGTGCTCTACGAAGGGAAAAAACCGCTGGAGGCCGTGCGCGATCTCATGCAGCGGTCACTGAAAGCCGAGCTGACGTAAGCCGCAGGGGCGGTTCGCGAACCGCTCCTGCGCATTTCACGGACCGGGCAAATTGACAAAGCAGTCTCCTCTCCGTATGATTCAAATTAAAATTCGGCTGAGAAGGCGGGGACAGGGGACTATCGCATGAAAAGAACGTATCAACCGAGCAATATAAGACGCAAGCGGACACACGGGTTCCTGGCGCGCATGGCGACACCTGGGGGGCGCAACGTACTGAGGAGAAGACGGGCCAAAGGACGCAAGCGGCTGACTGTTATCGTCCCGCCGAAACGCCCGCGAACCTAGGAATGGAATGGGGTCGCCTCAAGAGAGGGAGAGCTTTCCCAAGCGGGATCGCCTCACTAAACGTTCCGAGTTTCTGACCCTCTCGCGGCAGGGAAGAAAAATTCACACCTCCCACTTCGTCGTTCTCCGCAAAGGCAATGACCGGCAACAAAACAGACTCGGTATTACGGTCACCACCCGGGTTGGGAACGCGGTGATCCGCAACCGGATTAAGCGACTGGTGAGAGAATTTTTTCGCCGCCAGAAAGGCCAGACTGCACCGGCTCAAGACATCGTCGTCATTGCGAAAAGAGGTGCCGAGACACTTTCTTTTAGCGACGTCGCGGTCGAGCTCGGGACCGCTTTGACCCACGGGAGGAGTTGGCAAAGGTAGTGGCCGGGTTGGGCAAGAGAATCTTTATCCTCGTCGTAAGCGGATATCGGGCCTTTCTGTCTCCTCTCCTTCCACGATCCTGCCGCTTTTTTCCGAGTTGCTCCGCCTACGCGGAAGAGGCGATCGCGCGCCGCGGTTTCGGCACCGGATTGTGGCTGACCGCCCGGCGCTTGCTGCGTTGCCGGCCCGGCCATCCAGGCGGCTACGATCCCGTCCCATAGATTCGGCTCATGGAAAAACGCGCGCTCCTGGCTGTCGTCCTGTCGCTGCTGATCCTGTTTCTCTATCAGGCGTTGGTGTCGCGCTACTATCCAGCTCCGCCGCCGCCTCAAGAAGAGCCGCGCGAAGAGAAAAAATCTGAAACCGCCGTTCCAGCGCCGCCGAAGCCCCCGCCCGCGCTGCAAACAGCGAAGCCTCAACCTCAAGGCCCGGCGAAGCCGCACGCGGCCCGCGAAACCAAGATCGAAACCGACGATTACGTCGCGCTGTTCACCAATCAGGGCGCCAGGCTCAAAAGCTTCAAGTTGAAGCACTATCGGACCTCCGTAGACGAGAAGAGCCCTCCGTTTGAGATGATCCCTTCGGTTCCGGGCATTCCATATTCTCTCGGCATCGCGCTTCCGGGAGCCCAGCCGTCGAATGACGAAGGGATCGCCTACTCCGTCCAGGGCAGCGATCTGAATCTCACCGGAAACAACCAGGGACGCCTGGTGTTCCAGGGGCAGAGCCCGACGGGCGCGACTCTAACCAAAGAGTTCACGTTCACCGGCTCCGGCTACGCGATCCAAATGCAAACGTCGCTCGAGAACGCCGCCGGTGCGCCTGCCTTGATACTCACTTCGGAAGCCGGGCCAAGCAATCCCAACTCGGATGCGCCGTTCGAGGGCCTTCTGACCGAAGTCAACGGCAAGGTCGTTCGAGAACACGGCGACGCCCTCAAGGCTAAGGAATGGTCCGGCAAGGTCTCGTGGGCCGGTTTCGGCCATACCTATTTTCTCTTTGCCGTGCTGCCCGAGGACAACGCGGAACAAAAAATCAGCGTGCACGAGGCGCGCCCCGCGATTGTCATGGAAATCGGTCCGCAGACCCCTTCCACCAAAGTAGCCCACACGCTTTTCATCGGGCCCAAGGAACTCGACATCCTGAAAAGCATGAACCGCGACCTGGAGCATTCTATCGATTTCGGATGGTTCGCCGTGGTTTCCATACCGTTGCTCTATGTTTTGCATTTTTTCCATCGCTTCACCGGCAGTTGGGGCATCGACATCATTCTCCTCACGGTCTTGATCAAGCTCATCATGGCGCCGCTCACGCACAAGAGCTTCACGTCGATGAAGCAGATGCAAAAATTACAGCCGCAGATGGAGCGGCTCAAAGAAAAATACAAAGACGATAAGGAAAATTTGAACAAAGAGATCATGGAGCTTTACCGCAGGAACAAGGTCAACCCGTTCGGCGGTTGCCTGCCGATGCTGCTCCAGTTTCCCGTTTTCATCGGCCTCTATAACGCGCTCAGAACTCCGATCGAGCTGCGCCACGCGCCGTTCCTGTGGATCAAAGATCTCTCCCGCCCCGACTGGGAATCGCTGCCGATCGCATTCGACGGTTGGCACTTCGGCATCCCCATTCTCACTTTGCTGATGGGCGCCAGCATGTTCGCGCAGCAATGGATGACTCCCAGCGCCGGCGATCCCAATCAGCGTCGCATGATGCTCATGATGCCGCTGGTCTTTACTTTCATGTTCATCAATTTTCCTTCCGGCTTGACCATTTACTGGTTGGTCAACAATCTTCTCAGCATCGCACAGCAGTACTTGATCAACCGCATGAAGGACTAGCTTAGTCCGGCTGGAGGTGTCTGGGCCATGGACTCTGTAGAAGCCGAAGGCGATACCATCGACGAGGCCATCGCGAACGCGCTGAAGCTCTTGGGTGTGGGCCGCGATCGGGTCACGGTGGACATCTTATCGGAAGCGAAAAAAGGCCTCCTCGGCATCGGCGCCAAAAAGGCGCGCGTACGCGCGTCGCTGCGCAAGCTCGTGTTGCAGGAAGCGGCAGAACCGCGCCGCGTACGCGAGACCGACAGGGAAGTAACCGTTAGCCCGGCCGAGGTCGCCGCCGCCGCAGAAAAAGGCCAAGAGGTCCTGGCGCAGATTCTTCGGCTCATGGGTATCGATGCGGCAGTCGACATCAAGCCCGGCGACACCGCGGCGGAAGTCATCCTGGCCATCCAAGGAGACAGCGGCGGCCTGCTGATCGGCCAGCGCGGGCAGACCCTCGAAGCGTTGCAGTATTTGCTGACGCGCATCGTGAGCGAGGCGCGCGGACCGGAAGGCGTGCAGCTTGAAGTGGATGCGGAAAATTACCGTGAGCGCCGCAGAAAGAGTCTTGAAGACATGGCGCTGCGCCTGGGTGAAAAAGCCAAGCGGCAAAGAAAAACCGTGACCGTAGACCCGCTCAGCGCCGCCGACCGCCGCGTGGTTCATGCGGCGCTGCAAGACGATCCGTGGCTCACGACCAGGAGCTTAGGCTCCGGCGCTTACCGCCGATTGCTGATCATCCCGGAAGGCGACCGGAAGAAAAAAGACGAACCCCGGCCGCAACCGTCGGCCAAGCAGGAACCGAAAGGACAGAAGTAAAATCAGTCCGTCCCCACCCAGCCGGTGCCCGAAACATCGATGATCTGGTCGTCCGGTCCGAGACACTTGATCTCGTAATACGACTGCGGACTGGCGGCATCCTTGGGGGTCACATTCACGCGCTCGGTCAAAGATTTTCCGCCGAGCCGTTCGAGCCTGGCGAGAGTGCCGTCCACGTCCTCGACCTGAAAGCCCAGATGCTCGATGCCGAGCTTGTCGTTGCCTTTGAGGATCGCGAGGTTTATATGGCCGTCGGTGAGATAGATTCCGTTGCGGCCCAAGCCCGCCTTTTTTAGACCGAACAGTTCCTGGTAGAAAGCGGCCGTCTTTTCCGGGTCCGCCGTTCGGATCGCGATGTGCTTTATTTTTGCCATGACGTTCTCCCCTATGCACGAGCTTAGTCCAACGCCGCGAAGGCCGTCAATCCCAAGTTGACACGGCGCATGAACGGTTATATGAGCAGGCGCATGTCGGGCCCTCCAGCCAAAATCATCCTCGGCGCGGTGTTGATGCTGGCGCAGGTTCAAGCCGCGCGCGCGAATCCCTATTTAGCCAAACCCGGCGCGACGCCGGTGACGGTGCGCGTCGCCACTTGCGCAATCACCGGAGGATTCATCCATCTCTATTCCGCGCTCGATTACCGGCTGTTCGACAAATACGCCATCAAGGTCGAGTTCGTCTCGATCCGCGGCAGCGGCGTTTCACTCGCCGCCTTGGCCGCGGACGAGATTCAGTTTCTCTACTGCGCCGCCGACGCCACGATACCCGGCATAGCGTCCGGCAGCGACGCCAAGTTGATCGCATCGCCGCTCGTCGGCCTGCCCTGGGTCATGCTGGCGCGCAAAGACGTCAAACGGCCGGAAGATTTGCGCGGCAAAAGCATCGCGGTCACGCGCCCGGGCGACCTCACGTTTCGCCTGGCGCGGGCACTGCTCAAAAAATTTAACCTGACCGAAGACGAGGTGAAGATTCGACCGGTCGGCGGCACCGGCCAGGTGGAGCCGTTCAACGCGATGCGCGCCGGCCTTGCGGAAGCTTCGCTCGTCACGCCGCCGCTGGACGTGCGCGGGCAGCGGGACGGTTTCAATCTCGTCTACCGGCTGAATGACCTCGGTATTCCCGCCGTCTATAGCTCGCTCCTGACCAACGGCAAAACGGCGAAGGAACGCGCGGCGGTGGCACAGAAATGGGTGGCGGCTCTGGCCGAAGCGATCCACTTGGTGGAAAAAAATCCCGACAAGGGAAAAGCCGCGGTGAGCAAGGCGCTCAAACTAAACGACCCCGACGCGCTCCAGTCCGCATACGACGCCTACGCGAAGACGCTGGTCAACCGGCGCCTGATCGTGCCGGAGAATGCCGTCGCGGGCGGAATCGAGGTGGCGCGCGAGCAAGGAACGAACGTGCGCAAGCGAGCCGCGGAGATCATCGACAACAGCTTCGCCGAGAATCTGGAAAAAAGCGGGCTCCTGAAAGAGATTTGGGGCGGCGAGGTGCCGAAATGAAACTTGCTGCTGTTGTGCAAACGTTGCAGCTAGGCGCTAAGATCTTTCCCACTTCGAAAGCACCCAGCGGGCGGCGATCGATCAAGCGCCGAATTAAAACGGTCGAGACACTCCGAATCGATCCTGTGAATTGAACCCACGAGCACGTCAGCGGCCGGCTTTGGCAGGGCCTCCCATTTGACCGGCGAGCCAGACCCAAAACGCCTTCTCTCCCTCGTAGGCCTGCCAAACGTCGCCCATCGGGACTTCCGTGACTGTTTTTCCTTCCTGGAACGCGGCGCCGCGCAGCCAACCGCTTCGGTCAACAACATAATACATCCCCTCAAAGGCGTTGGCGACTTCCTTGCCGCGGATTAAAAATATGTCATCGGGCGAGTGGAGGGCAATGCTCACGGCCCTCACCTCGTCGCCCTTTGTCAAGGTCAGTTGCTTGACCAAGTACCGGCCTTTGGGGGTTTTGGTTACAAACTGCATCAAATCGGGGGATTGCGGCAGTTCCACTTCGATCGCGTCTTTGCTGCTCATCACGCTTGCGATCAGTGCGGCAAAGGCGGCGGCCGGATCGGCCTTCATCGCCTCGCCTTGAGGACGGGATGCCGCCCTATCCGGCGCCGGCTGCGATTCAGTCTGGCCCGGCTGGGCCTGAGGCTTGTCGTCGTGGCCGAGCACCCAAGTAAAGCTCAACGTCACCACGGCTCCGATCGAAAGCAATCCCGAATAGATCGTTCGTTTCATTTTTCTCTCCTTATCATTTCCATCCGAAGCCGGAGCGCGACTTCGCCGACAAGCGGTTGTGACATCAGAAGGACAACGATGACAAAAATAACCGAAACCTACAAGAGGACGAGCACGGCAATGCCATGCCCATCATTTTCAGCGCTTTTCCAAAAAGCTGTACTAAACTGACTGGTCTGACCGGAGACATGGCGGCGCTTTGGGACGAGTTCTAGGATACGTCAATCGGCAACAGGAGCGCGTCGGGTCCGGCGTCCGGCGCGCCGGGTCGCGGGCCGGCGCGCATCGGTACGCGCGTCGAGTCGCGCCGGTTATAAAGGTTCAATGCAATCCAATATGCGCCTGGCTTCAAGTTCCCCGGTACGGAAATTGTTTGGCTGGAAGTCATATAGCGGCCAACCTGCCATGCGCTCGTGGGCACGCGCGCCTCCCCGGGTGACGCGTCGATCTCACCAACGCGATCACCGGCGCCACCGAGCACGCGGACAAGAAGGTTCAAGTCCTCGGTTACCGGCGCGCGCACGTGCCAGGTCAACCTGACGGTCAAAATCGCGCTCGCGCGCAGCCCCGAAACGTCGACGTCGTAGCCGCTCAGGCGAAGAGCCGGTCCGAAATCGACGTCGACCGGATATTTGATCGGCGGCGCGATCTGATAGACCGAGGCATAGTCGATTCCGTGGAGACGGACGGTGTGGAGCGGCGTCGCCGCGCCGATGAGTTGGGAGACCGGCGCGGACGACTGGTTGCGCTGGATCTCGTCGATGTAGACAACGACGTAGTTCGCGTTGACAGCGCGGGCCCGCTCCGGAGTCACCGCCTTGCTGCAAATATAAGGTTGCAACAGCCGCTCCAGCCAGGCGGCAACCGGACGCGCGCAACCGTCTGGCTGCGCGGCGATGAAGGTCCCTGCCTGCTCGTATCCTTCGCCCCAGCCGACCGGAATCATGCGCGCCGCGACCGGCCCGCCGCCGAGTAACGGATTGTAGTACGCAAGCTCGTAGGGGTGATACCAGGCGAGATTCGCCGCCAGCAGCAGAACGACCACCGACCAACCGATTTTAGAATTGCCGATTTTGGCTTTGAGCGAATCGAAAATCCAAAACCTGAAATCTAAAATCGATGTGAGTCCGACCGCCGCAAGAATGTCGAGCGCCGG
>DASXRG010000060.1:0-18784 GCA_036506735.1 Binatia bacterium | reverse complement strand
TGGCCAATTATCCCCGGTTGGTGGACTGAGGAGAGGGGGCAAATTTTAGGGAGTAATAGGGGTGAACGAAAGGAGCGCAGGTATGAGAAGCAGATGGTTTTTATGGAGTGTGGCGGTCCTGATCGGATCCGCTTTGGCCTTTTCCCCCGTGCTTTATTCTCCGCTGTCGGCTCAGGAGAAGGGAGCAACAGGAACAACAGGAGAGAAGGGTGCTAAAGGTGAGAAGGGTGAGAAGGGCGAGAAGGGCGCCAAGGGTGAGAAGGGTGAGCCAGGCGCAAAGGGTGAAAAGGGCGCAAAGGGCGAGAAGGGCGCCAAGGGTGAGTCGGGGGGTGAGAAGGGCGCAAAGGGCGAGAAGGGTGCAAAGGGTGAGAAGGGTGCAACGGGTGCAACGGGAGCAACGGGCGAGAAAAAGATGTAACCTTCTCTCTAAGGCTTTTAGTTCAAGTCATACAGGCCAGTGAAGCCGGGCAGGATTTCTCCCCTGCCCGGCTTTTTTTCGCCACGCGCGCGTTTCTGTGAACTAATCGAATCGTTGCCGTTTGATCTTTCTCTGTGACCCGCTCGTACGAACGAGAATCCTGGGACTAAAACAAGTTGACCTTAACCGCGTTGCGAAAGACGCTCGTTTTCACCGGAATTTGCTGCTAACATGAGCCTTTGTCATGAGCAAACGACAACGCCAGCTGCTTACGCGAGGAGCCATTCTGGCTCTCCTCGTGCTCATAATCTTCGTCTTGAGCAAGTATGGCCCGCAGCCTTTCAGCGACCTCACCCCGCGCTGGGAAGAACTGGAAGATCTTCAGGCATCGCAAGCCCGCAAGGAACGCATCACGGCTTTTCTCGCTTCCTTCGGACCCTATTCTTCCGCCGCCTTCATACTGTTGCAGGCCCTCCAGGTCGTGGTCTCTCCTATCCCGGGCGAGTTTACCGGCGTGATCGGCGGCTATGTGTACGGGGAAATCTATGGATTCATCCTCTCGACTCTCGGGTTGACCCTCGGCTCCTGGGTGGCATTCGAGCTCTCCAGCATTCTCGGCAGGCCTTTTGTGGAAAGGCTGTTTAAAAAGGATATGCTCGAGAAATTTGATTTTCTCACCACCAACACCGGCGCCACGATCTCTTTCCTGCTTTTTTTGATCCCCGGTTTTCCCAAAGACGTTCTATGTTATGTCCTGGGTTTGAGCCGAATGCGGCTGAGCACTTTCCTGATCGTATCGGTCGTTGGCCGCCTTCCTGGGACCTATCTTCTCACGATTCAAGGCGCCAGCGTGCGCAACGAGGATTATTGGACAACTCTCATTTTCGCGGTGGTCTCTGCCGCGCTACTGTTCACAGCTTACATTTACCGCGCGCGGCTTTTTCACTGGATAAAAAAGCGGCATGGCCATGCCGAAGGGTGATAGACATACCCTTTCCTTATTCTTCTGGAGATTGAACCCTTTCCCGGGTCTAATCGACCCGAAATAACGCCTGCCGTCCTTACTCGCGCCGTGGCAACCGCGGGTTTGCCGCTGGTTTGGGCTTCGTGTATAATTCCGTTTTATGAATAGAAAAATAGTCGTCGTCCTGGCAGCAACGGTTATTCTTTCCACTCCTTCAATACTCTTGGCGCAATACACCTTGGTTCTTAAGAATGGCGGGAAACTCACCGTACAGTCCTATCGGGAAGAGGGTCAGGTGACCAGGGTCTACAGCAGCGAAGGCGAGTTGGCGATACCGCGTGATCAAATCCAGTCTATTGTTCGGGCAGGCGAGAACCAACAGCCCGGTGCGGAATTCCGGGGTGAAGGCAGTATCGAGGGCGAAGCCGGTCAGGGAGAGCAAAGAGCATCGGGACAACCGCCACGCCAGCGTTCCGAAGCGCCGGCACCCGACCAGTCCATCGCCAAGGATGAATCCCGCGCCGAGAGCCCGCCGGAAGTAAAGCCCAACGAGGAAGAAGAATACCGGAAGAGGGTTATCGACCTTACCCAGAAACTTCGGGCAGCGAGGGATCGCTACGCCCTTGCTACAAGAGGAAGTACCGGCCCAGAACCGAGCGTTCCTTTTTATGATGAACAGATAAAGGCCAGAAACGACGACCTCATCTCACGGATGCGCGATGTCCAGCAAATCCAATCTAAAGCTAGATTTGAAAGCGGAATCGAATTGCCCACGCCTTACGGGATGACCGGCGAGCCGCCACCGCTCTTAAAACCCGGGCCTATAGTGGAGCGTCCGACCGTAGGTGTGGCACCTGAATATACGGAAAAGCAACGAGAACTTAGTGATTTGAGAAACCAGATCTATCAGTTGGAGCAGGAGCGGCAAAAATTGATTGACGAGATGAAACAGAAAAATTTTGACACCGCTGATCTATTCCTGGATTAAGGTCGATCATAGCGCCTCGACCGCCGCCCGCAATCCAAGCAGATAGCTGTTCACACCGAAGCCGGTAATCTGACCCAGTACCGCTTCCGCAATGAGAGAACGCTTGCGGAATTCCTCCCGCTTGTAAATGTTGGAGATATGGACCTCGACCGCCGGAATTCCCGCGGCGGTCAGCGCGTCTCTTAAGGCCACGCTCGAATGCGTGTAAGCCGCCGCGTTGATGACCAAAGCGCCGAATTGTTTGGGCGCTTGCTGAATCCAATCGACCAGCTCTCCCTCGCTATTCGATTGGCGCGTCTCGACGTCGACTCCGAGCTCCCGGGCCAAGGCCTGGACCTTTCGATTGATCTGATCCAGATTGAGCCGGCCATAGATCTCCGGCTGCCGTTTGCCCAGCAGGTTCAGATTCGGCCCGTGAAGGATAAGAATTTTTCTTTTCTTTGCCATTTAAGCCCCTCGTGAACGGGTTCGCAGCCATTCGTTCCAGGCTTCGAGCTCGTGCGCAACTCGTTCGGAGGTCGCGCCGCGCGAACCTTCCTGGTCGACGATCGCCTTGAGCCGGCTGATCTCGTCGTAGATCTCGCCGCGCTCCGGTGCGGCATCGAAAAGCTGACGGTATACTTCCAGCGCCTCCAAAAAGTAGCCTTGCTCGGTGAGGAGCCGCGCCATGCTTTCGGTCGCAAAGGCCTGGGGCTGCCGGGATGGTTCACCGCCGCGCAGCCGCTCGAGAGCGGCGATAATCGATTCCAATTCTGCACCGACGATGATCCGACCCAGCGCACGCAAGCTATCGATCGCCTCGGCCACGCTGCCGGTCTCGTACAACAGGCGGCTCTTCAGCAACAGCGCGCGGGAATGATCCGATTCGGCGTTCAAAAACTCCTCCACGCTTTCGAGCGCCTCGTGCACGCGCCCTTCGCGACGCATGGCCTCAGCCTCGTCCAGAACAGCCGCCGCGTATGAACTTCGCACCATCACTTCACGCCGTGGTCCAACTGGGCGACGATTTCCGCTGGAGATAGCCAGTTGAAGCGGGTCTTGCCGATGCCTTCACACAGAATAAACTTGATCTTGCCTACCGAAGATTTCTTGTCCACTTCCATGCGCTTGACGAGCTCCTGAGGATCGACATGAGCGGGAATCTCCGCCGGCAGCTCCGCCTTCGAAATCAGCCGGCGTATGCGCTCTAGGCTCTCCTGGTCGCCAAGGCCCTGCTTGAAGGATATCGACGCCGCCTGGGCCATCCCGATCGCCACCGCCTCGCCATGAAGAAACTGTTCATAGCCGGTGAGAGATTCGAGCGCGTGTCCAACGGTATGGCCGAAATTGAGGACCGCGCGGACATCGCTCTCGCGCTCGTCTGCCTCCACGACCTTCGCCTTGATCGAACACGACGAGGCGACGGCCTCCGCCAGGATCTCCAGATCCAGCGCCAGGATGCGTTCCAGTTTTTCCTCCAGCAAAGCAAAGAGTTGAGGGTCCGCGATGATTCCGTACTTGATGACTTCGGCGAGCCCGGCTACCAGCTCCTTGCGCGGCAGCGAACGGAGGGCGCCGACGTCGCTCAAAACCATGCGCGGCTGATGGAACGCGCCGATGAGATTTTTACCTTCTCGATGGTTCACGCCGGTCTTGCCGCCGACGCTCGAATCGACCTGCGCCAGCAAGGTCGTCGGCACCTGAACGTAAGCGATGCCGCGGAGAAACGTCGCCGCGGCAAAGCCGGCGACGTCGCCCACAACCCCGCCGCCCAGGGCGAGCAGGGAAGAGCTGCGCTCGAACCTTTGGCTCACGAGCCGGTCATAGATCGCTGAGACGGAAGCGAGCGTCTTGTTTTCCTCGCCGGGAGGCAACAGCACGACGACGACTTCAAATCCGGCGCGGCGGAGCGACTCCTCTACCGGCCTAAGGTAAAGGTCGGCGACCTTTGGATCGCTGACAATCGCCGTCTTCTTTCCCAATCCGGCCCCGCGCATCAGATCGCCGGCTTGTGGCAGAATATTCTCGCCGACGTGGATCGGATAGGAACGCGCGCCGAGATTGACGGTTATCGTGCGCATCGTCACACCCATGGCTGAACCAATGCGATAATTTTTTCCACCACGTCGTCGACTGAGGCGCCATCGGTCTCGATGCTGGCGTGCGCCTCAGCGTAATTTTTTTCCCGGCTGCGCAAGAGCTCGGCGATGCGCGCCTGGCGATCGGCGACGTCCAAGAGCGGCCGCCGCTTTCCGCCACCGGCCCTCTTAAGCAGCGTCTCCGGTTGCGCTTTGAGACAGATAAGAAAGCTCTTCTCTCTGAGCAGGCGAAGATTTTCCTCGTCTACGACCGCCCCGCCACCGGTGGCGATCACCTGCCGCTCCTGGCCCAGCACATCGCCGAGTTTGCGCCTTTCCAATTCACGAAAAGCGGTTTCGCCCTTGCGCTCGAAGATCGCCTGCACCTTCATCCCTTCCGCCCGTTCGATCGCCCGGTCCAGATCGACGAAGCGCCATCGCAGTCTGCGCGCGAGCTTGCGGCCCACGATGGTCTTTCCTACGGCCATGAACCCTGTGAGCGCGATGTTTTTTGGAGCGTGCGAAGGCACAAACGTCAGAACCGCTTAATCTGCTCCAGGTAGCCTTCATAGTTGCGCATGATCTCGCGCAGCGAGTCGCCACCGAATTTTTCCAGGAAGGCGGCCGCCAGTTCGAAGACCACCACCGCCTCGCCGACCACCGCCGCCGCCGGCGCGGAACAGACATCGGAACGTTCCACCGAAGCATCGGCCGGTTGCTTCGATCTCAAATCGACCGATTGGAGCGGGCTCATCAACGTCGAGATCGGCTTCATCGCCGCGCGCACGATCAGCGGCGCGCCGTTGGTCATGCCCCCTTCGGTGCCCCCCGAGTTGTTGCTGCCGCGGTA
This sequence comes from Binatia bacterium, assembly GCA_036506735.1. GTDB lineage: Bacteria > Desulfobacterota > Binatia > UBA9968 > UBA9968 > JAJPJQ01. Next base: position 13,507 of record DASXRG010000060.1, on the reverse strand, counting down.
AAAACCCGTCGGCACGATCCGCGGCGTGCCCTCCGTGACCATTTTGTTCGGGTCGAAGAAGATCTCATCGTGGACCTGGGAGCCGCGCCGGCGCGCCATTTCGAAGCCCAAACCGACCTCGACTCCTTTGATCGCCTGAATGCTCATGAGGGCCTGCGCCAGCCGGCCGTCGAGCTTGCGGTCCCATTGCGTATGGCTGCCGAGTCCGGGCGGCAGGCCGAGGACGACGACTTCGAAGATGCCTCCCAAAGTGTCGCCCTTGTTTTTACAGTCATCGATCAGCGCGATCATTTTTTCCTCGGCCGCCTTATCCGCCACGCGCACCGGCGACTCCTCGGCGCGGGCAAAAACCTCTTCGTAGGTCAACCCGTCACGCTTGGCTTCCACATCGCCAAGCGACCGTAGGTAGCCCATCACCCTAATCCCGAACGGTGCGAGGAGCTGCTTGCAAAAGGACCCGACCGCTGTGCGCGATACGGTGTCCCGAGCGCTGGCGCGCTCGAGAATATTGCGGATGTCTGATTGATCGTACTTGAGAATCCCGTTGAGGTCGGCGTGTCCCGGTCGGGGCTTGGTCACGGCGATTTTTTCGTCTCGATCTTCCGGCAGCGGCGACATCTTTTTAGTCCAATTTTTCCAGTCGCGGTTTTCGATCCCGAGCGCCACCGGCGAGCCCAGAGTCTCGCCCCAACGGATGCCGGAACGAATCTGCACTTCGTCTTTCTCGATCAGCATCCGGCCGCCCCGACCGTAGCCCTGCTGCCGGCGCCACAGGTCGTGATTGATCTTAGCGACATCGATCGCGAATCCGGCCGGCACGCTGTCGATAATCGCAGTCAGACACGGGCCGTGCGATTCCCCCGCGGTGAAATAGCGCAGCATGGGGCTATATTACTCTATTCTGTTTTTGCAGGCTAGCGGTTGGAAAAGATGAAGGATGGAGGGCTGAAAGATGAATTTGCTCATCCTTCAGCCCTCTTCAAAATCAGCTGCCTTGAGTTTGTCCCATTCGGTCGCGCCAGAGCTGGTCGGCGGTCGGGAGGTTCTCGGAGCCCGCGGAGATGATGCGCGGCGTAATAAAAACCACGAGCTCCTCATAATCTTTCTCCCAGCTCTGGTTCTTAAACAACCAACCCAGAACGGGAATGTCTTTGAGCCATGGAATGCCACTCTCGGTGTGCTTTTTAAGATCTTTCAAAATTCCGCCGATTACGATGGTCTCGCCGTCGCGCACCAGAACATTGGAGATCGCCTCGCGGCTGAGCTCATCGAAAGGTACCACCCCCGTGGTGCCGCTTGATACCGTAGGAGAGTCCGCGATGGAGCTCGATTTAACGCTGATGTTCATCAGCACGAATCCGTCGCTGGACACTTGCGGCGTAACACTGAGGATGATCCCCACCGGGATCTTCTCGGTGGCGACCGCGGAGCCTGCGGCCGCCCCGGTTCCACTTGCGATGTTCGTGGACGTGGGGAGCGTGATTCTGAGCACCCGCAGACTTTGCACGGTGGAAGGGACATTGTTGAGCGTGACCACCGACGGGCGGGATATGATCCGAATATCGCCGGCCTTTTCCGCGGCGGTTAATTTCAAATCCAAATTTCTAAACGGTCCGAACCTGTCCTGCAAAATACCGATAAAAGGCGCAGCCGCCGACGCCGCAGGCGATCCTGCGGGAAATGAGCTGTTGATCGAAGCGCCGCGATCAAACTTCAGCTCCAGTCCCAAAGCGCGCGAAAAGGTCGGCGTCGTCTCGACCAGATTGGATTCGATCAGGACCTGCGGCGTGCGGGTATCGAGCCGACTGGCGATTTCATTGGCGTCCTCGACTCCCTTCCTGATGTCACGGACGACGATGGTATTGCTGCGGTCATCGGGAAAGACGACCCCGCGCGGGCTCAACATCGGCTTGATCTTATCCACCAGCTCTTTAACCTTGGCGTAGTTGATGTTGAGGTACGCGGTCTGTAGCGGCTCGAGATTCTCTTCCGCCTTTTTCGCCGCCGCCAGCGCATCCTTCTCGGCCTTGATTTGCGTCGCACTGGAGATTCGAACGACGTTGCCAATCTGCTCCTTACCCAAACCGTTCGTGTCCACGAGGAGATCTAAGGCCTGATCCCACGGCACGTCCACGAGCCGCACCGTGACCCTTTTTTTAACCTCATCGGTCACGACGATATTCAACCCGCTTACCTCGGCTAACAGCCGAAACACGTTCTTGATGTCCGCGTCTTTAAAGTCCAGGGAGATTTTTTGTCCGGAGTAAACTTTTGCCGCTCTGAGCGCCGTCCCGCCGGCAGCGGCAGGCGCGGTGCCCGGAGCCGCCGGACTGGTCTGCGCCACGCTGATATCGACTCGCCTTCCATTGCGGACCAACTGGACATCTCTCTTCGCAGTGTATTTAGGCTCCACTGTTCCAAGGACTACTTTCAAGCCGCCGCTTTCCGGCTCGATCACGTAGGCCGGAACTTCCGCCGCGGCGATTTCCATCACGAGACGCAGGTGTCCGTCGCCGGAACTGAGTCTTAACATGGCCAACCAGTACGTCTCGATGCGGAAATTTTCCACCTGAGATAACTGCTTGGCGGGGCCAAATACATCCATGACGATTCGGGCGGGCTGATTGACGGCAAAATGGCGGTATTGACTGACCGATTCGGGAAATTTGATTCGGATAATGGTTTGTCCGCGCTCCTCGTGCACCGATAGTTCCTGAAATCTGAACGGCTGCTCTTGCAGGGTGACTTCTTTGACAACGGTGGCACTGTCCGGAACGGCGATCTGCGCCCGGGGCGGCGGTTGAGGTCGATTCCGGGCCGCATCATTTTCCATGGCAGCCGGCGGCACGCAGCCAAAAATCGCCGCGAAGATTCCCATCGCGACAAAGCGATCAAGCGCTCTAATTCTGCCGAGCAATTTCCGCGGCGGTTGAAGTAAAAAATCCATCGGCATACTCCTTGACCTTTCTTCGGCCTTTACTCTTTGACCAGCTTCATGTTTACCTGCCGGTTCTTTCTGGCGCCGTAAAAGTCTATATAACTCTCCTCGATTATGATTTCGTTGGGTTTGATTTCCTTGATTTTTCCGTCATTGGGACCGATCGGAGTCCCGACTCTCACGACATAACCCAAACCGCTGGAGTCCTCGACCATCGCCCGTGGCTCTTTGCTGTTCCAAACGATTCCAACCAACTGGAGTTGTCCCAGATCGTAGCGCTCGAGAGGAGAAAGGTTCTCGCGCGGCCGGCGCTTGGTTTGCGTTTTAAGAGGCAAAGGCTGAAAGGGATCACGTTTCCCCGCCGAAGAATAACTCGGCGACGTAGGCGACTCACTTTTCTTTTCAGGCAAAGCCAGCGGATCGTTCGCCGACGGCGTTTTCTGGCCGCTGCCAAAGCTATCGCCGATCTTCTCCATGACGGCGTCCTTCAGCGTTTCCAGAGCCTTCGCCACGCCCGCCGGTGTTTGTTTCAATTTGTCCACGGCCTCTTTGGTTTTTTGCGAGGGCGTGCCTTTCTCATCCTGGGCGAACCCTGACCCATAGAGAGCCAGAACGGCTGCGAGAACCGGCGCCAATAGCCATCGATTCATGTTATTTCTTCGCCGCCTTTTCTTTTGCAGCTTTGTCGGCTGCGATTTTGGCGCGCTCCGCCTCGTCGAGAAAACGGAAGGTCGTCACCATGGTCGAGGTATCGACGATCACGCGTTCCTGATTCATCTTGGGGTTTTTCATTTCGATATTGTTAATATTGACCAGACGGCTGAGTCTTCCGACTTCGTCAAAGAAACCGACGACGCTATGGAATTCTCCCCTGACGACGACGTCGACTGGAATCTCCGCGTAAAACTCCTGCGGAGTTTCCGCCCGCGGCCGGAACAGCAGGATGTCCAATCCTGATTCGCGCGCTTTGTTGGAAATATTCGTCAAAAGCTCCGGGATCTCCTTTCGGTCGGGAAGCTGGGCAACCGCCTCGTTGAGCCTCCCGTTAAGTTCCACGAGTTTCTGCTTGAGCTGAGGCTTGTTCGCCACCAGGGTCTTCTTCCGGTCGCGATCCGTTCGGGCAAGCTGCAGGTCCTGCTCCAGGCTCGCGATTTGCGCCGAAAAACGCGTATAGAAAGAAAGATAATAGAAAACGAGCAGAAGAATGATCAATCCGGCCAGGAGTCCGAGCTTCTGCTGCCGCGGCAAATTCAGAATTCGGTCCAGTAATTCCTTCAAGGTTTCTTACTCCCACCGGGCGTTCCGGTTTTACCGGTCTCGGCCTTGGCCTGTAAGTCTGTGCCGGGCTGATAAAGAAGCCGGGACTTCACGGAAAACTTTTTCAGCAGAACCTTGTCCTGCTCGACCTGGGTTGTCTCGACCAATTCGACATCTTTAAAATAGTCGGAGGTGGAAAGACCTTTGAGAAAATCGGCGACTGTCTGGTTGTCCACCGCCATCCCCGTCATCGATAAGGTGCCGGAAGTTTCCTTAAACTCCGTCAGCCATAGCCGGCCCGGTGTCGCTTCGGACAGACTCTCCATCACGCGCACCGGTCCGATCTTCTTTTTCCGCAGGTCATCAATGACTTTGATTTTCTGTGTAAGCTCGGCGTTTGTCTTTTCCAGTTCTCGTACCTCTTTCACATCGCCTTCCAGCCCGGCAATTTCTTTCCGAAGGCTTGCTACTTCCCGTTCCAGCGTGTTCGAGCGGTAGAACTGGTAGAGAAAGACCACGAGAATCACTGCCAAAGTAGCGCCCAGAGATACGGCGGCGATCGCAAGATCCTGGCGCCTGCCGATCTCGGCCTTGATCTCTCGAACTGAAAGCAGGTTGATGCGGATCATTTATCTCCCGGCCTCCTTATCGAAAGCCCCGCGCCGACAGCGAGCGCCGGTCCGGCATTGGCCAGCGAATCTCGATCGATATTTCGGGTTAGGGTAAAGCCGCGGAACGGATCGGATAACTCGACCTCTACACCCAACCTCTCCGCGAAAATCCTAGCCAACCCGGGCACTTGCGCACTACCGCCGCTCAGATAGATGCGGTGAATACCTTCTTCGTCCGCCATCGCGCGATACAGACTCAAGGTTCGGCTGATCTCGGCCGCGAGATAATCGGCGGTCGGCTTCAACAGCGTCTCCACCTCGGCCGCCCTTTTTCCCTCGGACTGCCCGGTCACCTTGAGCGTCTCCGCCTGGTCGTACGACAGTTGAAGCGCGTGAACGAGAGCCTCGGTAAAGGCCTCGCCGCCGACGGGAAGGTCTCCGGTGAACGCCGACACGCCGTGCTTTAGGACGTTGATGCTTGTGTAACGCGCGCCCACATGGATCAGCCCGACCACGCCGGTCATCTCAGGCTCGTAGCTGATCTCATACATGTTCTCCATGGCGAAATAGTCGATATCGATGATTGTCGGCGTCAGCCCGGCATCCTTGATCACCTGCGTGTAGCTGTTGATGATCTCTTTTTTGACTGCGACAAGGAGGACGTCGATCTTGTTGTCAGTCTCCACGTAGTCCAACACCTGGTAGTCGAGGTTGACGTTTTCGAGCGTGTCCGGAATCACCTGGCTGGCCTGAAACTCCACGTTGGCGTCCAGCTCCTCTTCACCTTGAGCCGGCAGCTGAATTTTTTTGATAATGGCGACTCTACCGGGTACCGCCGAAATTACCTGTGCCGCTTTGATTCCATGGTTCTGCACAAGATTCTGTATCGCCCGGACCACGACATCCTTATCGGCTACCATATTGTTCTGTATTGCCGTTGCCGGTAGGGGCACGATCCCCACGTTGATCACCCGGTAACCGTTCTTTTCCACCGCGGCCTCGACCATTTTAATCGAGCTCGAACCGATATCGAGGGCGATGTACCCTTCTTCGCGCCGGAAAGGATTCAGTGCTGCCAGGTCAAAATTCTTCCAAAACGCCGCCATTTTTTCCTCTTTACTGCCTGAAGACGCGATTTTTCTGGCTGATCTTCAAACCAAGGGCCAAGAGAATCTTGCGTTTAGTCGCGAGTCGGCAGCTCTTGCCTTTTTCAATCCGGTCGATCGTCAAGGGGGAGATTCCAGCTAGGCGCGCCAATTCCGACTTGCTCAACATCTTTGCCTCGCGAATTTTTCTAACGTTATTTTTTTGTTCCATGTCCGTACCCGTTGAATCGGATCGTCCTTCCCGTCGGGGGGTTATTGTGGAACACTCGGCGAGGCCTTGTCAACCAGAATTATGCTTAATTATAGCTAATTACTCCAAATTAGGGGTTTTCCCTAGCTGTTACCAATTTGATGTTGTAAGTAAGCAAGAACCATGCACGCACGTGTCCGGTTGGTTTTTCGTTCATTCATAAGGCAATTTTGCCTTTAGCATCGAGCCGAAAAATGACGAAACGAATAGATTGAACATTTTTTGTTATTTTACCGGGCTAAATCTGTACCACCTAAGGGTCCCTGATTGCTTTTCGATTTTTGAGCAGGTAATAGACCGGCATGCACGGGCGAGGTCTGTTTGCCCAAGTCATCGTTCCCTCCCCAATAAACGAACCCCTCATCTACGAAGTGCCTACCGACCTCCGCGACAGATTGGAAATCGGCATGCGGGTAACCGTTCCGCTCGGAAAACGAAGGGTCGCCGGGATCGTGGTCGCCTTCGTTTCGGAAACCCATCTAACCCAGGTCAAACAGATAATTGAAATTCCGGACGAGAAGCCGGTTATGGATGGACCGCTGCTCCGGCTAAGCGAGTGGATGGCGCGGTATTATTTGAGCTCGATCGGAGAAGTCCTCGCCACGATCCTCCCGGCAAACGTGCGACGCGAAGCCCGCCGGACAGTCGCAGCAAGCCCCCGGGAGTTTCCCGTGGCCGGGGGCTTACAGAAGAGGATTCTTACCGAACTGCGCTCCAGGAAAGGAGCAACGACCGTCAAAGCGCTGGCGCGTCGATTTCCCGGCGGCGGTTTCTACCGCGCCCTGGACTCTCTGGTCAAAATGGAAGCGGTAAAAATCCGCGAGCGGCCGATGCGACTGTTGAAAAACAAACGCCCGACTCCGCCATCGTACGAGCCGTCCGGCACGCCGAATCGCGGCAAGTTCGCTCTCACATCGGAGCAACAGGGGGCGCTGCGGGCTATCGGCGAACGGCTCGATCGAGGAGGTTTTGAATCCTTTTTGCTTTACGGAGTGACCGGGAGCGGCAAGACCGAGGTTTATCTACGCGCCATGGAGAATGCGCGCCTGGGCGGAAGACGCAGCCTTATCATGGTGCCGGAGATTTCTCTGACCCCGCAGTTGCTTGATCGTCTTAATGAGCGATTTCCGGGCCGCGTCGGAGTGCTGCACAGCGGCCTCACGCAAGCGCAGCGTTGGAATCAATGGTGGGATATCGTAAGGGGGAACGTCGATGTCGTGGTTGGCGCGCGTTCAGCCATATTTGCCCCGTTGCCGGATCTAGGGCTGATCGTTGTCGATGAAGAACACGATCCCTCCTACAAGCAAGAGGAGGGCTTGCGCTACCACGCGCGGGATCTCGCCGTCGTGCGCGGCAAACTGCTGAATTGTCCCGTCGTTTTGGGCTCGGCCACGCCGGCCGTCGAGAGCTTCGAGAATTGCCGCGGTGGCCGGTACACCCTGTTGGAGCTGACCGAGCGCGTCGAGCGGAGGCCGTTGCCCAAGGTGGTCACGTTAGACTTGAGAAGCCAAAAGACGGGCCCCGGTGATTCCAACGATGAACAGCCGTTACCCGGCGCTCTGCTCTCACCCGCGTTAAAAGATGCGCTCAAAGAAAATCTCGGTCGCGGTCTGCAGAGCCTGATCTTTCTCAACCGGCGCGGCTTTGCCAATTTCCTCCAGTGCCGCCTCTGCGGCTTCGTGCTGCGCTGCACCCATTGCAGCGTCGCGATGACCTTTCATCGAAAGCAGCAAAGTGTTTTGTGCCATCATTGCGGAGCGCGCAAGCCCGCGCGCGATGTTTGCCCGGGGTGCGGCCACAGGTCGCTCATGCCGATCGGCGCGGGCACTGAACAATTGGAACAGGAACTTTGCGATTGGCTTCCCCACGCCAGAATTGCACGCATGGACCGAGACACTACCGGCAAGAGAGGCTCGCACGAGCGTTTGATCCGCCAGTGGGAAAACGGCGAGATCGACGTTCTCTTGGGGACGCAGATGATCACGAAGGGACATGACGTCTCGGGCGTGACTCTGGTGGGCGCTGTTCTCGCAGACCTCTCCTTAAATCTGCCGGACTTCCGAGCCGCCGAACGGACCTTCCAGCTCTTGAGTCAAGTCGCCGGCAGAGCCGGAAGGGGACAGGAGCCAGGGCGGGTGATCGTTCAGACCTACACGCCGGACCACTATGCGTTTCAACATGTCCAGCGCCACGATTACAAAAGTTTTTTCGCCGCAGAGTCGGAATTTCGCCGGGCTTTGAACTATCCGCCGTTCAGTCGTCTTGTCCATCTTCGTCTCGACGGAACCAAGCCGCAGGAGGTCGAAAAAACTGCGAAGGACTTGGGAACCTGGCTTCGTGCCCAATGCCAGCGCCAGCCGTCCAGCTACCGGGACATCGAGGTGCTCGGTCCGGCACCGGCGCCGATCACCAAGCTGCGCGGCCGCTACCGCTGGCAGATCCTGCTGAAAGGCAAAAAGGGGCCGGCGCTCTTGCGCCTCGCCGGTCAGACGCGAACGGTTGTGCCGCGCTCGATGCACGTGCGTCTTCACATTGATGTCGATCCATACAATATGCTATGAAATTAATCGAGTATGGCGCTTTTAGAGATCCTCAAATTTCCCCATCCCACGCTTGCGAAAGTAGCCAAGTCGGTCGAGGCCGTCACCGCGGAAACGCTCCGCTTGATCGAAGACATGGTCGAGACGATGTACGCGGCGCCGGGAGTTGGATTGGCGGCGCCGCAAGTCGGCAAGTCGCAGCGGATCATCGTCCTGGATACCGATCATGAAAATCCCGGCAAGCAGCTCCTAAAATTAATCAATCCGGAGATCCGTCACGCCGAGGGCGAGCTCATTTGGGAAGAGGGATGTCTCAGTGTCGTGGACTTCACGGTCGAGCTCAAACGGGCTGCGCGCGTGAAACTCGTGGCGCTGAACGAACAGGAAAAAGAAGTGTCGATCGACGCCGAGGGGTTGCTCGCGGTCGCCTTCCAGCACGAAATCGACCATCTGAACGGCAAGCTGATTCTCGACCGCGTGAGCCGTTTGAAGCGCGATCTTTACTCGCGCCGGTTGAAAAAGATGGCGCGCACCGGCAAGCCCCAACCGGAAAACGCGGGCATGATGATCTGACGGCGGTCGCAAACGGGATAGGGCTCATGCTCTGTCGCCCCTCGAACCTCAATTCAATTTTCTCCTTAGTCCGATGCGCATCGTCTTCATGGGAACGCCCGAAGTCGCGTCCGTTTCTCTCGAACGGCTTCTATCGGAGCCTGAGCCGGTCGTGGGCGTAGTCACACAGCCCGATCGTCCTTACGGCAGAGGACAGCAGACGATTTCCTCGCCGGTCCGAAAAGTAGCTGAAAGGCGTCATATCCCGGTCGTTGCGCCGGAAAAAATTCGTGCGCCGTCCTTTCTCGAAATCTTAAAAAATTGGGCGCCTGAGCTCATCGTCGTGGTCGCTTATGGACGCATTCTTCCGCGCGAGATCCTGGAGCTGGCACCGCACGGTTGCCTCAACGTCCACTACTCGCTCCTGCCGAAATATCGCGGCGCCGCTCCGGTCGCATGGGCGATTATGAACGGCGAAGAAAGAAGCGGCGTCACGACCATGCGCCTGGTCGAAAAAATGGATGCCGGACCGATTTATCTTCAGCGCGAGGTTGGGCTTGCCAACGACGAAACGAGATCTTCGCTCCAGGCGAAGCTCGCAGCCGCGGGCGCTGAGCTGCTGACGGAGACGATCGCCGGAATGAAATCCGGCAAGTTAACCCCTAGAGTGCAGGATGAATCGAGAGTAAGTTATGCGCCTATTTTAAAAAAAGAAGACGGTCTCATCGACTGGAAGTTGCCCGCGGCCGCGATCGAGCGCCGCGTTCGAGGGCTTGCTCCTTGGCCGTCCGCATTCACTTATCTCGCTGGCAACCTGCTTAAGATTCATCGTGCGCGGGTGGTCCCGTTGGAACAATCCGCGGCGCCCGGAGAGGTCGTCAAAGCGGCTAAAGACGGCTTGTGGATCGCCACCAGCGACGGCGCACTCAGCCTTGACGAAGTTCAATTGGAGAACAGAAGGAAAATGACGGCCGCAGAATTTCTCAATGGCACCCGAGTTGAAAAAGGCGCGCGCCTCTGAGACGGCCGGCGTCAAAGGATGTCGGGCGCTGGGGGTAGACATTCTGCTCGATATTGAGACGCGAAAAGCCTATGCCGACATTCTTCTCGATCACGCGCTAAAAACGAATGTTCTCTCGGCGCTGGACCGCGCACTCCTTACGCAAATCCTTTACGGCACGCTTCGCTGGCGCGGCAAGATCGATTGGATCTTGGACCGAATTCTTCGCCAACCGCTTGCCGGCATGGACGGTTATCTCAGAAATCTTTTGCGTCTGACGGCCTACCAAATCCTTTTTCTCGATAGAGTGCCCGGGTATGCCGCCGTCAACGAAGGAGTGGATCTCGCCAAAAGTTACGGCGGCAGAAGTGCGGGCGGTTTGGTGAATGCGGTAGCGCGGCGGCTGCTGCGGGAGAAAAACAAACTCACTACGCCTGACTCTGAAGCGGCCAGCATAGAGCAGCTTTCCGTTATCTGGTCTCACCCCGAATGGCTGGTGCGAAAATGGCTGGCTTATTTTGGCCCGGCGGAGATTGAAGCGCTGCTGCGAGCGAACAATGAAGAGCCGACCGTCGTGTTGCGCATTAATCGTCTCCAAACAGACCGCCAAGCGCTGCCGAAAAAATTGCGCGCCGCAGGCATCGAGGCGAACCCAGCGACTTTGTCGCCGCAAGCCATTCATTTACGAGGCGCATCTTCGGTGACCGAACTGCCCGGTTTTCAGGAGGGTCTCTTTCAGGTCCAAGGCGAGGCCTCTCAGTTGGTCGGCTTCCTTCTCGATCCCAAGCCGGACGAGAGAATTTTGGACGCTTGCGCCGCGCCGGGAGGGAAGACGACACATCTCGCGGAGCTGATGGACGACCGCGGCGAGATCATTGCGACCGATATCTCCGCGAGAGGAATCGACAAGCTCAAACAAAATATCCGGAGGTTGGGTCTGACGTCGATCCGGGCAATTCAGGCGGACATCGAGCGCGAGTTGACCGGAGAGCTTGCGTTGCCCTACGATCGGATTTTGGCGGATCTGCCTTGCAGCGGCCTGGGCACGCTGCGCTCTCACCCGGAGACGAAGTGGCATCGGAGGGAAAAGGACATCGAGCGCCTCAGCCGATTGCAGACAAAGATTCTGAGTCGTCTTTCGTCTTACTTGAAACCCGGCGGAACTCTGGTCTACTCGACATGTACGCTGACGTATGAGGAGAATGAGCAGGTCGTCGAGGAATTTCTCCATCAGCATGAGGAATTTGTTTTGCAATCTGCCGTGGAATTTCTTCCCGCGACCGCGCGGCATATGACGCACGGAAGCTTTTTCATGGCTTTGCCGCATCGGGACGGCACGGATGGATTCTTTGCCGCGCGAATGAGAAAGAGAGACTAGATCAATGAAAATCGCTCCGTCGATTTTATCGGCCGACTTTCGCCGGCTCGGCGATGAGATTCAGGCCGTCGAGAGAGCCGGCGCCGATTGGCTGCACGTGGACATCATGGACGGACACTACGTGCCCAACATAACGATCGGTCCTTTTGTCGTGGAGTGGGTGCGAAAAGCGACACGCATGCCACTCGACATCCATTTGATGATCACCGATCCGGACAAATACGCGCCAGAGTTCATCAAGGCCGGCGCCGATTGGGTCTCGGTTCATCCCGACACGTGCAAAGATCCGGTGAAAAGCTTAGAAAGAATACGCGAGCTGGGCGCAAAGGCTTCGATCGCCGTCAATCCTGACGTGCCCCTGGAAAAAGTCGAGCCCTACTTCGGCCACATTGACATGCTTCTAATGATGACCGTGTTTCCCGGCTTTGCCGGCCAGGCGTTTATCGAGGACGTGCTGCCGAAAATCCAAAAAGCGAAAAAGTTGATAACGGAGAGAAAGCTCCCCATCTTGATCGAAGCCGACGGCGGGATTAAAGCCGACAATATTCACCGCGTCGTCGAAGCCGGCGCCGAGGTCATCGTTTCCGGTTCGGGAATCTTTAAGACGCCGGGTTACGCAGCAACGATGCGGAAAATGAGAGAGGTTATAAAACCGCGGCACCCGCTGTAGTTTTCTCTTTCAGTGTGCTAGTTCTAATCACGTCGGGGCGTGGCTCAGCTTGGTAGAGCGCACGGTTCGGGACCGTGAAGTCGCTGGTTCAAATCCAGTCGCCCCGACCACTTCTTTCTCCCTGAGTTTTCAGGCACTTTAACCGTCGCATCATCGGTCGCATAGCGTAGGGTTTCGGAAAGGGTTTCGGTTTTGGCGCCGAATAGGCGCTCTAACTGTTCTCTGGAATCGCTGTGGATATAGCGTCCGTAGTGTTTCTCGATCATCGCAACCGAGGTGCCGCAGTACTCCGCCAGCCACTTGATGTTAACCCCCTGGGATAAGCCGACCGAAATGAACGTATGCCGCGTCGCATAGAATTTTCGCGGCCGGATGTTACAAGCCCTTAGCGCCCGGTACCAATACTTCTTTCGCCACTTGTCCTCGTTTATAGGCCGTCCTTCACGGTTCTTGAATACGAAGTCCGACTCGGTAACGTGCAAGGGCTTAATATCCCTTATTGCGTCAACAACGGGCATTCCCAATGTAATCACGCGCTCGCTGGCTGCTGTTTTTGTCGGGCCATCCTCGTCCATGTAGTGAGACTTGCTGATCGAGACGGTTCCCGACTTCGAGTCGATATCGCCCCACCGTAAGGCAATGATTTCGCTTTGCCGCGCCCCGGTGCCGAACAATGCAGCCACGAACGGGTAATAGAAACCCTGCTTCTCGCGGAAGTGATCGAGGATAACGTCGCGCTCTTCGCACGTGAACGGATCGGGTTTCGATGTTGGCAGGCGTTTCCACTTTAGGTTCGCAAAATGATCTGTCAATCCAAGCTGCGGGTTTTCTGCCCGCGCGTCGCGCATCATGGCTCGAAAAGTACCGTCGATGATATTTCGGCACGACTTCAAGCTAAGCCCGCCCGCCTGGCTGAGGCTGGCCCGGAAAACGTCCAGCTTGGTCAAGTCGACATCCACCAGACGCGTATCATCGAAATTTGGCAAGATGTGCCGGCGAAACTGCCGAACATAGTCACGGTGCAGCCCCGGGCGCACAAAAGGCGGTTTTCGCCGCTCTATCCAATCCCTATAGTATCGGCCGACAGTCAGCTTCTTAAGATCGGGCTGCGCTTCGCTTTTGGTTCTAAATTCGCCCGCCTTGTTCCCATTAGGAAACCACTTGAGGTAATTAAATGTGCCGGCCTTAATCTCCTCACTGATTTC
>DASXRG010000059.1:0-4700 GCA_036506735.1 Binatia bacterium | reverse complement strand
AAAAAAAAGAGGCTCCCGGTTGGGAGCCTCTTTGGTAGTCATCGTTATCGAACAATCGCGCTAGATTCTCGCCTTCAAGATCCCCTTGATCGGCGCGACACCCGGATACGCCCATTCATCCCACATTTCGTCGACCATCTTCTGAATGTGGGTGAAGTGCTCTTCCTGGAGGTGATCGAAGCGGCCCTGCTTGGTGAGAAATTCCTTTACCGGGATTCTTCCCTTGCCCGTTTTACGCGCGTCGTAGGTGTAGATGATGTTGCCCTCGACGATTTCGTAGAGCGGATAGATGCCGCATTTGATCCCCAGCTCGCCGAGCTCGTTCGAGTAGCGCGGGTGATAGTCCCAGCCCTTGGGACACGGATCGTAGGTGTGGATGAACGTCGGGCCGCCGATGCTGAGCGCCTTGCGCACTTTGTTCAGATAATCCGTCGGCGGATAAGTGGCGCACGCCGTGGCGACGTAGCGGCAGGTCGGATGGCCGACGGCGAGCATGCCGGCGACGTTCTTCTTCCAGCGCCGCTGCATGATGGAATGCTTGGTTCCCGGCGGAGTAAACGTCGTCTGCGCGCCGTAGGTCGTCAACCCCGTCGCTTGAATATCGGTGTTGGCGGCGGATTCGTTGTCGTACATGATGATCAGCAAGTCATAATCGCTCTGCAGGGCGGCGGAAATCCCGCCGATTCCCATATCGCCGGCGCCGAGATCGCCCGAGAAGTTGATGACGTTGATCTTCTCGTCTTTGATCTTGCCCTTGCGCTTGAGCGCTCGCAGGCCCGCGGCCATGCCCACGGCGGACGAGCCGCCGGCGCCGAGCTGAGTGTGCATCCAGGGGACGATCCACGGTGTAGTCAAGTACGAAGTGTTGGCCACGTACATGCAACCGGTCGCTCCCGTGACCACCGTGCGCGAACCCGCGACCTTGATGAAGCCGCGCATCGTCGTGGCCGACTCGCAGCCTTGGCAGGTCCGATGGCCTGAGGTATAAAGCTCTTCCAGCGGGATCTTGTGAACCCCTTTGATCTTCTCGTAATCGATTGTCGGTGCGGTTGACATATTCATTCCCTCCTACACTTTACTCTCTTAGACCGATCCAGGTTACAAACCCATCCATGGAATCTTTTTTGGCCGCCTGTTGAGTTATATCATACATCTTTTGCGCGTCCGCAATCGAGAGGTCGCGCCCGCCCAGGCCGCCCATGAAATTGACGATCGCCGGCCGTTGCTTAGCCGGGTAGAGACAGGAGCGGATCTCGTGCATCAGGATGCCGCCGTTGTCCGGCGAGCCGTGGGCGAAATCCCGATCGACCACGCCGACCGACTTGAAGCGGCTCAGGCATTCCCTGAGCTCCACGGTCGGGAAAGGCCGGAACCAGCGCAGGTTTACGTAGCCGACTTTCTGCCCCTTTTCGCGTAGCCTTTTCACCGCGGTGCGCGCCGGAGCCGCCACCGTTCCCACGCCGATGAGCACCGCTTCCGCGTCGTCGGTCATGAACTCCTCGAAATAGTACGGCTCGGCGTAGCGGTTGCCGAACACCTTGTTGAATTCTTTATAGGCGTCCTTGATGACGCCGCGCGCTCGTTTGGCGGCCTCCCAGTTCTGGCGTCTCAGCTCCATGACCCAATCCTCGTTGATCTGCGGCGCGACGGAGATCGGGTTGTCGGGATGGAGCCGACGCTCGGCGAGATCGTACTGGGGCAGGAACTGTTTCGCCGCCGCGACAGACGGAATTTTCACCATGTGCTGCGAATGCGTGAGAAACGCGCCGTCCATCGCCAGCCCCATCGGCATCCTGACGTTCTTGTCTTCGGCGATGCGGTAGCCGATCAGTACGTGCTCCAGCGCTTCCTGCGGGGTGGTGACCCAGCAGAGCAGCCAGCCCATGTCGCGGACCGCCATCGCGTCGTTATGCTCGACGCCGAAAGCGCCCGGATCGTCTAAAGCGCGGTTGCCCACCACGAAAAGGGGCGGGAGACGGTCGGTCGCGGTAACGACCAGCGCTTCCATCCCGTACATCCAGCCCGTGCCGCTCGAACCGCCGAAGGCGCGCGCGTTCACCGAGCTGGCGTGCTTGACGATCTCGAACTGCGAGTGCTCGCTGTCGGCGATGATGTACTCGGCGTCGAATTGACCGTCGGCGATCAATTTCGAGAGCGCGTCCATCACCTCGGTATAGGGACGGATCGGATAGGCGGCGATCACATCCACGTCCGCCAAACGCACGCCTTGCGCGACCGCCTGGCAGCCGTTCAGAAGGTCTTCCCGCTCGTAAACGCCCGGTTGATCTGATTGCGATTTTTTTGCGACTGCGACGCTCATGCTTCCACCTCCTCGGTCTTTCTAACCGGCACGATCTTTCCCTCCGGCATCACTTCTCCCTGAGTGACGGTGATGCCCTTTCCCGTGACGACCGGATAGGAGACCCGATCTTTACCTTTCTTATCTTCGACCCACGTGATGTATTCCTTGGAATCCTTTTTCCAGTGCTCCCACGGGCTGTGGTCGTCCTCGAATTGAAGCTCGTCGACCATGACGATGCATTCTTTGACCGGGCAAACCTGGGCGCATTTGCCGCAGCCGACGCAGTATTGATACTCGATGTCATAGAAGCCGTCGCTGGTCGGGTCGAAGCACTCGTCCGGGCACTCGGCCCAGCAGAGGGTGCACTTGGTGCAGAGATCGAACCGGACCGCGGGCCGCTGAGTCTTCGTGGTGCCGCGCTTGAACATGGCGTTTCTCGATTGTCCCTTCGGGCCGATCTCGAATCCGCGTTTCACCGCCGGAACCGCCGCTCCCTCTCGCATCTCGAACCACTTGGGCAGCACGGGAATCTCATGGGTCCACACGATTCCCTCTTCTGGAGTCACTGTCTTTACTCTTGGCGGCTTCGCTTCTGCGCGCAGCGACTCGTAGGCCGCCCGCGCGGCCTCGGCCCGGTGCTTCTGCTTGGTCTTGTCCATCAGGTACGATTCCACCGCCTCGATGCTGATTATAGCGGGATCCACAGCGGCGATGCCGCCCAGGATCCGCTCGTGGGTCAAATCATCCTTGTTGACCCACAGGCCCGCGAGACTCGCGTCGCCCTCGAGAATGGCAATCCGGTAGTTGTACGGTTTTTTGCCGATGAACTTGAGCAGCTCTTCCGGCTTTTTCTTGGAGACGACGAGCAGGCAGCCGTCCTTGACTACCCTTTCGTTGATCGGGCGGACGCCGTGCCAGCCCCAAGGCTCGACGCCTTTGCACATCGTGTCGTCCAGGACGACCGAGACATTCGCCTCGTCAATCTCGAGCTTGGCGCCGCATTCCGCCTCCAATTCTTCCTCCGGGAGGTCCGGAGAAACGAAGGCGAAATACTTGCAAGGGATGCCGTTTCTTTCCGGCGAATCGCTATAGCGGCCGTTGGAGAATGCCCGCTGGCCCATGCGGCTGGCGATCATGACGATGTCGCTGCCGATCTTTTTCCCGAGGTTCTTCTGAAAGATACCTCGATAGTTGACTTCCACTCGTTTGATCATGAAATCCTCCTCTCGTCTAAAGGACTGTCGGTATAAGTCGTCTGAGATTTCCTCGATGAAAACACGTTCTCTTCCACTTTCTCGATATGCAGCAGCATCGCCTCGCGGGCTTTCTTCTGGTCATGCTCTTCGATGGCGGCGAGAATTTTGCGGTGGGATTCTATCGAAGCTTTTCTGCGAGCGGTGGTTTGGAGGGACTCTTCGCGGCTGTGGGATAAGATATCCATCAAGCCCCAAACCAGCTTTTCCAAGGCCTGGTTCTGCGTCGCCCGCCCGATCGCGAAGTGAAGCTCGGCGTCGGCGTCCACGCCGGTCTCGCCGCGCGTGACCGCTTCCTTCTGCTTGTCGAGAATCTTTTTCATCCGCTCGATGTCGGCTTTGGTCGCGCGCTCGGCGGCGAGCGCGGCGATGTGCGGCTCGATCAACTTTCTCATCTCGAAAATGTCCGCCAGCGCGTCTTTCTCTTCGATTAAAAGAGTGGCGAGGGGGGCCACGAGCGATTCGACCGGCAGGTCGGCGACGAAGTTTCCCGCGCCGGTGCGGCTCACGATCAGTCCCTGAGCCTCCAATGCGCGCAGCGCTTCACGGACCGAGGTCCGGCTCACTTTGAAAGTTTCGGCCAACTCGCGCTCCGAAGGCAATTGATCGCGGGCCTTGAGCTTGCCTTCCCGCACCAGCTCCTGGACCTGGCTCACGACTTCCTCGTAGATGCGGGTTTTTCTGATGGCCTTGAGCATAATGGGTCTAGCTGTCTACTGGTCAGACCAATATCAAGGACGACAATACCTGTCAAGGGCCCATTCGGTTATTTCGGCTCCTCGACCCGGCCGACGTGTCTGGTCGCCTCGGCGAGCATCTTGGCGTCCTTCTCGTAGAATTTTTGGAACTCAGGCGCGTCCATGTAAGCAATCGGGGTTTCGAGTTTCGCCATCGCGTCCTTGAAGTCCGCCTCTTGCACCACCTGCCGCAGGGTATCGCGCACTTTTTTCATCACCGGCTCCGGCGTTCCCTTGGGCGCGAACATGCCGGCCCAGATGTAGAATTCGATGTCGTAGCCGAGCTCCTTGAATGTCGGCACATCCGGCAGAGCGGCGACGCGCTTCGTACCCCAGCCGGCCAACGGTCTAAGCTTCCCGCCCTTAATGTGCGGAATCACGACCGCCGGTCCGGAGGCGAGCGCATCC
>DASXRG010000058.1:0-17653 GCA_036506735.1 Binatia bacterium | reverse complement strand
TGCGCGAGCATCCCGAGGTCTACGTGCCGGCTGCCAAAGAAATCTATTTTTTCAACCGTCACTATGAGCGGGGCTTTGACTGGTATCTTTCTTTCTTTAAAAAATTTAATGGAGAAAAAGCATGCGGTGAGCTTTCGCACGAATATTTTTTATCGGGAAACTACGCCGAGCGTATTCACGCGCATTTGCCCGACGCGAAGATCATTTTTTGCCTCCGAGAAGGCGTGGAGCGCACCTTTTCCGCCTACCTTTATGACAGGACCATTTTCGAACACGTGGGCCCAAAAGACTTTCAGAGAGGCCTGACGTTTGAGGCCTACGCGACGTTGCCGCACATTATCAAACTAAGCGATTATTATCGGAATATGCGGCCGTTTTTTCTGCTATTCCCCAGAGATAACATTCTTGTGCTCTTTTATGATGACCTGAAAACCAATCCAGGACGGTTTGCGCAAAAATTATTTGCTTTTCTCGGTGTCGACCCGATGTTTGCGCCCCCTTCTCTCTACAGAATCGTTAATCCGGCGAGGAGGGCTCGAAGCGACTTTTTCGCAAATCTGGCCTACCGCGGAGGCCAGTGGCTGCGCAAAATTGGCAGGCCCGATGTACTCGGCAGCGTGAAACGCCAAGGCTGGTTTGAAAAAATTCTATACAAATCCTTTAACGAGAACGAAAAGCCCAAGATCCCTCTGCAAACTATCGAACCCCTACGTAAAATATATCATAAAGACTACGATAAGCTGGCGGACCTTATAGGCACACGTCCCCCCGATAGCTGGTTCAGAGTCAAGTGATAGGTCACTAGAGGTAAAGATCAAATATCTGTAATACGACCCGGTCTTCCGGGTTGTGCACTTCGTAGACCGGACGAGCCTTCTGGTCCAGTCCAAGCTCGCCGGGCCTCACGATAAAGAATGCGCGGCGCTTTGCGCTGTTTCCCATTTGTTCCTTCAAAGAATCGACGCTCGAAACAGTAAACAAAAACCGGATTTTTCCATAGCGCAGGCAAACGTCCTCATTTCGATAGTCTCCGTTCGGCAAGGGTCCCGGCACAATTTCACGAACATCACGAAACCACTGCTCGGGATCGTAACCCAGGCCGACCAGCGTAATGATGTACGGGCGCATGGCGCGTCCGGTTATAAATACCGCGTCTACCTCGTTCAATCTTGGACGCAGCCACTGGGACGCCTCGAAAATGTCAGGCTCATAAAGCCCTTGGGAATATTTCCGGCGATTCAACTCGCCAAAAAATTGGTAAAGGAACGAGCCGTTGAGCTCAATAATGAAAAACATCATTACGTAAAATGCGACGAGCGCGGTTTGGCGGTGGCGCTGCCAGAGCCATCTTCCACCAGTCACTGCCCCCACCGCCGCTAACAGGACAAAACCGCCCACACCCGGCAAGCTCCTCCAGGAATGCAGGCTTAAAGGATCGGCCCCCAGCCACAATCTGTTGAGCAGATCGGCCGCCGGATGGAGCGCGAGCCACACGAGCACGAACCGGGCCGCACGCGACGATTTATAACCCGATATCAACACGGCCAAGCCTGCCAGCATCAACGGCAAATCGTACCAAAAAAACAGACCGGTCCCCCGCGGCGGCGCATAGGCCGGGTGTTCATCGCCCCTGACAAAAAGTAGATTGAGCCCAAAATGGCCCGGATAACGGCTCAAAACTTTCCCGATCTTAACTGCGAGAGAATCGGAATCCTCCCAAACCCAGGTGGACATCTGCGCTCGCTTGCCGATTTCGGGATCGGTGAGGTGCTTCCAGACAAGAGGACCGAAAGTGAGAGCGCCGCCAATCAACAAACTCGCGATCGCTAATCTCCACTCCCGCGTCTTGAGACGATTCCACCAGGCTTTCCAAGTCACCAGCACGGCGCCCATAATGAACAGAGGCAAAAACAGGCGCACTGCCCAATACGAGTAACAACTCGCTCCGGCCAAAGCGCCGGCAATGGCCGCCGCAACCGGACGGGGACGGCGCTCCTCATCGTCGTCAAAAGGTAGATTGGCCCATAACAAAGCAGCCACAGGCAGAAGAATCATTATCGGAACCAATCCCCCCTCGAGACCGATTCGGGTCGCCTGCAGATGCCACGGATTGACCCCCAAAATGGCCGCCGCCACGAGACCAACGGCGGGATCAAAAAGCCGCGCGCCGATAAAGTAGATAAGCAGCACGCAGATAACTCCGCTGACAGCTATCGGAAGCCGCGTGGTCCATACGTTCATTCCGCCGAGCGCCTGGAACGGAAGCAGAGCGTAGAGAATCACTGTGCTGTGGTTCTCGCCAAAGGCGCGGGTATAAAAGATCGGCCACCGAACGCCGTGCTCGTCTTTGCCGGTTTTGAGAAGCGTATAGGCGTTCCACGTATTGGATGCCTCATCCACGTGCACGACGGGCGGATTGGCGTCGAGATCGACAGTCCGAAGCACGCCGGCTACCAGCAGGATCAAGAGCAGAATCCCGGGCTTTATCAACTTACTCGTGTCGACCGGACGCTTCACAGCTGGTCCAAGCTCTTTTTTGCCGGGGCAAAGCGGGGCTCGATACGCAGCGCTTCCTTGAACTCCTGCGCCGCTTCTTCCCGCTTCCCCACCGCCGCCAAAAACCGTCCCAATTGATAATGCGCCTCCACATCCCTAGGATCGACCCTCAAGACTTCACGGAATTGTTCGATCCCTCCTTCTACCTGTCCCAACTCGCCCAACAATAGTCCTAAATTAAACCGCGCGGGCGCGTACTTTGGATCTACTCTCAATACCTCGCGATACTGCTCAACCGCTTCCTTTTTCTTCCCTTCCATATCCAGCGCCAGGCCCAAATTCGTCCGCGCCTCGATATATTTCGCGTTAATCTCGAGCGCGCGGCGATAATGTTTACTCGCATTCTCGGAATCCCTTTCTCTCAACAACGCATTGCCCAAGTTGTAATGCCCTTCCGCATACATCGGATTGATCTCGACTGCGCGCCGGTATTGCGCGAGCGCGCCCTGGGGATCTCCCCGCGCCTGGAGCGCGTTGCCCAAGCTTGAATACGCCTCTGCGTATCTCGCGTTGAGTTTCGTCGCCAGGCGGTATTGCTCAATCGCCTTGTCGGTCTCGCCCAACTTCAACAGCGCGTTTCCTAGATAGTGGTACGCCGCCGCGTCGTTCGGATCGATCTTGATCGCTTGCCGATATTGCTCTGCCGCTTCTCTATACTGTCCGCGTTGGAAGTACGCGTTGCCCAAAGCGTCGTGCGCAAGCGCAAAACCGGGATCTTTTTTGACGCCCTTATCGTACTCCGCCGCCGCCGCCGCCAACTCGCCCTTCTGCGCCAGCGCGCGGCCGAGACCGTAATGCGCCGACGCCAAGCCGGGTTCGATCTCCAACGCCCGGCGCAGATGCTCGATCCCCTCGTCCACCTTGCCGCGCAAAACCAGCGCGTCGCCGAAATTGACATGCGCCAAAGCAAACTCGGGATTCAAGTCGAGGGCCTTGAGGTAATGCTCGATCGCCTCGTCGAGCTTGCCCTGACTCGCCAAGATAAGACCGAGATTGTTGTGCGCCACCGTATAATTGGAATACCCGGCAATGGCCCGGCGGTACGAATCGGCGGCCGCCTCTAATTGTCCCTTTTGCGCCAATAGATTGCCGAGCTTCTCATAGGTCAGGAGAAACCGCGGACTGACGCGCGCGAGGTGATGGTACTGTTCGATCGCTTCATCTATCTTGCCCTGCTTGGACAAAGTGTCGCCGAGATCGAAGAGCGCCGTCGGATCGTCCGGATCGGCCTCGAGCGCCGCGCGGAAGTGCTTGACAGCTTCGTCCAATTGGCCTCGGTGGGCCAACACGAACCCCAGGTTGATGTGGGCAACTTTCGAACGCGGGGCGACGGCCAGAACATGCCCGAACAGCGTGTCGGAGTCGCGCCATATCCGCGCTTGTTTCCAACTCAGATCGCCCAGCCCTATCACTACCAGCGCGGCGAGGGCCGCCGCCAAAGCGAAGCGCCGCGCGCCTATGCGCCCTTCGGTTCGCAGCCGCCAGAAATGGATCGCGCCCGCGCCTGCGATGACCGTCCAGCCGAGAGAAGCAAGATAGCTGTAGCGGTCCGCGGTGATGTGTCCGCCGAATCGAATGAAGCCAAGCACCGGCGCCAGGAGCGCAACGTAACAAACCCAATTCGTCAACCCGGCGGGCCAACGGCGCCGAAAAAGGAAGAAGAGGATCGTCATCCCTACGGCGATGACGATGCTCAGCGCCAGGGTCGCTTTGTCGTTGGGTTGAAACCACCAATAGGCCGGAACCGCATCGGCAACGATAGAATAGGCCGGAAACAAACCGGCCGGGACGAGCGTTTTCCAGAGATAGAATGTCAATCCGAACAAAGCCTGCGCGATGCGAAGGATCAGACTGACCTCGTGCAGACCGCGCACCGCGCCCCTTTGATGCTCGGCGATGAAAGCTATGGCGCAGGCAGCCACGGCCAGCGCCAAAAAAGGGATCTTCTCCTGCCATATCCTGCGATAGTTTTTGTCGAGCCAGTTTCGCAGTCCGCCCGTCAAGCGGCCCAAAGGATAAACGTCGAGCGCGACCAAGACGAGCGGCAGCGCCAACCCGCTCGCTTTCGAGAGCAGAGAAAAACCGTAGGCTATTATGGCGCCCGCCATCCACCGCCACCGCGTGCTGGGACTGTCTTCCAAGTCGCCATTGGCGCGCAGATAGCAAAGCACGCTCAGCAGAAAAAACAGCCCGGCGAGCAGCCCCCGGCGCTCGGTTACCCAGGCGACGGATTCAACCCGCAGCGGATGAAGCGCAAACAGAAGCGCGGCCAAACCTGCGCCGACTCGAAGCGAAAGCTCGTCGGAAGCAGTTCCGCGAAAGACCGCGGACAGCAGACGCAGCGCAACAAAATAGAAAACGATCGCGTTGAGACCGTGAAGGAGAAGGCTCGTGAGATGATATCCAAACGGGTTCATCCCCCAAAGGGAATAATCGATTCCCAAAGTCAGCCAGCTCAGCGGCTGGTAGTGACCCAGGTCGAGATTGGTAAACATCCAGTGAAGCTGCCGCCATGCCAATCCCCGGAAGTTGAAGTTATCGACGATATTGACGTCGTCATCCCAATCGACAAAGCTGTTCTGCAGCACGGGGAAAAAAGCGGCGAGAGTGAAAAGCCCTATGGCAACGGGCATCAACCGGCCGACTAGCCTAGCCTTGGAATATCTCACTGAAGTATCCTGTCCGTTGCCCTTGACGTTTATTTCCGTATCTCCCCACTTGAACCGCTTAGCTGCTCCAAGCTTTGCCGCGCCCGAGTAAACCCCGGATCGATCCGCAGCGCCTCCTTGAACTCTCCCACCGCTTGCTCCACTCTCCCGGCTTCCGCCAATAACCTCCCCGATTGATAGTGCGCCCCCGCATCTCTCGGATTGATCTCCGTCACCGCCCGAAACTCCGCCATCGCCCCCCTCTCATCCCCGCGCTGCCACAACAATAACCCTAAATTATAATGCGCCGCCTCGTGCCGCGGCGCGATCTCCAACGTCTTGCGGTACTGCGCCACCGCCTCCTCCTCTTCTCCGATCTGCGCCAATACCACCGCTAAATTCGTCCGCGCTTCGACGTACTTCGGCTTGAGCTCGATCGCGCGCCGGTAGTGCTTGATCGCATTCTCGTAGTCTCGCCGGCTCAACAACGCGTTGGCCAGGTTGTAGTGCCCCTCTGCATATCGCGGGTCGCTCTCCACCGCGCGGCGGTATTGCGCGATCGCTTCACCAGGATCCCCGCGCGCTTGTAGCGCGTTGCCTAAACTTGAATACGCCTCGCCAAACTTTGCGTCATTTTTGATCGCCAAGCGGTATTGCTCGATCGCCTGGTCGGGCTGGCTCAATTTCAACAACGCGTTGCCGAGATAGTAGTAAGGGACCGCGTTGCCCGGGTCGATCTTGATCGCTTGCCGGTACTGCTCTGTCGCTTCCTTGTACTGGCCGCGCTTAAAGTAGACGTTGCCCAATTCGGAGTATGCAAGGGCATAGGTCGGGCTAAGCTTCACCGCCTCTTCATATTCCTTGATCGCCTGCGCCAGAAGTCCCTTCTGCGCCAGCGCGCGTCCAAGGCTGTAATGCGCCGATGCCCTATCGGGCGCTACGTCCAGCGCCTGGCGAAAATGGCCGATCGCCTCATCGACTTTGCCGCGACCGACGAGCGCATCGCCCAGATTGATGTGAGCGAGCGCGAATTTTGGATCGATCCGCAGCGCCTCACGGTAGCGCTTCATCGCTTGATCCACGTCGCCGCTGCCGGCCAAGATAAAACCGATATTGTTGTGGGCCTCCGAAGATTCAGGATCGATTTCCAGCGCGCGGCGATACTGCTCAATCGCTTCGTCGGGCTTTCCCTCCTTCAGCCGTTGATTGCCTCTGAGAAGGTAGGTCAGAGCCGCCTCGCTTCTCAACCTCGTGACAATGGTCGGTATATCTTTCGGTTCTTTTTTTTCTCCGCGCCAGATCTCGAATTGCCGCCAGGTCACAAACGCGAGACCGATCAAGACTCCAGCCATGACCAGCGCGATGAGATGCCGCGCTTCGACGCGGCGGTTCGTCCGTTTCAGACTGGGATCGGGAACATTCATGTTTTTAGCTTCCGCGGGCGTCGCGCCCGGCTCTATCGTTCGCGTGAATTTTGAGAAGATCCCTTACGACGAGCGACCTGTGTCGCACAGGCCGCCCTCACCGATTTCCGCCTTCGTCCACCTTGAAGATCAAGATGGAATGGCCGATCGTCGCGACCGGTTGCCGCCCTTTGAACCGCCGGACAAAGCTATCGTTCCTCTGGGGTCCGTAGAGAAGGTGCGCGCTCAGCGCGGCGTATTCTGGAGTCGCGCGATTGCGTGCATCGGGGCGATCAAAACCGACCCAGCTTCCCAATAGATAGCTGGCCTCAATCCCATAATATTCCGGGTCGATGCCGCCAAAATAGAGAAATCGAATCTGCTTGATCCCGCGCGCATCCATCCAGCGCTTCAGCCCTTTGAGATCCTGTCCCCAGTCGAGGTTGGAATCGAGCAACACCTTATGCCCGTTCTTCGGTCCGCCAACCAGCTCGTTGAAGAACGCGAGATAGTGAGGGTAGGTCGCCCAGCAAGAGCCGAGACTCCAAAGAGCGAGGACGACAACGCCTCGCTTTGCCCAACCCTCACTTTTCCAGAGTTCGGCGACGGCGCCGCCGGCGAGGACGAACAAAAAGGGAAAGATGGGAAGAATGTAGCGGAAACCGATATTCGCCCGCGACCAGATCGCGAAAGAAAAGTAGACGATCGCGGGAATCAGAAGCAAGAGCCCGTTCATTTTGTTGAGCCGGCCGCGGCCGAGCAAGATCAGACCTATGACCACGGCGATCAGCGTAGGCAATGGGGTCTTGACCACAAAGGCGACCGGAAAGTAACTCCAGAACCCATCGAAGGAGAATTGACCGAGGAGGAACGAGTCGCGTTGTAAATATTTCAAGGTGTAAAGCTGCCCGTAGATCCACGCTTCAGGAAAGAGACGATGAACGGTGATGAAATTCGCCACCGCGTGAAGGAGAGTTTTTTCCGGCGGCGTCACCCAGTCGATGTGCAGGGGCGCCGATCCTCCCGGAACGGCGTTGAAGCGGAAACCATAAACGGCCCAGGTGAAAATGTAGGCGGTCACGGCGGCGGCGCACAATACGCCCGCCAGCTCGATTGCCTTCTCGCGCCGGTTCGGCGCCGTGGCACCGCCGGAATCGGCATCCGCCGGCTCGGCCAAAAACAGCTTGGCCAGTCCAAGAATGAGCCAGATAGGCAGAATCGCTACGGCTGAATATTTCGTGATGGTCGCAAGAGCGAAGAATAGGGAGGTCAGGAACAGGTCACGCCAATGGAAGCGGCCGAGCGTGCGCCAGAAAAAATAGGTGCTGATAAAAAAAAAGGCCGCAAAGGGCACGTCGGTATGAACGATCTGGCTGTGCGCGAGAACGTTCGGATCAAGGGCATAAATGAAAATCGCCGCAACAGCGGCCTCGAGCCCGAAGAGATTTTTGCTCGCGGCGTAAATAAAAATTCCCAGGAGAATAGACAAGGCGATCATCTGAAGCTTGCCGAAGAAAAAGAGCGTCTCGCCGTCGTTTTCCACAAGCAGCATCTGGCGCGCGAGGCTCAACGTCGGCAGCGGGAGCAGATTCTCCGGAATCAATGCCCAATGAAGGCTTGCCGGCACGGGATCCTTGAGATCAAATGCCAAAAGCGGCAGCGCGGCCCAAATCTTGCTCAAAGGGGGATGCTCGGGATTGGCCCTGAAGTCACCATGCTTAAGATACGAATAGCCGGCAAAAAGATGGATCGGTTCGTCGATGGCGGGAGATTTCTGAAGCAAGCTCGAAATACAGAGAAGACTGAAGCCGAGAGCGAAGTAGGCGAGAACAACGCAAGACCAAAAGCGCCCGCGGTTTGCCGGTACGGACCGATCCGACTCTATCTCTTCAAAAGTTTCCACCGCCGCCCGCGGCGACGCTTTCAACTCCGCAGCCGATTCACTTTGGCAATCACGACGATCCTCCATCCGCGTCACTCACTGTGGGCTTGCGGCGGCGGCACAAGCTGCTCCAAACTTTGTCGCGCCCGGGTAAACCCCGGATCGATCCGCAGCGCCTCCTTGAACTCTTCCACCGCCTGCTCCACTCTCCCGGCTTCCGCCAATACCTTCCCCAATTGGTAATGCGCCCCCGCATCTCTCGGATTGATCTCCGTCACCGCGCGAAACTCCGCGATCGCTCCCCTCTCATCCCCGCGCCGCGACAACAGCGACCCCAGATTATAATGCGTCGCCTCATGCCGCGGCGCGATCTCCAACGCCTTGCGGTATTGCGCGAGCGCCTCTTCCTCTTCTCCGATCTGCGCCAATACCACCGCTAAATTCGTCCGCGCTTCGGCGTACTTTGGGTTGATCTCGATCGCGCGCCGGTAGTGCTTGACCGCATTCTCATAATCTTTCTGGCTCAACAATGCGTTGGCCAGGTTGTAATGCCCCTCCGCGTATTCCGGGTCGCTCTCCACCGCGCGGCGGTATTGCGCGATCGCCTCGCGGGAATTCCCGCGCGCCTGTAGCGCGTTGCCTAAACTTGAATACGCCTCGGCAAACTTTGCGTCATTTTTAATCGCCAAACGGTATTGCTCGATCGCCTGGTCGGGCTGGCCCAATTTCAACAGCGTGTTGCCGAGATAGTAATAGGGGACCGCGTTTTCCGGATCGATCTTGATCGCTTGGCGATACTGTTCCGCCGCTTCTTTATACTGCCCGCGCTTAAAGTAGGCGTTCCCCCAATCGGAATACGCTGCCGCGTAATTCGGACTCACCTTGGCGACTAATTTTCCATCGTTCTTGATCGTCTCTTGGTATTCTTTGATCGCATCGCTGAACTGGCCTTTTTGCGCCAGAGCCCGCGCCAAACTGTAATGCGCCGAGGCGTACATTGGCTCCAGTTCCAGCGTCTTATGAAACTGCGCTATCGCTTCTTCTATTTTGCCTTGGGTGAATAAAGCGAGACCGAGGTTATACTGCGCCCGGGAGGAGGTTGGAGAAAGCCGCACCGCCTCGCGGTATTCGGCCGTCGCCGCCTCCATCTTTCCCACCGCGGCGAGCGCATTGCCGAGATTGTAGTGAAAAGCCCAGTATTTCGGATCGACCTGCACGACGCGCTGATGATGTTCAACGGCCTCGACAAACTTGCCTTGCTTCTGCAGCAAGTTTCCCATTTCATTGTGCGCGATCGGGGAATCGGGATAAAGAGCGAGGACATGACGCCACAATCGCTCTGTGTCGTGCCAGACCGGGACCTGTCGGCGCGTCAGATAGCCAAGCCCCGCCAGAGCCGCAATCAGCGCTATTCCGACGAGGGACAATGCCGCCCGGTTAGAGCCGAGCCAACGACGCCAAAGGTAAGCTAGCCCACCGCCCGCCAGGATCGCCCAACCGAGACATGCGAGATAACTATACCGATCGGCGACGAACTGCGGACCGCTTTGGGCGATTCCCGATACGGGCGCGACCATAGCCACGTAAGAGATTAAAACCGCCAATCCGGCGGGCCAGACTTTTCTTAACGCCACGGTCGATAGGCAAATCAACAGAACCGCCGCTCCACACAGCAAGAGGTAGGGTCCATAGGACGCCGGGAATCCCCGCGGGAACTCGTAAATAGGCGATAGTCCCACCGGTACGATCGTTTTCCACAGGTAAAAAGCCAGACCGAATAGAGCCTGAGCCAAACGGGCGGAAAGGCCGTATTCGGAAAACGACTTCATGACTGCACCCTGTGCGATCACCGCCGTAATTCCTGCTACGACCGCGAGCAAAACAAACGGAAGTTTTTCCGCCCACACTTTCTCAACCGCAGTTCCAAACCACCTTCCCGGACCTCCTCCCAATCGCCTCAACGGATAGACGTCGAGCACGAGGAGAACCGCGGGGAGGCTCATTCCCGTGGCCTTGGAAAGCAAGGACAACACATAAACCGCCAAGGTCAACGCCATCCACTTTTTGTACCCCTCTTCCGTTGGCGCCGTCGCCGCGTTGATATACCCAATAACCGTCAGCAGGAAGAACAGTCCCGAGAGCACATCGCGGCGCTCGGTAATCCAGGCGACAGACTCGACACGCAAGGGATGAACGGCAAACAAAAGCGCGGCCAGAACCGCGCCGATGCGAAGGGAAAAATCCTCAACCGGAAGCGAAGCAGCCAAAGACAAAAGCCGAAGCGCAATGAAATACAGTAATACGGCGTTGAGCGCGTGAAACATCAAATTGGTCAGGTGATAACCCAACGGGTTCATCCCCCAGAGAAGATAATCGAGCCCCAGCGTTATCCAGCTCAGCGGCTGATAATGACCCCCGTATGTGTTGGCAAACATCCATTTGATCTGAAGCCACCCCAAACCCCGATAGTTTGGATTCTCTAAAAAATTGGCGTTGTCATCCCACAAGAGGAATTCGTTTTTCAGAACGGGTAAAAAAACTGCCGCGGTCAGCGCAAAAATAAGCACGGGCAGCCACCACCCCGCGGCGGCGGCTTCCGGACGGGGGTGATTCTCTATCCTTGACTTCGTTTCGTCTGTCGGATTAAAGAGTCTCACTTGATCTTTTTTCTGCCCGAGGCGGGTGAGTGGAGGGCTCTTAGATCATGGCTTATAACAGCCTGTCGGATTTTGTTCAAGTTCTGGAGCGCCAAGGTGAGCTCAGGCGCATCACCTACCCGGTCAAAGTCGAACTGGAGGCTACCGAGATCGCCGATCGGGTGATGAAAAAAGGCGGGCCCGCGCTTTTGTTCGAGAACGTAGTCGGGAAAAACATTCCCGTCCTGATCAACTCTTTCGGCTCTCCGCGGCGTATGGCCACGGCTCTGGGAGTCGGCGATGTCGAGGAAGTCGCGCGCGAGATCGAAAAGCTCACACACCTGAAGCCGCCCGGCTCGTGGCGCGAGAAGCTCCGTCTGGTGCCCGAGCTTTTGCGCATCGCGGGCGCGGCGCCGAAGCTTGCCGGCGACGGCGCGTGTCACGAGGTGATCGAGCGCGATCCCGATCTCAACGCGTTGCCGGTTCTTACCTGTTGGCCCGGCGACGCCGGCCCATTCATCACTCTCCCGCTCGTGATCTCGCGCGACCCGCGCGACGGCCGGCGCAACGTCGGGCTCTACCGCATGCAGGTATTCGACGCGCGGACGACCGGCATGCACTGGCACCCGCACAAGGTGGGCGCGCGCCATTTCCAGCGTCAAAAGGGACGGATGGAGCTCGCCGCCTGCATCGGCGGCGATCCCGCGCTGACGTATGCCGCGACGGCGCCGTTGCCGGACCAGGTCGACGAGATTCTTTTTGCCGGCTTCATAAGAAAAAAAAGCGTGGAGCTGGTCAAGGCCGTCACCGTGGACGTGGAAGTGCCGGCGAGCGCCGATATCGTGATCGAAGGCTATATCGATCCGGCGGAGCCGCTCAGACGGGAAGGACCCTTCGGCGACCATACGGGATTTTATTCCCTCGCCGACGACTATCCCGTGTTTCACGTGACGTGTATCACGCGCAAGAAAAACCCGATCTACTTGACGACGATCGTCGGCCGTCCCCCCATGGAAGACGCTTATTTGGGAACAGCGACCGAGCGAATTTTTCTGCCTCTGCTGCGCCTGACCTTTCCGGAGATCGTCGACATGCACCTCCCGGTGCAAGGCGTGTTTCACAATCTCGCGATCGTTTCGATCAAGAAGGAATATCCCGCCCAGGCGCGCAAAATCATGCACGGCCTCTGGGGCATGGGACAGATGATGTTTACCAAGGTCATCATCGTCGTGGACCACGACGTCAACGTCCACGATCTCGCGGAAGTCGTCTGGATCGTCGGCAACCAGATCGACCCGAAACGCGACGTGACGTTCGTCGAAGGGCCGGTCGATGTCCTGGATCACGCCGCGCCGCGCATGGGTTACGGTTCCAAGATGGGAATCGACGCGACGATGAAATGGAAAAACGAAGGGTTCGAACGCGAATGGCCGGACCCGATCGTCATGGACGCGAAAACCAGAAAGTACATCGATTCGATATGGGACAGGCTGGGAATCTAAACGTTCAATACGTTCAAGAAGTTCAACGCGTTCAAACGACTTGAACTATTTGAACGGTTTAAACGATTTGAACCGGTTCGTCATGACGCTACTTGAAACTATCCGAAATTACGGCAGGCTCATCCGTTTTTCCCACACGGTTTTCGCTCTGCCCTTTGCGCTGGCCTCGATTACTTTGGCCTGGCCGCGCTATCCGGTCACGCTCCCGACTTTCGGCTGGATTCTCGTCGCTATGGTCGGCGCCAGGAGCGCCGCGATGGGTTTCAATCGCTTGGCCGACAGAAAGATCGACGCGCTGAACCCGCGCACGAGTTCTTGGGAACTGCCTAAAGGGAAAGTGCAAGTGTGGGAAGCAGCGGCATTGACCACGCTCGCCGCGCTGCTGTTCTGTTATGCGGCTTATCGGTTGAACCCGCTCTGCTTTATCTTGTCGCCGGTCGCGCTGGCAATCGTATTTTTCTACTCTCTCACCAAACGATTCACCTGGGCTTCGCACCTTTTCCTCGGACTCGCCCTCTCTCTCGCGCCCATGGGCGCGTGGCTGGCGCTCAGTGGAATACCGGACAGCGCCGGCGCGCTGCTCGTGCCGTTTTTTCTGAGCCTGGCCGTCTTGTTTTGGCTCGCGGGCTTCGACGTGATCTACGCGCTCCAGGATTTCGATTTCGATCGCGCTCACGGCCTCCATTCGATTCCAGCGCGGTTCGACGTCGCGCGAGCGCTAAAGTTGTCGAGCCTGTTTCACTTCTTGACCGTAATCTGTCTGTTTCTGGTCGGGCGCAGCGCCCGGCTGGGATTCACCTATTGGATCGGCATGGCCGCCGTCGCCTTGATCCTGTATTGGGAGCATCGCGTGGTCCGGCCGAATGATTTGTCGCGTATCAATAAAGCCTTCTTCGATTTTAACGCCTACGTGAGCCTGGGATATTTTTTGACGACGCTCGCCGACCTGCTGCTGACCAGCGGCGCTGTGACGGGTGGGTGACTGTGAGCTGGACGCTTTCGACCCGAGAGGGTGTAGTCCAACAGCCTCATCGGTGCGTAACCGGTGGTCTCCAACGAGATTGATTTTTCACCGCTCCCTGCCTATTCTAATCAGCGAAACCGGGAGGTGCATATGAAAAAGAGCATTCGCCGGCCTTGGCGCACAGCGGTCTTGATTGCGTCGTGCGCCGCGCTGCTTTCGAGTTGCGCTACGACTGCCGGGCAGGTTCAAGCGGGACGGCAAGACCTGCTCTACGGCGATCCGAACAACGCCGTGGCTCATTTCCAGCGCGCCGCCGAGATCGATCCCAACTCCCTCTATTTCAGCGTGCTTCCCGAAGGAGTGTGGACTTATCTGGGCCGGGCCTACTACGCTTCCGGCAAGCTTCCCGAAGCCCGCCAGGCGCTCGAGCGGGCCGTTTCCAGCCATAACGATGACAATCTGGCGAAGCTTTACCTCGGCTTGGTCTTGACGCGGGAAGGAGACCGCTCGCGCGGGTTAAAGGAGATCGAGAACGGGATGCGCGGAATCCACGACTGGCTCGATTACGTCGATCAACGCTTCGCGTTTACCCACGGACGTTTCTGGGACCCGAATAAAGAGATTCGCGCGAAAATCCAATCCGACCTCGCGCTGAACTCACGCGCAGCCGATTGGCAGAAGCTGGTCGCCAACGGCGAATGGGTGGGCAGACAGATCGAAGAGGAGATCGATCGCGCGCGGCGCGACGAGAGCTACGACCTTTGGAGCCGAGAGGGCCGGCCCTAGCAAGTCTAACGCACGACGTCGTAGCGCCGCTGGAACTCGCTCGTGTGCTTTTGATAATTCTCTTCGTCATCGATGCGCGAGAGAATCGTCTCGCAGGTGCGAACCAAACTGACTTTTGCTTCTGGCCCCTTCCTGATGTCCACCACGCCTCTCGAGATGTAGGAACGGACAAGGCCTTTGCTGTCCCATTGGGGATAATTGCGATATCCGGTCTTGGAAACTTTGCTGATCAAAGTGATCGCGCCTTGCAGCGTCTCGATACCCTTTTCGTCCTCTCCTAGTTGAAGCTGGGCGAGTCCCAACGCCATCCACGCGATCTCATCATCCTTATTGACCAGCAAGGCCCGCTGCAGAACCTGCTTCGCGATTTCGTAATTTCCCCTGTTGTAATAGGCCCGGCCCAAAAGCGTGAGGCTGTCCTTGTACGTCGGATCCTCCCGCACCACGGCATTGAGCGCCGTGATGGCGATGTCCATGTTGCCGCCCCTTCCCTTCATAAACTGATCTTTACCCTCGTTGTATTGCCCGCCGATACCCAGCCTGGGCACGTCGTGGCTGAAGCTGCAGCCCGTGAGAAACCCACCGAGGGCCACCAGCGCGGCAAGAACGACCGGCAAGTTAAAACCGCTCGCCGCCGTTCGCGCCGGATTTCTTCTATCGATCATTGTCTTACTGACCACGCTTGTGATTTTCCTTTCGTTTCGTTCTAGCGTTCAGCGCCTCGATCATATCACGCGCCAACTGACGCGTGTACTCTTTAAGCGGCAGGTCCTTTAAACGCGCGGTAGACCCGCTCGGAGATCCCTTCCTTTTCGCCGCGCTTCCCTTTTTCATACGCATCCTCCAGAGCTCGTAGCAGCTTGGCCCTCAATTCTTCACGCGTGTATTTACGGCCCACCGCTTGCACGAATTTGAGGTCGGCCAGCGCCGCTTTTCCCCGGCTGCCGCTGTTGTCAATAACGGCGATCTCAACCCGCTTGTCGCTTTTGTACATCTCGGCAATTTTGAGCAAAACCTCGGGCGCGCCCAGGTGAGTTTCCAGAAACGCTTCCAGCGGAAGGGTCCTGCCGTTGCGCTCCGCGCGCGGCAAAGCCCCGCCGACCAAAGAATCGACCGGATCGCGATAAACATAGACGATGCTCACCGCCTTGCCGGCATCCAGGGCTTGGGAGATTCTCTCCAGCGACGATTTCAAGCCCGACAGAGTCGTGTCGTAGACAATCTGCGCGGCATCCACCGCGTGCCCGAGGCCGGGAACCTGATGGATGCTCGAAGTCTTTCCGACACCGGCGCCGCCCGCGGTGAAAATCACCTGATTGCGCTCGTCCCGCGCCGCCGGCTTTCTAAGCTCGCGCCGATAAATCTCCTTGGTCAAAGCGCTCGAAGGCTCATGCACCGCGGCGCTCCATTTCGACCGTGCCGCCCTCGTGTCGGCGTCGTCCGCTTCCAATCCGCCGGGCGCATAATCCAAGGAAAGCTCGCGCGCATTGTCGGTGTTGATCTCTTTGCCATATTTCGAACGATAACGGGCGATCGCTTCGTCCGTGCGTTCTTCAAGATATTTGGCAAAGCGCCCCTCGACTTCGCGTTCTTGCGGCGTGAGATTTTTGGCCTTGGCGATGCCCAGTTTTCCCGGATAAACCGCCGGCTCCTCACCGGCCGCACCGAACCCCGGCGCCAGGGCCAGCAAAACCGAAATGACCGCGCAGATCACCCAGCCGGCGGGCGTCCGATCGAAAGCAGAGCGGCACAACATTCTACGGGGAAAAACGGCGGCAGTTTTTTGCTCGATGACGTTTCGGATCATTTCCATCTTCGTTACCGCCCGACTCCTCGATGGTCAGGAATCGAAACTTACACTATACGCCGGACAAAAAAAAGGGGAGCCTGCGGGCTCCCCTTTTTTATACGACCTTTTGAGAAATTCTAGAACCGGTACCGGAAGTTCAGATTGATATCGAGCCAGTCGCCGCCGTGATTGGAAGGATTGTCTTTGCTGCCGAGACCGAGATTGTTCCGTGCAACCGGCGTAAGATTGGAAGCGTCGTACCAGACCCAGGTGATTCCGATGCTGATCTGGTTGGCGAGAAAATAGTACAGATCCCATTCCCGCAACAGAACCGTGCTGCGCTGAAATTCTTGAGTGTTCACTCCGCAACTCTGGCCCCCGTGACCGCCGCCTTTATCGCACGTGACGTCGTTGCGCTCGAAGTGCCAGCCGAACAGAACCGATCCCGGCGTGCCCGGCGAACCGGTCAAAAAGCCTTTCGGGCTCCAGAGGAACAACTCGTGCGCGACGATCCAGCCTCTCCCCCAGGTATGACCAACGCCCTCGCTGGCGCCACGGTCGGAGCCGTTCGTATCCCAATTCATGTACATCTTCGCCATGCGCAGCCGGTAAGGGCCGACGACCCACTGCATGCCGGGCGAGAGCGCATGCATCCAGCCGCGGCCGATGTTGTCGCCGGTGGTGAACAGCGTCTGTCTGCCGCCGTCGCCGTTGTCGCGGAGCTGAAGCGTTCCGCAGCCGTTGTCGGAGGTCGCTTTGCCATCGACGTTGCAGAACCAGCCGCCCATGCTGAAGCCCAAGCCCTGGATCCATTTACTCTTTAACTGGGCAAACGGCTCGACTTGTATAAAAGCCGCGAAGTTGCGGCCGGCGTCCTGAAAGCTGCTCAAGCCGTCGTCGCCTTCGCTGATGGTCGCCATGACCAGGTTGATTCGGGATATCCTTCCGGGAACGCCCATCCAGTCCAACGGCTTGTCATCCCAGTTGAGGCCGATGCCGTTGCCGAACCGGCCCGTGTTATTGCCGGCGCTCCGTTGCAGCAGTAGGTAATCCATCTGCGCACCCGTGCTGCTCGAACCCTGGAGGTATTCGTTAAAGCTCGATGGACCGTCCATGCCGAAGTACACGGTCGGTAGAAACGGCGACACCTCCTCTAAATGGACCCACACGACGCCGCGCTGCAAGATCGAGCCGACTGCCGTGGCGTTGGCATTCTTGCCGTTACCGGTCCCGAAACCGTCAAGATCGAGCGAGGTCTCGATCTCGTAGAAGCAGTTGAGCACGCAATAATTCCATCTCGTCCTGAATCTGCGCCCTATAACCTCGCCGTTGGTCCGCCCTGCCCTCTCCAAGCCGGATTGGAAGTTTATCCGCATATGCGCTTCCATGGACGAGCGTAGCGACCAGGCTTTGTCGGCGGCCTCGATCAGCAACCCGTTGCCGGCCCGATAACTGAAGGTCGGCAGCGCGCCGTCGGCGGCCAGAGC
>DASXRG010000057.1:0-4101 GCA_036506735.1 Binatia bacterium | reverse complement strand
ATCTCGTCCATCATTAATATAGCGCCGTGGCGCTCTTTCTTGTCGGCCGAGAGAAAAACGGCGCAGGTGACGCGGCATTTGATCCGCTTGCCGCGCCGGTTGGTGGCGTCCAGGATCACCTCGTTGTAATCGGATTCCCCCTCCAGGCACGGGCGAACGGCGTTTTTAAGCTGATGCACCGGCAAGCCGATATCGAGCTTCAACAGGGATTGGCCTTTGACCTCATCCTCTCTCAGGCCCCAGAGATCCTCGGCCCGGCGGTTCCAGACCAGGATGTTGAGGTTTTGATTCACCACCACGGCGCCGGAGTGCAGGCTCGTCAAGACGGACTGCAGGAAAAAGCTCGCGTTGGTGGATTCCTCGGTGCGCTGGCGCAGCTCGTCGTTGAGCGTCTGCAGCTCTTCGTTAGTGGCTTGGATCTCCTCGTTCATGGTCTCGAGCTCTTCATTGGTGGACTGAAGCTCCTCGTTGGTGGTCTCGAGCTCTTCATTGCTCGATTGCAGCTCTTCGTTGGTGGTTTCCAGCTCCTCGTTCGACGATTGCAGCTCCTCGGTGGCCGTCTGGACCTCCTCCCTCGATTGCTGGAGTTCCGCCTGCAATTGAAAGTTGCGCGTCACGTCCGTGAACGAGACGCTGACGCCGAGCGGGGCGTTGCCGTCGTCGTAGAGAGGCGCAACCTGGACGTCCAGATATTGGACGTCGCCGTTCTGAAAACGGCGCTCGACGCTCGTCAAGGTCACGGTCCGGCGCTCGGCGTAAGCCTGCTCGACGAGCGGGCGCAGCTCCGCGGGCCGGTAGGATATCTCGAGATCGCGCAACGGTCGGCCGATGTCTTTGGGATTGAGACTGAAGAGGACACGCGCCTTCTGGTTGGCGAAAGCGACAACGCCGTTCAAGTCCACGACGATTCTCGGCACCGGCGCTTCTTCCGCAGCGATTTCCATGAGGCGATCCGTCTGGAGCGGCAGCGCCGCTTCCTGGTTGCCGGCCGGCGCTATGCCGATGAGACGGTCGCGCACGTTGGCGTTCGGAACTTTGGCGAAGATACGGCACTTGAGGTCCAACGGCGTGAAGAGATTGCCGTGGGTCAGCAGAAGCTCGGCGCGGCCGAGAAAAAGAAATCCGCCGCCGTAGTTGCCGTTGAGGGCGAAATGAAAGCGCCCCAGGATGCCCGCCTGGGTCTCGGCGTTGAAGTACATGAGGGCATTGCGGCAGACGAGCAGATCGACGCGCGAGATCGGCGCGTCCTGGACGAGATCGTGGCGCCCGAAGATGATCGAGCGCCGCATGTCGGCGCGAAAGCAAAAGCGGCCGCTTACCGGCTCGAAGTATTTTTTTCTCAGCGCGTCGTCGATCGGCTGCAAATCTTTCTCGCCGTAGCTCGCCTGGCGCGCGGTAATGAGCGCTTCCTCGTCCACGTCGGTGGCGTAAACCTTGACCCGATAGCGAAAATCTTCGACGCCCATGGCTTCGGCGAAAACGATGGCGGCGGTGTAGGCCTCTTCGCCGGAGGCGCAGCCCGCGCTCCAAATCCTGATCGGCTCATTGGGCGGCTTATCGCGCAGGATTTTCGTTACAACGTTGTCGGCCAGGTAATTCCACGCGGGCGGGTCGCGAAAAAAAGAGGTCACGTTGATCAAGATTGTATTGAAGAGCTGGGAAAATTCCTCCGGATGGACCTCCAGGTAGTCCATGTAATCCGCGTAGCTTTCGACCTTGACCGTTTCCATCCGCTTGTCCACCCGGCGCATCAGGCTGGGGCGCTTGTAGCCGGTGAAATCGAAGCCGCGATTTTGGCGCAGGTGCACGAGAAGGTGTTCGAACTGCTTTTCCTGGTTTTCACTCATGCGCCGTCTCCTTCGAGGAGACCAGGCTTACCAGGGCGGAGGAGATGTCTTCCAGCGGCAGGACAAAATCGACGCTGCCGGTCTGCATCGCGGCGCCGGGCATGCCGAAGAACTCCGAGCTCTTCTCGTCCTGAACGATCACCGTGCCGCCCATCTTCTTGATCGCCTTGACTCCCATCGAACCGTCGCTGCCGGTGCCGGAGAGAACGACGGCGATCGCGCGGTCTTTGAAACTCGCCGCCGCCGATTCGAACAACAGGTCGGCGGACGGCCGCACGAAATGGACCAGCTCGGTCTGCGTGAGCGACAGGATGCCGCCGGAATTGACCAGCAGGTGTTTGTTCGGCGGCGCGATGTAGGCGGTTCCCAAGCTCAAGTGTTCGCCCTCTTCGGCCTGCTTCACGCGCAGCGCCGTGCGCCGGCTGAGGATGTCGGCCATCAAGCTGCGATGGCGGGGATCGAGATGTTGGACGACGACGATGGCTGCGGGGAAATCTCCAGGGAGCGCCGCAAGAACCAGGCTCAGCGCTTTCAGCCCGCCGGCCGAAGCGGCGAGCGCGACGATATCGAACGCGCCCTTAGAGAAGGATCGTGAGGTGTCGGTTCCATTAGTTTCGGAGAAGCGCTCTTCTCCCATGCTTACCTCGGCCTTCTTCTCTTATCTCTTTGGCCCGCGGAAAGATACAGGGGACTTCTATCTATCTATGTTGGGCGGCACTGGGGGTCAAGGGAGGACAAGGGATATACGGCCTGAATTACTCCATCACGCTTACAGGGTATGGCTTAGGTCGAGGCTGCCGATGCTCTCGATGCTGTGGCCGCGCTCGTTCTGTAGCAGGATGAATAGCTGGCGGCAGAATGATGGGTCGCTAATCAAAAGACAGCCCATATACAACGCGTCCTCGTGTTCGATGACGAGAAAACATTTCTGCATCTGCCCGGGCATGTTGGATTCGGTCAATCGCACTTCTTTCAAGGCGCCGATTTCGCCCCTCAGGTAGCGGTCTTGTTTCCCCCCGATCCAGGTCCAGACCGGAGGCCAACTATGCCGGCCGGCGAAAGACATGAGGGGATGATCGCGTAGTTCCATGCCTGGTTTTAGCACTTTCGCGCTGGATGGGAATCGGGTAAAAACCCTAGGCGCCGTTTTTTGGATGCTATTTTTCTCTTAGACCGACGATGTCGTGCGGCCGGATGTTTTTGGTTTTCTTTCCGAGTTCGCGCACCGGCGGCGTCGCCGAGCAATGCGGGCACTCGCTTTCGAGGGCGGCGGCCATGACTTCCGCCGTCGGCGAGCGGAGCACTTCGAACTCGGCGCGGCACTTGTAGCAGCGCAGCAGCCAGACGATCGCTTCGATCGGGTTCGCGCGGCGCTGCTTCTCTCGGTCCGCCATAAGTGGTCTGGTTCATAGCAGAACTATTTTCCCTCGACAAGGCTCGGCGAAGATTCCCGCGTTAACCGGTCTCCGTAAATCCACTCAATTGATCTTAGTTCGGTTTGACCTGATAATTACGGGGTCGTGAAGCGTATGGAATCCAACGGCAAACCGAAGCGCCAGCCGTCGCATGGGCGGTCGATCCGAAGCGCAAACCCGCGCCACAAGGGCGGCGACCATGTCGGCAAAACCATCGAGGACATTGTCAAATTGGAGTCTCAGGACAAAACTCCGAGCGAGGCCATTGCCGACCGGATCGCCACTTTTACCGGCAGCGTGTTGTTCGTGTGGTTGCACGTGGCGTGGTTTTCGGTCTGGATTTTAGTCAATATCCCGTGGCTCGGCTTGCAGCCGTTCGATCCGTATCCGTTCACGTTTCTGACGATGATCGTCTCGCTCGAGGCGATTTTTCTTTCCACCTTCATTTTGATGTCGGAAAACCGGCAGGCGCGGCTGGCCGACCGCCGGGCGCGGGTTAACCTGCAAGTCGATATGATCGCCGAGCGCGAAGTCACCAAGTTGGTGGAGCTTATCGTGGACATTCACGATCATCTAAAAATCAAACGGCCGGCGGATCGGGAATTGGACCGTATGCAGAAAGCGACGAACATCGAGCACTTGACCGAGGCCGCCGAAACGGTGGAAGGGAAGTAGGCCGAGTCAGAGCGTAGGGTTCATTTCCAGGTCGCCGATCTCTTTGAGCGACCGGCCGCAATGATCGATGAGAAGCTTGCCCACGTCTAAACAGAACGCGTGATCGTCGAAGCAAAGCGGCCCGATATAGCGGCTGTCTCGATACTCGATGAATACAAATACCG
>DASXRG010000056.1:0-4410 GCA_036506735.1 Binatia bacterium | reverse complement strand
GACTACGTTAATTCGCTTTACAGCTATAAGATCGCCGAAGCGCAATTGTTGAAAGCAGTCGGAACGCCATAACAGCCGCAGGGACGCGTAATCTCTCGGAGAAGAAACCTATGAAGCTATACGCCGGGCTGGCAGTCATCCTCGTAGCGGTCCTCGCGGTCTTCGGTTACACGCAATTAACCTCGGGCACCGGCAAGAAACCCGAGGCGGGGAGGAGATCCGAAGGCCGGCCGGCGGTTCCCGTCGTCGTCGCGAGCGTGATCCAGAAAAACATGCCCGTGCAACTCGAGGTGGTCGGCTCCGTCGAGGCCTATTCCACCGTTTCGATCAGAACTCAGGTCACCGGCACGATCACCCAAGTCCATTTCAAAGAAGGCCAAGACGTGAAGCAGGGAGACTTGCTTTTCACGATCGATACGAGACCGCTCGAAGCCACGCTCAAGCAATCCGAGGCCAATCTGGCGCGCGACGCGGCCGTACTGGCGAACGCGCGCGAGCAGGCGCGGCGCTACGCGGAGCTGGTCAAGAAACAGTACGTCTCCCAAGAGCAGTACGATCAGGTCAAGACCAACGCCGACGCGCTGGAAGCTTCGGTGGACGCGGACAAGGCCGCCATCGAGAACGCCAGGGTCCAACTCAGTTACTGCCGCATCTTCTCACCCGTGACCGGCCGCACCGGCAGTCTGCTCGTCAACGAGGGCAACCTGGTTCGAACCAACGATGCCGCGGCCCTCGTCACGATCAACCAGGTCAGTCCGATCTACGTGACGTTCGCCGTGCCGGAGCAGAACTTGCCGGAAATAAAAAATCGCATGAGCGGCGGGAAGCTCAGGGTCCAAGCGATTCTGCCGCAGGACGAGACTCGTCCGGAAGAAGGCGATTTGAGTTTTGTCGATAATACCGTCGACCGCACGACCGGAACCATCAAGCTCAAGGGCACTTTCGCGAATGGGAACCGGCGACTGTGGCCGGGCCAATTCGTCAAGGCGGTGCTCAAGCTGAGCGAGCAGCCCGATGCGGTTGTCGTTCCGTCGCAGGCCGTTCAGACCGGTCAAAATGGACAGCATGTTTTCGTCGTGAAGAATGACTCGGGAGTGGAAGTCCGACCGGTCGTCGTTGGTCGATCGCTCAACGGGGACTCGGTCGTCGAAAAGGGCCTTCAGCCCGGCGAGCGCGTCGTGACCGACGGACAGTTCCTTCTCGGGCCCGGCAGCAAGGTGCAAGTCAAGAACGGCAAAGAAAGCCCAGCCGAGGCAAGCAAAGGGCAGGTCAAGGGCGGTAAAGAGAGCGGCAGTAAAGAGGGAAGCAAGCGCAAGAGAGAGGTAACATCATGAACATCACGGGTCCGTTTATTTATCGGCCCGTCATGACGACCCTGCTCATGATGGGAATTTTGATCTTCGGCCTGATGGGATATCGCGCGCTTCCGGTCGCCGACATGCCGACGGTCGATTTTCCCACGGTCGTCGTGTCCGCCAACCTCCCGGGCGCAAGCCCCGAGACCATGGCGTCCGCGGTGGCCACGCCGTTGGAAAAACAGTTCTCGACCATCGCCGGTTTGGATTCCATGAACTCCGTCAGCACCCTCGGGCGGACGCAAGTTACGCTGCAATTCAGCTTGAGCCGTAACATCGACGCCGCCGCGCAGGATGTCCAGGCGCAGATCGCGCGGACCTTGCGGGACCTGCCGCAAAACATGCCGAATCCGCCGGCGTATAGAAAAACCAATCCTGCGGATGCGCCGGTCCTTCAGCTCGCCCTGACTTCGCAAACGCTGCCTCTTTCGATGGTCGATGAGTTCGCGCAGAACATTCTCGCGCAGAGAATTTCTATGGTAACCGGCGTCTCCCAGGTGGACGTCTTCGGAACGCAGAAGCGCGCGGTACGCATTCAGCTCGACCCGACTCAGCTTGCCTACCGGCAAATCGGTATCGACGAGGTCTTGAACGCCGTGCAGAGGGGCAATGTCGATCTGCCTCTCGGAACTCTGGACGGGCCGCATCGGACTCTCACTTTAAAATCCAACGGCCAGCTCCTAAACGCCGAGGACTACCGCCCGCTAGTGGTGACCTACAGAAACGGGTCTCCGGTCCAGCTGCAGGATGTCGGGAAAGTCATCGACAGCGTCGAGAACAACAAGGTTGCTGCCTGGTACAACAACAAGCCCTCCGTCGTTCTGGCGGTGCAGCGGCAGCCGGGCGCGAACGTGGTCGAGGTCGTCGACGCCGTCAAAGCGATTTTGCCCGATTTGCGCAAGAACATTCCTCCCTCCGTGGATCTGGACATCATGTTCGACCGGACCCTCGCGATTCGCGATTCGGTCTGGGACGTTCAATTCACCTTGATATTGACCGTCGCGCTGGTCGTCATGGTGATCTTCCTTTTTTTGCGCAACCTATCGGCCACGATCATTCCCAGCTTGGCTTTGCCGATGTCGATCATCGGAACTTTCGCCGTCATGTACTTGCTGGGCTACAGCCTGAACAATCTCTCCCTGATGGCGCTGACTCTCTCGGTCGGCTTCGTCGTCGATGACGCCATCGTCGTGCTCGAGAACATCGTCCGCCACGTCGAGGAAGGCGAAGAGGTCTTCGCGGCGGCGGTCAAGGGTGCTAAAGAGATCGCTTTTACGATTCTTTCGATGACGCTGTCGCTGGTCGCCGCTTTCATCCCGGTGCTCTTCATGTCGGGAATGATCGGCCGGCTGCTGAGAGAGTTTGCCGTTACGATCTGCGTCGCGATCCTGGTCTCCGGTTTTGTCTCGCTGAGCTTGACGCCGATGCTCTGCAGCCGCTTCATCAAACCGGCCGGCGCGGAACGCCACGGGCGGTTGTATGTGGTCGTGGGCCGGTTTTTTGATTCCATGCTGAGCGCGTACGACTGGACGCTTCAGTGGGCACTCAGGGGCCGGCTGGTTACGCTGTTGGTTTCATTTCTGCTTCTGTTCGCGACTGGCTATCTATTTACTGTGATCCCCAAAGGATTTGTCCCGAGCGAGGACACCGGCCAGATCCTCATTAACACCGAATCCGCCCAGGGAACCTCGTTCGAGGACATGGTGCGGCTGCAAATACAACTCGCCGATATTGTCGCAGCAGATCCAAACGTAGACGGTTTCCGATCGAGCGTCGGTCAGGGCGGCCAATCCCAGGGCGTCAACGCGGGACAGATTTTTGTCCGCCTCAAGCCGAAATCGGACCGTCCGCTAAAACCGGCGCTGTTTTCATGGTGGTCTTCACCCGCGAGCTCGGATGAGATCATCCAACAATTGCGGCCGAAGTTGTCCGCGCTGCCGGGCGTGCGCGTCGCATTGCAAAACCCGCCGGTGATTCGGACCGGCGCCCGGCTTTCGCGAAGCGCCTACCAGTTTACCTTACAGAGCCCGGACGCCCAGGAGCTTTATCAGTACGCTCCGCTCCTCGAAGAGAAGATGCGTTCCAGCGCCGAGTTTCAGGACGTCAACAGTGACTTGCAGCTCAAAAATCCCCAGCTCGAAATCGTGGTCGATCGCGACAAGGCCGCAACTTTAGGCACAACCGCACAGGGCCTCTCGCCGCGTCAGATCCAGGAGGCCTTCTACAACGCGTACGGCTCGCGCCAGATCTCGACGATCAACACGCCGAACAATCAGTATCAAGTCATCATGGAGCTGGATCCGAAATATGAAAACGATCCGTCCGTTCTCTCGATGCTCTACATCCGGTCCAATACCGGCAACAATACGGCGCAGAGCGCCTTGACCGCGGGAAACGCGT
The DNA here is from genome assembly GCA_036506735.1 of Binatia bacterium. Taxonomy (GTDB): domain Bacteria; phylum Desulfobacterota; class Binatia; order UBA9968; family UBA9968; genus JAJPJQ01. The sequence goes on along the minus strand of DASXRG010000056.1, from coordinate 655 downwards.
TGATCCCGTTGAACTCGGTGGCGAACCTTAAGCAGAGCGTCGGACCGACGTCGGTCAACCATTCCGGCCAGCTTCCCTCGGTGACGCTTTCGTTCAATTTGAGGCCGGGAGTGGCGCAGGGAGACGCGGTCAAAAAAATCAATGAACTTGCCCGCGAGACCGTGCCGGCAACGATTACGACCAGCTTCCAGGGAACCTTGCAGGAATTCCAATCTTCGCTTCGGAGTATGTGGCTGCTCCTCGTTATGGCGATTCTTGTCGTCTATCTGGTGCTCGGGATTTTGTACGAGAGTTTCGTCCATCCGCTGACGATTCTCTCGGGTCTGCCGTCGGCGGGATTAGGGGCCATCCTTATCCTGCTGCTGTTCAATTTGGAACTAAACATTTTTGGTTTCGTGGGTATCGTCATGCTAATCGGCATCGTGAAGAAAAACGCCATCATGATGATCGACTTCGCGCTCGAAGGCCAAAGAAAAGAGGGGAAGACCCCGCACCAGGCGATCTATGAAGGCTGTCTGGTGCGCTTCCGGCCGATCATGATGACCACGATGGCGGCGATCATGGGCGCGCTGCCGATCGCGCTCGGTCACGGCGCCGGCGCCGAATCGCGCCGGCCGCTGGGCCTCGCCGTCGTCGGCGGCTTGTTGGTCTCGCA
>DASXRG010000055.1:0-31371 GCA_036506735.1 Binatia bacterium | reverse complement strand
CGGCAGATCGCCGTCGTGGTTTTCAACGCCAACTGCGATTCGGGAAACTGCGAGGTCAAACGGCGCGCCGCTTACTCCGTCTTCGACGCGGAGGGCACGAACGTACGCCGGTATGTCGATCCCGGGGAACAGGAACTTCTCAGGCTGATTTCGGATCACGTGCCGGCGTGACGCGTGGCGCGGTCGAAAGCGCGGATGGAAACGATGACTTCTTGTCTTGTCAAAATCAGGCGGTCGCCTTTTTATGCCGCCCTGTCGTTGTTGGTGTTTTTTTCTTTGCTCGTCCCGACCCGCCCGTTAGCCGAAGTGAAAGCGAGAAAGCTCCACGAAATGTCGCATATCTCTTCTCTGCTGCATTCGTCCCGGCTGGCTTCGATTCACCCCGAGGTCGAGACGGTGGCCGAAACGATTTGGCAGGAGAGCAAGAAATACTCCCTCGATCCGATGCTGGTTCTCGCGATTATAAGAATCGAAAGCGAATTTCACCCGGCGGTTGTCTCGCCTGACGGTGCGCGCGGGCTCATGCAATTGCGCCCGCCGAGCGCGCACGCCCTGGCTGAAGCAGCGGAATTGGAAGAGTGGGAGGGGGCCAACAGCCTGGACGATCCGATCATTAATATCAAACTCGGAGTGCTCTATTTAAATTATCTGAAAGAAAGGTTCGGGGATTTGAAAGTCGCGCTGACTGCCTATCACCGGGGCCCCACATGGGTCCAGAGACAAATCGAAAGCAAAGCCGCGCTCCCGGTGGAGTACGCACAAAAAGTAATATCGTTGTCTCGTGATTATCGGGCGCGCAGCCGACAAACTAAGAGCTTGTAAAAAAATCATCTCTAAGGAAAAGGAGGACAAAAACAATGCAGACGAATCGATGGAGGGCCGCCATTTTATCCGCCTTCGCCTTGGCTTTGGTCCTGGCGGGCTGCGAGTCGAAAAGGAACGAGTCTTCTCCGACTCCAGGGGACCAGTCTCGCTCGATGAGCGAGCCGGCGGAGAAACGCGATATGACGCCGCCTGCCAACCCGAGCGATGTGAACCCGCCCGCGGCGCAGCCGGAAAGGCCGGGTCGCGCCGGATAAGGGACAGCTCGCCCGAAACTGTCCAGGGTATCCTGAAAGGAGGCGCGAAATGGTCCGGTGGATCGCCGCGGTGGTCTTCGCTTTGAGCCTTTTTCCCATGTCGGCTTTTGCCGACGCGGAGTTGCGTGGGACGGTGTTGAGGGTGAACCATGCCGAGAAGCAGTTGGTCGTGCGGACCGACAAAGGGGAGGAAACCCTGCTGTTCGGTAGCAGCACCCAGGGGATGGGAAACGCCAGAGAGGGGATGAAGGTCACCATCAAATACAGCGAGAAGGACGGGCAGCCGAGGGTAATCGCGATTACGCCTCTGGAGGGCGGAACCGTTCAGATCGCGCCGCGTTGATCGTCCAAGGATTCGGCGCGCAAAAACGGAGGGTGGAATGGCCGACCTGTTTCCCGGTTGGGGAGCAGGTCGGCCCGCAGCGGGACCGGATTAGCGGAGGAATGTGATGAAACAGTTTGTCTTGTGGAACATTGTGCTCACCATTGTGGTCGGCTTCTTGGGACCCTGGTCATCGCCAGGAACGGCGGTCCAAGAGCCACCGGTCGAGGTGGGAACGACTGAAAGGCCCGACAACACCGATGAGCAGTTGCGGGTTTTCGTTCAGACCTACGTCGAAGTCCGCAAAGTGATCGCTCAGTACCGTCTCCCGTTGCGTGAGGTGCATGACGCCGAAACGGCCCAAAAACTCCAGCAGGAGGCGGTATCCAGAGTCGAGCAAACACTCGCGCGCCATGGATTTACGTCCGAGAGTTTTCAAAGGACATTCGCGCTCGTCAGCGCCGACGACGAGCTGCGCGGCAGAGTGATCAAGCTGATGGACTCGGAACGGGAAAAATTGCCGTCCTGAGCCTAAGCCCTATTTGTGCCTTTCGGCAAAACCGCATAGCCAAAAAAGTTCGAACCGAGATCGCCGCATCGCCGGGGCTTTGTCCCCGCGATGCGGCTCGATGAAAACGTCTAAGCGCCAATGAGGTCCTCGATGAAAGAGGGAAACAGTCCCGGACGGCGCATCGTCATCGTTTCCAATCGCCTGCCGTTCACGATCGAGCAGGAAAACGGGCAGACCCGATTTAAAGAGAGCGCCGGCGGCCTGGCGACCGGTTTAAAATCGCTGCTCGACAAAATGCAGCATGGGGCTTCGTCGGTCAAGCCGGAATATCTCTGGATCGGCTGGCCGGGCGGCGCGATCGGCGACCAGCAAAGAAATGAAGTGCAGTCGAGAGCGCGAGCGGAATTTCGATCTCACGCGGTCTTTCTCTCCGAAGAAGACGTCGAGCACTTCTACCAGGGCTTTTGCAACAAGACCATCTGGCCACTGTTTCATTATTTTCCCTCCCACACGGGATACGATGAGAACACGTGGCTTCAGTACAAGAAAGTCAACGAAGTTTTCGCGGAATCCATGCTGGAAGTCATCCATCCGGACGACGTGTTGTGGGTGCACGACTATCATTTGATGCTGCTGCCCAATTTGCTGAGGAAAATGTTTCCGAAAATCCGCTTAGGATTCTTCCTCCATATTCCATTCCCGCAGTTGGAGATATTCCGCCTGCTCCCGGCCGCGTGGCGCCAGGAGATTTTGGAGGGCCTGCTCGGCGCCGACGTGATCGGTTTTCACACGCACGACTACATGGAGTACTTCCTGCGCTGCGTGCAGCGCATTTTGGGTTACAAGCACAAGGTCGGCCATCTCCGCGTCGGCCAGCGCATGGTGAAGGTCGGCGCCTTTCCGATGGGGGTGGACTTCAAGAAATTCGAATCGACGGCCAAAAGTCCGGAGGGTCGAAAGAAAAAAGAAGAACTGAGAAAAACGTTCGGCAATACCAAAATCATCCTCTCCGTGGACCGGCAGGATTATTCGAAGGGCATCCTACATCGCCTCCAGGGCTTCGAGACGATGCTCGAGCTGACGCCCGAGTGGCACGGCAAGGTCACGCTGCTCATGATCGTGGTGCCCTCGCGCATCGGCATTCAAGACTATGAAGGAATGAAAAAACAGATCGAAGAACTGGTCGGCCGGATCAACGGGAAATTCGGCGCGATCGATTGGGTGCCGATCATCTATCATTACCGGTCCGTGCCTTTCGATACGTTGGTGGCGCTCTATGCGATGAGCGACGTCGCCCTGGTGACGCCGCTTCGCGACGGCATGAATCTCGTGGCAAAGGAATACATCGCCAGCCGGACCGACAAAACCGGCGTGTTGATTCTCAGCGAAATGGCGGGCGCGGCGAAAGAGCTGGCCGAGGCGATCATCATCAACCCGAACCACCGGCAGGAGATCGCCGAGGCGCTGAAGCTCGCCCTGGAGATGCCCTGCAAGGAGCAGATCAGACGCAACCGGGCGATGCAGAAAAGGCTGCGTCGCTTCGACGTCTCCCACTGGGCGCTGAGCTTCATCCGAGAGCTGGGCTCAGCCGCTCCGGCCGCGGCGCGATTGTACTCCAGGCCGCTCAGCCGGTCGGCGAAGGCGGCGTTGGTTCGTCACTACGACCGCAGCGCCCGTCGGCTGCTGTTGTTCGATTACGACGGCACGTTGGTGCCTTTCTTCAGCCACCCGCAGCATGCCAAACCCACGGGAGAACTATCGGCTCTGCTGCGGAGTCTTGGGGCCGATCCTAAAAACGAACTGGTGGTTTTGAGCGGCCGCGACAAGGCTACGCTACAAGCCTGGCTGGGCTCGCTTCCGATCGGGCTAGTGGCCGAACACGGCGCGTGGATCAAAGAGGCCAAGGCGCCATGGCAGATGATCAAACCCCTGGGAGCGGATTGGAAAGCCAAGCTTCTGCCGATACTCAAAACCTACGCCGATCGCGTGCGGGGCGCGTTTGTGGAAGAGAAGGAGTTCTCGCTTGTTTGGCATTACCGCAATGCCGACCCGGAACGCGGGTCGCTGGCGGCGCGAGAACTGACCGACGACTTGCTTTCGTTCACGGCCAACATCGAGGTGCAGGTCTTGCAAGGCAACAAAGCCGTGGAGGTGAAAAACGCCGCGATCAACAAAGGAATAGCCGCTCAGAGATGGCTTGCCAAAGGGGGCTTCGATTTCATCCTGGCTATCGGTGACGACCGAACCGACGAGGACATGTTCGAGGTCCTGCCGGACAAAGCTTATTCCGTCAGGGTGGGGACAACGCCGACGCAGGCACGATTCCAACTCCAGCAAACCGATGAGGTCCTGAGGCTGCTCCAGACCCTGGCAGGGCGCGGCGAGCCGGGTGAGATCTTTCAAACCATTGCCGCAGCTCCGACGTATCATTGATAACCGCCTCGCAGACCGCAGCGCGCGACCAAAACCCGTAGATCGGGAGACTACGTAAAATTTCCCCGGTGCACCTACTTTTTGACTTGTTTTCAATCGGTCGGAGCGTTCTAACATATGGATTTTTCTATTCATTTACTTTGGCATGGCCGTTGCTGATTTTACCAGCGAAGGCAATGACGCAAATTCTGCTGCCGATGGAAATGGCCTTCGGCAGAAAGGAGAAAAAAATGAAACGGACTACCAGGACCTTGTTGGGGATATCGCTGGCAACGGTTTTATTCACGTCCTTGGCCGGCTGCGTCGTCTATGATCCGTATCCTAGTTACTACTATCGCGACCGTTACTATTCTCGCCCCTACTATTACCACGAGCGCTACTACTATTATCCCCGCTATTCGTATTCCAGCCATCGTCAGTGGGACAACGATTGAAATCGCGCTGAGTTCTCGGCGACGAAAGTTGCGGGTACGATGAAAGGAGAGCGCAGATGAAAAAAACTAACCTGAAAAAAGTTTTGCTGGGAGCCATGCTGGCCATCGTGATGGCGACCTCCGCTCATGGCTTGAGCGGTTGTCTGGTTTGCCGCGATTGTGGCCCTCACCCGCGTCATTGGCGCTAGCCGCGATCTCCGCAATGACCGATGGCGCGCAACACAACCATAGATGCCGGCTCGCTCTTGACGGGAACCGGCTTACTCTTGAGCTGCTGCGAGCAGCACGCCTGCACCTGAAGGCTGAAAGGTTTTTGTATGATGCCGAACGTTGATGGCGCTCACACCACGCACTCGGATGAGGTAGCTTCGCTGTTTCAGCCCGATAGCCTTCTTCCCGTCCAATATTTCGATAACTTTCGCAGAAAAGTCCAAACCGAGCCGGAGAAACGGCTCATGTTGGCGGTGCTGGAAGACGCGCTGGCGTGCTTTCAGAAACATTTTTCGTCCCGGGGTGGAAGGGGATTGAGGTTGTTTCGCGAGACCGAAGAATGGATTTTTCGGGCCGATGGCAACCAGCCGTTTTCCTTCACCAACATCTGCGAGGTTGTGGGCTTCGATCCGCAATACATTCGCCAGGGCTTGCTCAGATGGCGCCAGATGAAAATCGACGAGCTTTCCAGGATGACTTTTCCACAGCCCGAGCCGAAACCCAGACTCAAGACTGCCCGCTTGGTCGACCGGCCCAGGCAGCATTTTGAAACAAGCCGTAGCCGCATGGTTGGCCTCGGGACATAAAATTTCGCGAAGGAACAAAATGGGCTTACGCGGCGCTAAAGTTCTTGTGGCCGCGGCGGCGATTTGTTCGCTGTCGGCCGTGCCGGCGGAGCGCGCTTACGCTTTTGTCGGCCGCACGACCGCCGAAACCGCCGATTTCGTCAGCCTGTCGAAGAAACTCAAACCCGTCGTGGTCAATATCTCCGCGACTCAATCGGGCCGGCGGGCACAGGAGCGTCAGCGGCCTTCCGAGAGCGAGGATCCTTTCAGCGATTTATGGGGCGGACTTTTCGGCAATCAGCCGCGCGGCCGAGCTTCGCGCCAGACGAGCCTCGGCTCGGGTTTCATCCTGGAGCGCGACGGCACGATCCTCACCAACAACCACGTGGTCGAAAACGCCGAAAAGATCGTCGTCAAGCTCGTCGATGGAAGAGAACTCCCGGCCAGAATCGTCGGCACGGATCCAAAAACCGATATTGCCGTCATAAAAATCGACCCCAAGACGCCACTGCCGACGGCCCCCCTCGGAGATTCGGATAAGCTCGAAGTGGGAGAATGGGTCGTGGCGATCGGCAACCCATTCGGCCTCGACAACACCGTGACCTCCGGAATCGTCAGCGCAACCGGCCGGCATATCGGCGCGAGCGCTTACGACGATTTCATCCAGACCGACGCCTCCATCAATCCGGGAAATTCGGGCGGACCTTTGATCAATATGCGCGGCGAAGTCGTCGGGATCAATGCGGCGATCGTCAGCGGCTCGGGCGGCAACGTCGGCATCGGCTTTGCCACGCCGATCAATTTGGTCAAAGAGCTTTTGCCGCAGCTCAAACAGAAAGGGACCGTGACCCGGGGCGCGCTGGGCGTGTCGGTCCAGAGAGTTACCCCCGCCATCGCCGATACCCTCGGGCTGAACAAGGCGCGCGGCGCGCTCGTCGCCAACGTCTCGAAGGGCGGACCGGCGGACCGCGCCGGAGTCAAAGTCGGCGACGTGCTGACTGAATACAACGGCAAAGAAATCAAAGATGCCGATGACCTCCCGCTCATGGTTGCCCGCACGCCGGTGGATAAGAGAGTGACCGTGAAGGTCCTGCGGGAAAAAAAGGCGAAAGCATTCGAGGTGACGATCGGAGAGCTCAAGGACGATAAGTCACCGCGCTCACGCAGCAGAAATTCCATCGGCTGACGGCTCACACGCGCCCACGGACTCTTCCTTCTCGCGAACAAATCCTTTCCAGCCGGCTAGCGTTGTACTCATCGTCCGCGGCCGAAATCGATCCGGATCACCGTTTGACACGTCCGGCGCAAGCGGAATAGTCTCTTGCCGGTTGCAATATCTGAACAGGAGACCGAAATGAACGTAATCGATGCCGACGGCCACATTGTCGAGAAAGACAAAGATATCAGAGCCTATCTACCCGAGCCCCATTGCAACCGCCAAGGCGCGCTGCTCCCGTCAGAGGGCCTCGACACGAGCATGGGCGGACGGCTCGGCGGGCGGGAGGACGCCGACCTCGCAACGCGTCTGAGAGACATGGATCAGGAGGGAATCGAAGTCTCGGTCCTTTTTCCCACCGGGAGCTTTGCCTTGACCAAGTTTATGGAACGCGATTACGCGATCGCTTATGCGCGCGCGTACAACGATTTCATCGCCGATACTTGCAAACAGAGTCCGCGTCTCAAGGGAATCGCCCTGCTGCCGCTGCAAGATCTCGACGCGTCCGTGCAAGAATTGGAACGCGCCGTGACGAAATTGGGATTGGTCGGGGTCGCGGTCGCGACCCAAGGACTGAAGGAGCACCTGGGCTCGCAGAGATTTTGGCCCCTCTACGACGAGATCCAGCGGCTGAACGTCCCGTTTTGCGTCCACAACCGGCGCGTCGGCCCGGCGGGAGAGAACCGCTTCGACAGTTTTCTCTACATGCACACGATCGGACGGCCGGTGGAGACGTTCATCCAGTTCGCCGGCTTGATTTACGGCGGCGTCGCGGAGAGGTTTTCTCGTCTGCGTATCGGCTTTCTCGAGTGCGGCGTCGGCTGGGTGCCTTATTGGATGGAGCGGATGGACGAGGAGTGGGAAAAGCGCGGCAAGGTCGAGGCGCCGCTGTGCAAGCAAAAGCCGAGCGAGTACGTCCTCGGCGGCAACTGGTTTTTTGCCGCCGAGCCGGAGGAGGAGATGCTGCCGTACGTCATCGAGCGCATCGGCGACGACAAAATCCTTTTTGCGTCCGATTATCCCCATTGGGACGGCATGTTCCCCCGCGTGGTCTCGACCCTTCGCGGCCGCAAAGACATCTCGGAGGGTGCCAAGGAAAAAATACTCGGGAACAACGCCGTCCGATTCTACGGCTGGGGCAACGGATGAAGATAAAATTTTTGCCATTCGTCCTCGCGGTGGTTTTTCTTGCGGCGGCTCTTGCCGAGACGGCAGAGCCGCCGCGAAAAATCCGCATGGCTTTTACGTCCCTATCGGGTTCGATGGCGCCGCCATGGGTCGCGAGAGAGGCGGGATTCTTCGGCAAACACGGCCTCGAGGTGGAAGTGATCGCCACGCCGAGCGGCGTCGAGGGCATGAATGCGCTGATCGCCGGTGAAGTTCAGTTCTTGCAGATCGCCGGGGGCACGACGGTGAGCGCCGCCGTCGGCGGCGCCGACGTGATCATCCTGGCCACGACCATCGGCACGTTCGTGCAGAATCTCGTCGTGCGGCCGGAGATCGAAACCGCCGAACAGCTGAAGGGCAAAGCGTTGGGCATCAGCCGCTTCGGAACTTCGATAGACACCGGAGCCCGTATTGCGCTGCGCCATTTCGGTCTCGTGCCGGAAAAAGACGTAGCGATCGTCCAGATCGGCTCGATCGAATCGATCGTCGCCGCGCTGCAAGGGAATCGCGTCCAGGCCGGCATCCTCTCCTATCCTTCGATCAGCCGCGCGAAAAAGTTGGGCCATCGCGTGCTGCTGGACATCGCGGCGCTGGGCCTGCCCTACGCTTCGACTGGAATCACGACGACGGGCAAAATAATCCGCGAGCAGCCCGACTTGGTGCGGCGCTATATCACCGCACAGATCGAGGCGATCGCCCGCTTGAAAAACGACAAGCCTTACGCCATGACCGTGATGGGCAAATATCTCCGCGTGTCGGATCCGGGGCTTCTTTCCGAGGCTTACGACATTTACGTGCAAAAATATTTAATGAAGGTTCCGGTTCCGCATCCGGACGCGGTCAAAGCGGCGCTCGACGAGCTGGCGCCGCGAAACCCTAAAGCGCAGAATCAAGATCCGAAGAAATTTTTCAACGACGCCTTCGTCCGCGAGTTGGAAACGAGCGGTTACATCGAGCGGTTGTATCGATAGGGAGGACGTCCGCAATGCGCATCATCGACGCCGACGGCCACGTGGAAGAGAATCCGGCAACGTTCAGCGACCCGTATTTCGACCCGGCCCTGCGCGCGCAGCGGCCGCGCGTCATCGGCATGGACGGGTTGGCCTATTGGATGATCGACGAGCAGCTCTATCCGCGGCGCGTCGGCCGCGGCTGCCACAACCTGGGCACGCCGGTAAGCTATGACGGCAAGCCGACCAAGCACGCCGCGCGCAAACCCGACAGCCTGGAGAGCATGGAGCTCAGCGACTTGAGCGCGCGCCTCAAGATCATGGACGAAGAGGATCTTGCCGTTCAAGTTCTCTACCCGACGCTATTTCTCGCCTATCCGCTAAGCTCCAATCCGGCGCTCGTGAGCGCGATGTGTTCGTCGTACAACCGCTGGCTCGGCGATCGGTTATCCGGCCACGAGCGGCTCAAATGGGTCGCCGTCGTCAATCTAGACGATGTCCCTGCGGCGGTGCGCGAGGTCCATGAGGCGAAGCGTCTCGGCGCGGCGGGCGTGATGGTGCTCGGCACCGCCGGAGATAGTTTGTTGGATCATCCGAGCCTGCTGCCGTTTTACGAAGCTGTCGCTGCGGAAAACTTGACCCTGGCGGTTCACGTCGGCTGGTCATGCCCGTCGATCAATAATCTCTTCACGCACATTTATCCGTCGGGAGTGATCGCCTTCCTGATGCCGGTTCTCATGGGATTCGTCGCCTTGATCAGCGGCGGCGTGCTCGATCGCTTTCCGACCTTGCGCGTCGTCTTCCTCGAGGCGGGCTGCCAATGGATTCACTTCATGCTCGATCGGTTGGACCATCGGTTCAAGCATTCGAGCAAGAATCTGGCGCATGTGGTTTCCGCGACCGCGCCCAAAGAGGCGTTGCCGCCGATGGAATACGTCCGGCGGGGAAATCTATATTTCAGCGCGGAAGTGGAAGACACGCTCCTGCCCGAGGTGCTGGAACTGGTCGGCGCAAACCAAATCGTCTTCGGCTCCGACATGCCGCACGGCGACCGCGAGCGTTTCGCCGCGCGCATGCTCCTCGACAGAAAAGAGATCGGCGCATCGGCGAAGGCGGCCATTCTGGAGAAAAATCCGCTGCGCCTCTACGGCTGGAGCCGGTGAATAGTTGCGTTTCGTCACTCGACCTTCCAGAGGTACAGCGTATGCGCATGCATCGCGCCCATGGCCATTTTCTCGGTCTTGACCGGCGCCCAGCCTTCGATACCGAAGTCGTGTGAAACCACGCGCGCGCCCGGCTTGAGCTTTTTGAGCTTGGGCCGCAGCTTGGCGTTGAACTCCGGCAGCATGTAAAGCGTGACCACGGTGGCTTCCGCAAGATCCACCGTCAACGCATCTTGCTCGCGGAACTCGACGAGGTGATCGACGCCTTCTTTTTTCGCCTGCGCCCGCGCGCGATCGATCAGCACCCCGTCGATCTCGATGCCGACGGCTCTGATGCCGTATTTTTTTGCCGCGCGGATTACGATTCGGCCGTCGCCGCTGCCGACGTCATAGAGGACATCGCCCGTTTTCACCTCCGCCAGATCCAACATGCGGTCCACCGCCTCCGGCGGCGTCGGCACAAAGGGAACCTCGCCCGCGGTATAGAAAGGCGTCTCGCAGCCGACGGTGACCAAAGATACGAATAGAATCATCAATGGCCCGAGTGTTTTCATGATTTCGAATCTTATAAGCAAAGCCAACCCGACGGCAACCCGAAGCCGCTCTTGACAGAACAAGCCTGCCCGCTTATCTACCAATTACGAAACTCCGGACGAGGGGGATATATGGCAACCTGGGACGATATTCTGACCGCGCGCGACAAGGAAGTTTTCGCCAAGTCGGGTTACGGAAAGCGAGCCGGATTCGGCCAGCGGCCCGCCGTGCTCGTCATCGACATGAATTATAACTTCGTCGGCGACAAACCCGAGCCGATCTTGAAATCGATAGAACGCTTCCGCAATAGTTGCGGCGAGGAAGGATGGCAAGGCGTCTACCGCATCCGCGAATTGCTCGCGGCGGCGCGCAAGAAACATCTGCCGACCTTTTACACGACCGGCCACGAAGGCGGAAACGCCGTGGCGTACGGCCGCTGGCACGGCAAGAACAGCCGTGGCGGCGAAGATATCGGTAATCAATGGAAACAGGGGAACGAGATCGTGGAGGAGATCGCGCCACAGCCAGGGGACATGCTGGTGCGAAAGCAGAAGCCGAGCGCGTTTTTCGGCACGCCGTTGATCAGCATGCTGAACGAGCTCCACGCCGACACCGTTCTGGTCACCGGCTGCACGACCAGCGGCTGCGTGCGCGCGAGCGTGATCGACGCTTTTTCCTATAACTTCAAAGTCTCTGTGGTCGAAGAGTGCGTCTTCGACCGCGGCCAGGCCTCGCACAAGATCAACCTCTTCGACATGAACATGAAGTACGCCGACGTGGTTTCGCTCAATGAAACGCTGAAATATATCGACGGCCTGCCGCCGACGCTTTACGATCCGGGACTGTAAAAACTTCGTGATCGTCGCGCACGCCGATATCGTCGGAAGTTTACTGAGACCGCCGGAGTTGCTGCGGGCGCAGCGCGAGCTCGCTGCCGGGACCATCGCTAACGCTCGCTTCCATCAAATCGAAGACCAGGCCGTAGACCAAGCCGTTGCGCTCCAGGAAGCAGTTGATTTAGAGATCGTGACCGACGGCGAGATGCGGCGGCAATCGTTTCAAAGCCAGATGACCGCCGCCGTCGGCGGTTTTGGCGAATTCACCCTCGACGCGTTTCTCTGGGGCGAGTGGCACGATGACAATGGAAGTCATCGAAAGCCGCGGCCGGATCGATTGGGCGCGGTCGAGAAGCTCAAGCGCCGGCGTTATCTCTCCATTGACGAATTTGTCTATCTCAAAAGCAAAACCACGCGAATTCCGAAGATCACCTTGCCGAGTCCCGGCCTCTGGGTTAATTTCTGGTCGGCGGAACGTTCAAACGCCGCTTATCCGACCTTGGATAGTTTTTTCGCCGACATCGTGGAGATTCTACGTGACGAGATTCGAGAGCTGATCCGGCTAGGCGCCACCTACATCCAACTCGACGCGCCGCATTATGGTCTTCTGCTGGATCCGAAAACTCGCTCGTTCTACGAAGGTCAAGGATGGAGCTTGGAGCGATGGCTCGACCGCGGCATCGAGCTGGACAATGCCGTCATGGACGGTTTTTCCGAAGCAACTTTCGCCTTTCACGTCTGACGCGGCAACCAGGGCGGCCGGTGGCTTGCCGAGGGGGGTTATGAATCGATCGGCCGGCAATTGTTCCGCCGGGTAAAAGCGGAGCGCCTGCTGCTCGAATACGACGACGAGCGCTCCGGCTCCTTCGAAGCGCTCAAAGATGTTCCAGAAAACAAGTTCGTGGTTCTGGGATTGATCTCGACCAAGAAGCGACCCATAGAGAGCGTGAAAGAACTGGCGGGGAGAATAGCGGACGCCGGCCGCTACGTTGCTCGCGAGCGGCTCGGTCTCGGTCCGCAGTGCGGCTTCGCCTCGTCGATTATCGGCAACAACCTCTCGTTCGACGACCAACGCGCAAAATTGAAACTCGTTGTGGAAACCGCACAGACGATATGGGGCTGAAATCCGGGCCGCTCAGGAGAAAAAGGAGCCGCACATGACGAAAAAGATTTTTTCATGGCTGGGAAAGGAGTTCGTCGAGCTTTCCTCGGAAGGTAAGGCGGAAGGGGATGCGACGGAACAGGCCCGCGAAATCTTTCAGCGCTTCGACCAAGAGCTGAAAACCATGGGACTCTCGTTGGACCACACGGTCAGGAGCCGGCTTTGGGGCAAAGACCGGGAGAGCCGCGATCTCGGAAGTAAAGAAAGGGTCAGGGTCTTGTCCGGCAAGGCGAGATCGGCGAGCTCCAGCTACATCGCGCCGGAGCACTTCGACTCCGGCGCTTCTGTGGCTCTGGATCTGCTCGCGATGCGGTCGTCGGGCCCCGGTGTGGAAAAGGGTCTCAAGGAGTACGACCCGCCGATCGTGCCGCTGCGCTACCTGGTTTACGATTCGTTGGTTGTTCTCTCGGGAGTCACCGCCGTGCTGCCTACGCTCGAAGACCAGATGGCGGACATCCTGCCGCGCATCACGTTTTCCCTCGCCGATGCCGGCAGCTCGTGGAATCGGGTCGTGAAACTCTCCTGCTATCTTCATCGCAGCCAGCGGGTCGAACATTTCCGGCAGCTATTGCAGAAAACGGTCGCGGCGGAGATCCCAAATATGGAATATTCTTTCGTCGACGGATACTCGGCCGAGGGGAAGTTGGTCGAGATCGAGACGACCGCGACCCGCTGAAGTCTGTCTATCGCAGCGAGCGCACGACCAGCAGGACTCCGGTCGCAAAGAGGATCACGAGCAGAGCCCGGTTGAAAGTCTTCTGGTTGACCCGCTCCTGCGTCTTTAAACCGAAATAGAAACCCAGCAACACGAATACGGTCACGCCGGCCGACAGACGCAGCGTTGCGAACGTAAAGAGATTCCAAGTCGAGACCGCGGCCAATTGGCTTATCTTGGTAATCATGAAGATCGTGGCGATCGAGCGCACGAACTCGGTCTTGGCCAACTTTAAACTGTAGAGATAAATCGCCAGAACGGGTCCGGCGGCGTTGGTCATGCCGTTGAGAAAACCGCCGGCTAAACCGGCGATCGGCGAGAAAGTCCGCTCCAGCCGCGGCGGGGTCTCAAGCTCGAAGCGGAATAAGTTGGAAACGACGAACATGAGAACCATGACGCCCAGCGATAGGTTGAGCGCCCAGAGCGGAAGCATAACCAGAACCTTGGTGCCGAGAAAAACCCCGATCACGGTCAAGATCAGCAGCCAATCGAAGCGGCGCAAAATCCCCGCCGGAAAACCGCCGCGAAAGATCTGCGCGATGTCCATGACGATGTTGGGAATGATGAGGATCGTGATCGCGGTGCGGATGTCCAAGAGCAGGGCGACCATCGGCGTCGCGATCAGCGGAAAGCCGAAGCCCGTCGTCCCTTTGACGAAAGCGGCGAGGAGAAGCGCCGCTGCGACGGCGACGGTGGTGGGATCGAGTTGCATCGCGGGACGGAGCTTCCGGGTCAACTCTCGTGTGACCTTGAACCTTGAACCCGAAACTTGGAACGCGGAACCCTATCCCTTGGGAAACGGCAGAATGTTCTGAAAATCCCGCATGACTTTTTCGCGCAGCTCGCGGCTCACGCGGCTCACCTTGGGGAATTTGTCACGCCAGGGGAACGGCCGCACGGCGTAAAAGATCGCCTTGCTGTTGGTATGGTCGCGCGCGGCGCGCTTTTCCGGCGGCATGCGCGGGTCGAGCGGCGTGCTCCAGCAGCCGTCCATGATGTCGATGTTGGTCGCCGGATCAACGCGCGTCATCATCGCCCAGAGCACTTCTTTCAGATTGGTCGGATCGATATCGTCGTCGACCACGACGACGTAGCGCCCGTGGCGCGCCGAGGCCGAAGCCGCGGCCGCGGTCATGCCGGCCTGCTTGGCGTGGCCCGCGTAGCGTTGTTTGATGGCGACGACGTAGATGTAATTGGTAAAGCTGTAAACGCCGGTCACGTCCTGAATCCCGGCGCTTTCCAGTTGATCCCACAAGAGACCCGCGCGCAAGCTGAAGTCCATGCGCGGCGCGCCCGGCCACAGCGGCGCTTCGTCTTGGAGGATCGGATCATTGCGGTGATAAATCGCTTTGACTTTGATCACCGGTTGAGGCTCGCCGGTCCCCAGAGTTCCGCCGGAATAATACCCCGGCCATTCACCGAACGGCCCTTCGTCTCTCGCTTCCACACTCGGCGGCGGCACCTCGCCTTCGACGGCGACTTCCGCGTGCGCGGGAATCGGCAATCCCGTGACCGGGCCTCTGATGATTTCCAGCGGCCGCCCTCTGAGACCGCCGACGTAGTCGAGCTCCGACTGCCCCCATGGAATTTTGGCATTGCCCGCCAAAAAGCACAGCGGGTCCGGACCGAAGGTCGCGACGATCGGGCAGCTCTCGCCTTTTTCCCAATACTTCATGCAGATAAGCCGCCCGTGTTGTCCCGGGCTCATCCATAAGCCGAGCAGATCGCGATCATGAAGCTGCATGCGGTACGTGCCCATGTTGATGAAGCCGCTGTCCAAATCGCGGTTGATCACGGTATCGCCCGTGCCGATGTAACGGCCGCCGTCGTTCTCGTGCGAACGCAGCGCGGGAAAGCGCAGCAGATCGACCTCTTTGCCGCGCATGACGTTTTCCATCACCGGCCCGCTCTTCACCTCTTGCGGCGGCATCGGCCGCGATGATTTGATCTTGCGCGCGCCCAACCGCACCAGCTCGAGCTTGCTCTTCTCCGGCGGCAGCCCAAGCGCCAGCGCCACGCGCTTATAGGAAGCAAAGATCAATGCGGCGACGCGAAAGCCCCGCGGATAACCTTTGATCTCGTCAAACAAAAGCATCGGCGGCTGCGGAATCGTCTCCGCGGCGGTCTCGACCACGGCGCCGATCTCAAGGTCCCAATCGGCCCCTTTGATCTCTTTCCAGTCGCTGATCTGTTTGCTCGCCTCGATGAACGAGCGCAAATCGTTGCAAATCATTTCGCCCATGGCTTTTCCTTTCGTTCGCTTTCAGACTGTCGGCATCTTTGCTATAGATGCGTCAGCATTTTTTCCTATATGGATCGCCTCGTAAAATTGCTCCGCCGCACGCCGTTTCGAACTTTTATTCTTTATCCGCTGCTGACCATCGCCTGGGAGTGCTTCTTCAATCGCGGCGACGTCCGAATTCGGCCGATTTTTCTGCCGCTGATGCTCTGGGGCTATCTGCAATATCGCCTCTGCGGCGTCTATCGTATGAAACGCGGCGGCGGCGGGCCGGGGCTCGACATACCGCCGGAACGTTTGGTTCTCAGCGGACCTTACCGCTACGTCCGTAATCCGATGTATCTCGGCCATATCATCTTCCTTGCCGGTCTGGCGCTGACCCTGCAGTCTCTGTTTGCCGCCGCCATCACCCTCGTAACCGGAATCTGGTTTCACCTTCGCGTCGTCGGCGACGAGGCCAGACTGTTGGAACGCTGGGGCGAGGCCTACCGCCGTTATCTTTTAATCACGAAGCGCTGGATTCCCGGACTGTTCTAAAGGATGAAGGCTGAGGGATGAGGGATGAATTTTTTCATCCCTCCGCCTTCCGCCCTCATCCCTTCGTCACGGTTTCACCCGCTTCGCTTTCGCCTTTTCTCCCGTCACAAAATGGTCGCCTTTGAGCGCCAGCTCGGCCTCTTCCTCGTCTTGTTGGGTCCAGTTGCCCAGGCTGTAGCCGTGCCATGGACTGCGCGGCTTGAGCGCCGGCAGTCCCAGCTCCTCCCAGATTTTCTTTGAGTTCTCCATGAACTCTTTTCGCGGCAGCGACACCGGCGTATAAGGCCACGGACGCGTCGCATCGATGAGCAGCGCGCTCGTCGGGGTCTGCCGCGCGACGTGCGTCGGCACGCCGGGCGGGTAGCAGGACGGATCGAGTCCCGGCGATTTTCCCTTGAGGATCATCACGTCTTGGTCGGGTCTCACGTTGAACGAAATGGCCCAGTTGATCATCGCGGGGTCGCGAATGTCGATGTCTTCATCGACGGCGATACAGATCTTGGCGTAGCTGCCGCTGAAACCGGCCGAGGTATTGAGGGCGCGCCACACGTCGCCCGAGTTGGCCTTCTTCATCTTGATCACGCAATAACCCTGGCCGCTGCCGCTCACCTCGTCGTGAATTGCGACGTCCAACACGCAGGGGTTGCCCGCGTCGTGGCGCAAAAATTTGTACATGACCTTCTCGGTGCCCGTGTGCTTGATCTTGCTCGACTCGCTCGGCGGGAACTGGCTCATCAGCGTCGTGTAGATCGCGTCTTTGCGATGCGTGATGCAGGTTACGTCCAAATACGGCGCGACGCCGCGGTGGCCCATGTAGCCCGGGTATTCGCCGAACGGCCCTTCGGGCTCGATCCAATCGGTCGCGATCTTTCCTTCGATGACGATCTCCGCCGTCGCCGGAACCATGAGATCGACGGTCCGGCATTTGATGAGCGGGATCGGCTCGCCGGCCAAGCCGCCGGCCAGACGGTACTCGTCGAAATCGTAGGGCAGCTTGGCGGTCGCCGCATAAGCGATCGCCGGGATCACGCCGATCACGATGGCGGCCTCGAGCGGAATGCCTTTGTCCTTGCATTTTTTCCAGTGCGTCCCCATATGCTGGCCGAGAAACAAACCGCCGGTGCGGTCGGGCGCTTTGATCTGACCGCGGTAGTTGCCGATGTTGTAGATGCCGGTGTCGGGATCTTTGGTCACCCAATTCGCCGAGGTGAGATACGGCGCGTTGTCGAAACCGGGCGTGGAAATCGGCACCGGAATCATGTCGAGGCCGTGGCCGTTAAGAAGATCTTTTCCCATGCGCACGACTTCCTGCGCCGGACCCGATTCCACCACGACGGGCGGAATCGGCTTCAACTGCGCCTCGGTCCAGCGGTCGAAAATCTCCTCCGGCTCGCACATGAGGCCGATACTGTAAATTTCGGTGGACGCGGCGAGCGTGCCGACGGAAACCGGCATCGTATACTTCTTGCCTTTCACATCGACGACGTTCTCGAAGAAAAACGCTTTGCGCTGCTGCTCGTCCAAGCCGCGAAACTGCCAGCGCACGAGCGGCATCAGCTCGGTGTCTTTATTGATTTCGCGCTTGATGCGAATGAGCTTGCCGCGCTCTTCCAGAGCTTTGATGTGCTCGCGCACGTCGCGGTAATATTTTTTCTGTACCACGCTATCGTCCTCCGTTGGATTTCTCTCATCTATCACTTCCTTCACCACGCTTGTCAAGGACATCTCTCCTCCCTCTTTCCTGACGTGCGCGGGGGTTTCTCGGAGGCCCGAGGCACCGAGCGAAGCGGTTAAAGCGTGGAATCGGTTCAGCGTACTACGAGCCTGTTGCCTCGGGCCGGAGAGAAATTCCCGTGCACGTCTTCCCCGCTCATTGCCTCGGTCCGAAGCGGAATTTCCCACGCCGGTCTCTTCTCCCATCCTATTGACAAAAATAACCCTGCACCCTAACTTCAGGCAGACTCAAAGGACAAATCATTCCATGGCGAATCTCGGCTTTGTCGGTCTCGGCGTCATGGGCAGCCGCATGGCAAAGCGGCTGCTCGATGCCGGCCACGGTGTAACCGGCTACAACCGGACTCGATCGAAGGCGCAGTGGCTGCTCGACGCGGGCATGAAGTGGGGCGAGACGCCGCGCGCCGCCGCCCAGGCGTCCGAGATCATTTTTTCAATGGTGACAAACACCGGAGCGCTGAAGGCGGTCGCTCTGGGTCCCGACGGCATCATCGCCGGACTCGGTGCCGGGAAAATCTACATCGACATGAGCACTGTAAGCCCGGCGGCGAGCCGCGAGATCGCGGCGCAAGTCGCCGCCAAAGGCGCGCAGATGCTCGATGCGCCCGTTTCAGGCAGCGTGATCACACTGGAGGAAGGCAAGCTCTCGATCATGGTCGGCGGCGAACGGTCGTCGTTCGAGCGCGCGCGGCCGATTCTCGAAGCGATCGGCCCGAAAGTCACTTACGTCGGCGGCAACGGCCTGGCCGTCTCGATGAAGATCGCGACCAATTTGAGTCTCGCCGTGCAGATGCTCGCCTTTAGCGAGGGCGTCTTGCTGGCCGAGAAGAGCGGCATCAAGCGCGAGACGGCGGTGGAAGTTTTGCTCAACAGCGTGATCGCCTCGCCGATGGTGAAATATCGCGGCCCGTTCGTGTTAAAAATGCCGGCCGAAGCCTGGTTCGACGTCAACATGATGCAGAAGGATCTGCTGCTCGCGCTGGAGCTAGGCAGGAGCGGCGACGTGCCGCTGCCGACCACGGCGGTGACCAACGAGATGCTCACGACCGCGCGCGCGATGGGATTTGCCGACAAAGATTTCGCCGTGCTGTTCGAAGCCCTGGCAACGATGGCGGGGATCAAAAAATAATGTTGAATGATGAATTTTGAATTTTAAATTGAAGCGGGGGGAGTACCTTGATTCAAAATTCAACATTCATAATTCAAAATTGAAAATGGCAAAGAAGAATATCAAAGGGCCGCCGAATATCGGACGGGATGAGTGGCTGCGCTTTTACCGTCAGATGCTGAAGATCCGTCTCTTCGAAGAGCAGGTGAACGATCTTTACCGAAGCGCCAAGATGCCCGGCCTGGCGCATCTCTATATCGGACAAGAAGCCGTGGCCGTAGGCGTCTGCGAGGCATTGCGCGCCGACGATTACATCACCAGCACGCATCGCGGCCATGGTCACTGCCTGGCAAAGGGCGCGGCGGTGAACAAGATGTTCGCCGAGCTGCTCGGCAAAGTGGACGGCTACTGCCGCGGCAAAGGCGGCTCGATGCACATCGCCGACCAGGAGCGCGGGAACCTCGGCGCGAACGCCATTGTCGGCGGCAGCACGGGGATCGCGACCGGCGCGGCGATGTCCGCCAGGCTTCGCGGCAGCGATCAGGTCGCGGTCTGTTTCTTCGGCGAGGGCGCGCTCGGGCAGGGTCTGCTCTACGAATGCATGAACATGGCCGCGCTGTGGAAGCTGCCGGTGATCTACCTCTGCGAAAATAATTGTTACAACGAGTACACCCACTACAGCGAGACGACCGCGGGCGAGATCGAAGCGCGCGCCAAGGCGTTCGGCATTCCGACGGAATCAATCGACGGACAGGACGTCGAGCTAGTTCACAAAACCGCACGGCGTTTAGTCGAACGGGCGCGCCAGGGCGACGGCCCGTCATTTTTTCTCTGCCACACCTATCGTTTTCACGGCCATCATGTCGGCGACATCGACCGCGCCTACTACCGCGCAAAAAAAGAAGAGGAAGAGTGGAAGAGCCGGCGCGATCCCGTGGCGCTGCTGGCGGCAAAGCTCAAGAAGCTCAAAGTCGCGGACGAAAAGGCGGTGAGCCAAATCGAAAAAGAAATCCGCGGCGAGATCGAAGCCGGCGTCGAATTCGCTTTGAATGCTCCGTACCCGAATGCCGACGAAGTGGACCAGCACGTCTATGCCTAAAAGGCGAAAGGCATGAGGCACGAGGCATGAGTCAAAAACTTTTTTCTCGCGCCTCTCGCCTCACGCCTCGCGCCTGACGACCATGAAAGCACCGACCCAACAAAATACTGCGGTAAGAGAGATCACCTTTGGCCAAGCCATCAATGAAGCCTTGGCGGAGGAGATGAGGCGCGACCCCAGAGTTTTCATCCTCGGCGAGGACGTGGCCGAAGCCGGCACGCCGTTCAAAGTCCTCTCCGGCCTGGTCAAAGAGTTCGGCAAAGAGCGCGTGATCGACTCGCCGATCTCCGAAGCCGCGATCACGGGCGTCTGCGTCGGCGCGGCGATGACCGGTATGCGCCCGGTCGTCGATATCATGTTCGGCGACTTCATCACACTGACCATGGATCAGATGGTGAACCAGGCGGCAAAAATTCGTTATATGTCCGGCGGCAAGCTCAAAGTTCCGCTGGTCATGCGCACGACCCTCGGCGCGACCCGGCGCTCGGCGGCGCAGCACAGCCAGAGTCTGCACGCCTGGTTCAGCCATATTCCCGGACTGAAAGTCGCGCTGCCTTCCACGCCATACGACGCGAAGGGGTTGCTGAAGACCGCGATACGCGACGACAATCCAGTCGTCTTCTTCGAGGACAAGCTCATGTACCAGCTCAAAGGTCCGGTGCCGGAGGGCGAGTATACGATTCCCTTCGGGGTCGCCGACGTGAAGCGCAGCGGGAAGGATATTACGATAATCGCCACCAGCAGCATGGTGCAGGTTTCGCTGAGCGCCGCGGAAATTTTGGAGAACTCGGGAATCAGCGCCGAAGTGATCGACGTGAGAACGACGGCGCCGCTCGACAAAGAGACCTTGATCGAATCCGCAAAGAAAACCAGCCGGGCGATCGTGGTCGACGAAGGCTACGAGCGCTACGGCGTCACGGCCGAGATCGCCTCGGTCATCGCCGACGGCGCGTTTTACTATCTCGACGCGCCGGTCAAGCGCATGGGCGCGATGGACGTCCCCGTGCCGTTTTCTCCCGTGCTCGAAGACCAGACCGTGCCGACGCCGGACTCCGTGGCGGAGATGGCGAAAAAGCTGTGTGGAAAATAATGGCCGGCATTTATCATGCGCTGACCCTCACCCTTCCCTCTCCCTCAGGGAGAGGGTTAGGGAGAGGGATTCCGTGAATGGAGAAGAGTTATGGCGCTAAAAACCTTCGGCCTGATGGGCGTCGATTGGGAAGAGCGAGTCAACCTCGATCGCCTGCGCAACGACCGTTTGAACCGCATCAAAGCCGCTCTCAAGACATCCGAGCTGGGTTCGCTTCTTTGCTTCGACATGAACAACATCCGTTACATCACCGCCACGCACATCGGCACGTGGGCGATGGACAAGCTCGTGCGCTTTTCGCTCCTGCCCCAGGACGACGAGCCGATCCTCTGGGACTTCGGCTCGGCCGCGCGTCATCATCAGATTTATTGCCCGTGGTTGGGCGAGCGAAGTCGCGCGGGGATTTCGACACTGCGCGGCGCGACGTCGCCGGATGCCGGGTTGGCGGAAGACGTCGCGAAGAAAATCAAAATCGAGCTCGAGAAGCGCAAGCTCCAGAACGAGCCCGTCGGCGTTGATGTCATCGAGTTGCCGGTGTTGTTTGCCTTGCAAGCGCAAGGGATCAAAGTCGTCGACGGCCAGCAGTTGATGCATCAAGTGCGAAAAATCAAAACGCAGGACGAGATCACCTTGCTCAACACCGCCTGCATGATGGTCGATGCCGCTTACGAGGAGCTTTACCGCTTCATGCGACCCGGCGTGCGCGAGAACGAATGCGTCGGCGTCGTCAGCAAAGTGCTTTATGACCTGGGCTCGGAACACGTCGAGGGCGTGAACGCGATCTCCGGCGAGCGCTGCAGCCCGCATCCGCACGTCTATACGGACCGCGTGCTCCGTCCGGGCGATCCGGCGTTCTTCGATATCCTCCATAGCTACAACGGCTATCGCACGTGCTATTACCGGACGTTCGCCGTCGGCAGCGCTTCGCCCGCGATGGCGGACGCGTACAAACGCTGCCGGGATTACATGGACGCCGCGATCAGCATCGTGAAGCCGGGAATTACCACGGCGGACGTCGTGAAGCTGTGGCCGAAGGCGGAAGAGTTCGGCTTCGCCAACGAGGAAGCCGCGTTCGCGCTCCAATACGGCCACGGCGTGGGTTTATCGATCTGGGAAAAACCGATCTTCAGCCGGCTGGTTTCACTCGATCATCCGGAAGTCATCGAAGAGGGCATGGTCTTCGCGCTGGAAACTTACTGGCCGGCATCCGATGGCTGGTCCGCGGCCCGTCTCGAAGAGGAAGTCGTCGTGAATAAAAACGGCTGCGAAGTCATCACGCGCTTTCCATCGGAAAAACTCCTCGTCGCCGGCACGCATTATTTCACCGCCGGCGGACCGCTGCCGGAAACCCGCGAGACGCAGTCCAACCTCAACAATCCCGGGTCTTTGGAAAGGATAAAGAAGGCGTGAGGCGCGAGGCAACAGGCGCGAGCAAGCAAAGACACAACCAACTCATGAGGTCCGAGAATTTTCCGCTTTCCCCGTTTCCGTTTTCACTTTTGCGTTTATCTCGCGCCTCGCGCCTCGCGCCTCACGCCTAATCTCATGGCCACCGAAGTCATCATGCCCGCGCTCGGGATGGCGCAGGAAAAAGGGACGCTACTCAACTGGCTCAAGGCCGAGGGCGAATCGGTCAAGAAAGGCGAGCCGTTGATGGAGGTCGAGACCGACAAGGCGACGGTTGAAGTCGAAGCGCCGGCCTCCGGCGTTCTTGCGAGCGTCACGGCGGCGGCGGGAGATGAAATTCCCGTCGGGCAAAAAATCGCAGTGATCGTTGCGCCGGGGGAAGCTCCATCCACGAAACAACCGACTGCTGCGCGCCAGGCCCCTCTCCCTCGTCCTCTCCCTGAGGGAGAGGGGAGGGATGAGGGCCGTCGTGCCGGTTCAAAATCAGCGGCGTCAGGAAAATCCACCGCTCAAACAGGTCATGTGGGCGCCAAAGTCCCCGCTTCTCCCGCGGCCAAACGAATCGCCAAAGAAAAAAATATCGACGTCGCGACTTTAAAAGGCAGCGGTCCCGGCGGCGGCGTCGTCGCCGAAGACGTTTTGCGCGCCGGTGGAGCGCAGATGCGAACGCACGCGCCGGGCGGACCGCCGCGGGTGAAGGAGACGGTGCGACCGTCCGCGATGCGCCGCATCGTCGGCGAGCGGATGAGCAGGAGCAAGCAGACGGCGCCGCATTTTTACGTCGGCATGGACGTCGACATGAGCGCGGTTAGTGACCGAAGGAATGAGCTGAGGCAGCGAGGAGAACCGCTGGTCCCGTCGATCAACGACTTTATCCTCCACGCCACCGCCGCCGCACTCAAAGATTTTCCGTCGCTCAACGCCGCTTTCACCGACCAGGGCATTCAGATTTTCTCCGATATCAACATCGGCATGGCCGTGGCTTTGGAAGAAGGCCTCGTCGTGCCGGTGATCCGCAACGCCGATGGGCTCTCGCTAGACCAGATGGCAAAGCAGAGCAAAGAGCTGGCCGACAAAGCGCAGAAGAAAAAACTTTTCCCGCTGGATTACGAAGGCGGCACCTTTACCGTTTCCAACCTCGGCATGCTCGGCGTGGACAGCTTCGTCGCGATCATCAACCCGCCGCAGTGCGCCATCCTGGCCGTCGGCCGCGTCGCGCCGCGGGCCGTGCCCGAAGCCAAAGAGATCGTCATCCGTCCCATGGTGACGATGACGCTCTCGGCCGACCACCGCATCGTCGACGGCGCCATCGCCGCCCGGTTTCTTAAGCTGGTGAAGGAGCGGCTGGAACAACCAGCCGTCTGATTCGCCTTCCATCCTTTTATGGCCAAGATTGCCGTCAGGCATCTCACCAAGACCTATAACAGCGGCGACGTAACCGCCTTGGAGGACATTAGTTTTGAGGTACAACCGTCCGAGAGTTTCTGCATCCTGGGGCCGAGCGGATGCGGCAAGACCACGCTGCTGCGTCTCTTGGACTGCCTCATTCCCAGGGACCAAGGCGAGATATTTTTAGACGGCGAGCCGGTGACTGCGCCGCGACCAGACGTGACCATGGTCTTTCAACATTTTGGCTTATTTCCTTGGAAGAACTTGGCGGAGAACGTCGCCTACGGATTGGTGCTGAGAGGACACCGCAAAGAGGAGATTACGCGAAGAGTAGAGAAGTATATCAAACTCACCGGTCTTAACGGCTTCGAAAAGTCTTATCCCTATCAGCTTTCCGGCGGCATGCAGCAGCGGGCGGGTTTGGCGCGCGCATTAGCGGTCAACCCTTCGCTTCTGCTGATGGATGAGCCCTTTGGGTCCCTGGATGCGCAAACGCGAGAAACCCTTCAGGAAGAACTATCCAAGATCCTGGAGCAGGAACGAAAAACCATGCTCTTTGTCACGCATTCCATCGATGAGGCGATCTACTTGGGGGATCGCATCCTGCTCATGTCGCCAAGGCCGGGAAAGATACGCGAAATCCTTCCCGTGGAGATTCCGCGCCCGCGCGACATCAGCCAAGTCAGGTCTGATCCCCGATCGGTCCGGCTTCGCGCCTACATCTGGGACCAGTTGAAACAAGACGCCGAGCAAAATATGAGAGGGAATACATGAAGCACTCGACCTATACTTGGCGCATCAGGTTTTTATCGCTGGTTGTGGTCCTGACAGTCTGGGAATTGTATGGTCGGTCGGTTAATCCAATCCTCTTCACCTACCCGACTGCGATTGCGAGCGCGTTCGTTGAGTTAGTGTCCAAAGGAGAGCTCCAGCGTTTTCTCCTACAGAGCCTTGAGGTATTCTTATACGGTTTTGCGCTCGCCGTCGTGGTAGGGATTCCGTTGGGGATTCTCATGGCTCGTTCCACAACCTTGTCCCTGGCCTTGGAGCCGTACCTCCATGCGATCTACTCCACCCCAACAGTGGCCTTTATTCCGCTCATTGTCCTCTGGTTCGGCTTTCGAGTCACCGCCAAGGTGGTGATCGTCTTTCTGTTTATGGTCTTTCCGATCCTACTCAATACCCATCAGGGGGTCAAGAATCTAAACCAAGACCTCCTGGAGGTGGCCCGTTCCTTTTGCTCCAGCGAGCGCCGGCTCTGGACTGATCTCATTATTCCCTCCGCGCTCCCATTCATCCTGGCTGGGATCAACCTCGCGATCGGCCGTGGCTTGGTGGGGATGATTGTGGCCGAATTCTTTACTTCAGTCGCCGGTCTCGGATACATGATCGTCCAGTATGCCAACGCCTTTGAGACGGCCAAACTCTTTGTTCCCATCGTGGTATTGATGGCCTTAGGAGTCACGCTGATCGGCCTGATAAAAGTGCTCGAGAGAAAAATTGCTCCCTGGCAGAATCGCGAGCAGGATTAATTTTCAGGATGCTTCTTGATCCCCCGTAGCTACGATCCCTGCGGTAACCAGCTGATCTACCTCGCCAGGGGTATACGCTAATAATTCCTGCAGGATAAAACGGGTATGTTGTCCTAGGCTCGGAGCCGGATTCGCGCAGATTTCGGAAGCGGCAGAAAGGTGGGGCGTGGTTCGAGCTGAAATGTAAGGTCCCACATCCGGGTCATCTATCGCCATGAGCATCTTTCGCTGCCGGAAATGAGGATCGTTGAATACATCTCCGGCGCTATAGACGGGCCCGGCTGGGACACCTGCGGTATTGAGCATGTCCACTACTTCCGCCCGGGCTTTACCTGCCATCCAGCCCTCGATAATGGGCTGGAGAAAATCAGTATGGGCGGCGCGACTGGCCCCAGTGGCGCTGCGCGGGTCGTTACTCAGGTCGGGGCGGCCAATGGTTCTGGTCAGACGTTGCCAGATAATGTCGTCGGGAACATTGACGGCGATGTAACCATCCCGGCACTGAAAGGCTCCGCGCGGCCAAAAATGTTGCGAATGGCCACGCTTCGGCTCTATTCCGGTTGCCGAGTAGAGTGTAACCATGCGCTCGTTGAGAGCCAACATGTTATCCAGCATGGAAACGTCAACCAACTGGCCGCGTCCGGTACGTTCGCGCATGAAAAGAGCTTGCATGATGCCATAGGCCGCAATAACGCCCGAATAAATATCAGCCAGACCATAGAGAGTATAGGTTGGCGGCTTATCGGCAAAGCCAACCAAGTCCATAATGCCACTCATCGCTTCGGCCACAATATCAAAGGCAGGGCGGTCGCTATACGCGCTTTGGTAACCCTGCATCCGGCCAAAGCCGGAAATTACCGCATAGACCAGGCGTGGATTAATCAATTTGAGGCTGTCGTAATCCAGCCCCATCTTACTGGAAACTCCGGGTCGTAAGTTTTCGACCAGCGCATCCGAAATCCCAGCTAACTTGCGCAAAATCTCCTGACCGGCCTCGCTCTGTAGGTTGACGGCCAGGCTTTTCTTGTTCCGGTTGTAAGCCAGAAAGCCGCTCGCTTTCTTGATTTCATCTTTCTCGACAAAAGGAGGAATCGCCCGGCGCGGATCGCCCCCGTCGGGTCGTTCAATTTTTATCACCTCTGCTCCGGCATCACCCAGCAGCATAGTACAGTAAGGGCCGCTCATGTATTGTTCGAGGCCGATGACGCGGATACCGGCGAGAGGGCGATCACCCTGGATATTATTTTCCCGAATCATGAATGCTGAATGACCGCAGGTTTGGCAATCGTCTCACGCTAACTCAAACCGGCAACGAGTTTCAATCTCCAAATCTATCCACCTCAACTTGACGTATTGACATAGCCGTGGCGTATCAGATACTGTCCGCCGCACAATGACAATCCGAGGCTCGTTCACCTCATTTTGACTTTTTAGAACGCCCACAGAAGGAGGAGTGCTTATGGATAAGCGAGGCGTAATAGCTTTAATCGCCTTCGGGCTCTGCGGAATCGCCTTCGGGCTCTGCACCGCTCCTCTGAGCCTAGCAGCTACCGCGACCAAGCTGACCCTGGGAATGCCCACGACCCCCCCCAACCTCGTCCACATCGGCCCATGGGTGGCGAAAGAGCAACGGTTCTTCGCTGACGAAGGCCTGGACGTTGAGATCACGACGTTTGAGGGCGGCGTCTATGTCATCCGCAATGTGGTGAGCGGCGCGCTCGACGCCGGCGCCGGCGTGGGGGCTACGGTCGCCGTTTCGATCGCGAAAAAGGCGGGGATCAAGACCATCTTCGCCCCGGCGCCGAAGTTTGCCTCGACTCTGACCGCGCGCTCCAGCATCAAAACGGTTCAGGATCTCAAGGGCAAAAAGTTAGGGGTCCAGGAGATCGGCGGATTCGCAGACGTGATGAGTCGAATGGTGCTGGGAAAGGCGGGCATCAAGCCCGAAGAGGTGACATTCATACCGATCGCCTCAGCGGACGTGCCGCCTCTTCTCGCGGGCCAGATCGACACCGCCGTGCTCCATATGGACCAGTTGATGATGGCGCGCCAGAAGGATCCTTCGTTCCACCCACTGGTGAAGTTCTGGGAGCTCGAGCCGAACCAGCTTTTCCTTGTCATGGTGGCGCAGGAGAAGAAGCTTGCAGCAGAACCGACAAAGTACCAGGCGCTGGTTCGCGCGCTGGCCAAGGCAAACCGGTTCATGTATTCCAATAAGGCCAAGACCGTGGAGGTCGCGGTGAAGTACGCCCAGATCCCGCGCGATGTGGCCGAAGCCGCGTACGATGAGTTCATAAAGGGCAAGGTTTGGGCCCAGAACGACGGGCTACCTCGGGCGAAGGTGGAGTACACCATCGATCGGATGGTGAAAGTCGGGAGCATCAAGCCTGAGGAGCGGCCGAAGTACGAGGATTATGTGGCCGTCTCGATTGTTGAGGAGGCCATGAAACGATTGCCGCGTGTCCCCGACTACGATTGATCGCCGGCCTTCGACACCATCGAACCCTTCAATCCGTCGCAATGCGCGATCCTGGCCGTCGGCCGAGTCGCGTCGCGCGCGGTTCCCGACGAAGAAAAAATTGTCGTCCGTCCTATGATGACCATGGCGCTCTCGGCGGATCATCGCGTGATCGATGGCGCCATTGCCGCCCGGTTTCTTCAAGAGGTCAGAAGCTTGTTGGAAAAGCCCGTGTTTTAGTCTATACGGTAAGCCGACCCAAGCCCTAGAAAGGAGTCTCCTATGAAAAGAGTCGTCTTTTTTCTCGCAACTGCCTTGATCTCTTTTGTGGTATCAATCGCCTACGCCCAGAAGGTGGAGCGCATCACGATGGTCGGTGGTCCGCCATCGGGAGTCTTCGGCATCTTCGCGACCGGCATCGGGACCTACCTTTCGAAGAGTGTTCCGGGCCTCGACGTGTCGGTGACGGCCACGGGAGGTTCGGTCGAGAATACCCGCCGGGTCAATAGCGGCGACGCCGAGATGGGCCTCTCCTTCGCCTCGGACGTGCACGAGGCGTACTTCGGATTGGAGCAATTCAAAGACAAGCCGTTGACCAACAATCGGGCGATCGGCTTGGTCGTCTTCGGGGTTGCCCATTTAATTACGTACGCCGACAGCGGCATTAAAACGGTGAACGACCTCGTGGGCAAGCGCGTCGCGGTGGGAAGCCCGGGCTCCGGCACCTTTGCCAACGCCGAGCGCGTTTTTCGCACGCTGGGACTCTGGGACAAGATCAACCGGATTCCGCTCCTCGGCGCCCAGGCGGGCGACGCGATGGCCGACGGCAAGGCGGATGCGTTTTTCTGGACCGGTCCCGAGCCCGACCGCGTGACGATGGAAGCCGCGACCAAGAAGCCGGTCCGCGCCATCGATATCTACACGCCGGTTGCGAAAACCGATTTCTTCAAACAGTTTCCCTATTTCGCGCGCTATGTTTTTTCGGCCAATTCATACAAAGGGATCAGCGAGGACACCTCGACGGTCGGCGTTCCGGTTATCTGGTACGCCAACAAAGACGTAGCGCCTGCGCTGGTGCAGAAAATGGCCGCGGCGGCTTACAGCAAGGAAGGCAACGCGCACATGGTGACCGTGCATGCAGGCTCGAAGGACATGGCGCCACAAAAAGCGCTGCAAGGCGTGACATTCCCGCTGCACAAGGGCGCCGAGGATCACTGGAAGAGTGCGGGCATTCAGATCCCCGATAACATTCGCAGCAAATAAATAGGCCGGCCGAGAGATGGCGGAAGCTTCGAAGACGCGCGAGTTGACCGGCTACTGGAACGTAGCCGTCCGGCTCGCGATGGGCGGCGTCGCGGCCTACTACATCTGGGCGGCGACGATCGGCGTCGTCTCGCTGCAATATTTCCGCGGCATCGCGGTGCTCTACAGTCTCGTCGTGCCGCTGCTGCTCTACAAAGGCTGGAAGCGCGACCGCAACGACCGGCCGTCGATTCTCGACCTGCTGCTCGCCGCGGGCGCGGCGGCGGGCGTCGTTTACTGGATCATCAACTACGAGCAGATGGCCTACCGCGCCGGCGATTACGGCGCGCTCGATGTTTGGATGGGCGTCGTTGTCATCATTGTCGCGATCGAAGGCGCGCGCCGCGTGCTCGGCATGGACATGGCGCTCTGCGCGATCGTCCCGATCGTCTACGCTCTGTTCGGCCAATATCTGCCGTATATCGTCGGCCACAAGGGCTACTCGGTCCGCCGCATCATCGAGTACTGCTATCTCACCAACGACGGCGTCTTCGGGATCATGGCCGAAGTGCTCGCCGAATTCATCATCCCGTTCGTCGCCTTCGGCGCGTTTCTCGAAAAAGCCGGCGTGGCGAAATTCTTCGTCGACATTTCGCTCGCGGCGCTCGGCCGCATCGCCGGCGGCCCGGCGCAGGCCTCGGTCGTGTCGAGCATGCTGATGGGTACGATCAGCGGCAGCCCGATCGCCGAGACCGTGACCAAAGGGCCGATCACGATACCGCTGATGATACGCGCCGGCTTTCCGCGGCACATCGCGGGCGCCGTGGAGGCCGCCGCCTCGAACGGCGCCGCGATCATGCCGCCGGTCATGGGCGCGGGCGCTTTCGTCATGTCGGAGATGACGGGAATTCCTTACATCGACATCATCAAGGTCGCGGCGATTCCGGGCATTCTCTACTTCGTCTCCGTCGGCGTCATGATTTATTTCGAATCGAGGAAACTGGGTCTCCGCGGCTTCACGTCGGACGAGCTGCCGCCCGCGCGCGAGGTATGGCGCCGCGGCTGGTACCTGCTGCTGCCGATCGCGGTGCTGATCGCCGTCATGATGGCGGGCTACTCGCCGCAGATGGCGGTGCTTTACGCGATTGTCTCTACCATAGCCGTGAGTTGGTTCCGCAAAGAGACCCGTATGGGACCGCGCCAGATCTGGGAAGCGCTGGTGGAGGCGGGCAAGCAGTGCCTCTTCGTCGCGTCGCTCGTCGGCGCGGTCGGAATCCTCATCGGAGTTTTGTCGCTGACCGGCATCATCGTCCGTTTTCCGTACATTCTCGTCGAGCTGGCGGGCCAGAGCGTTCTCCTCACCATCGGACTCATCGCCTGCGCGACGTTCGTGCTGGGCTTGCCGCTGCCGATCACGGCGACCTATTTGATCGTCGCGGTCGTTGGGGTTCCGGCGCTGCTCAAGCTCGGCATGCCGGTGCTGTCATCGCATCTGATCATCTTCTGGCTCGCGCTCGATTCCAACATCACGCCGCCGGTCGCGATGGGGCCGTTCGCCGCGGCGGCGATCGCCCAGGCCGATCCGATGAAGACCGGCTGGAGCTGCTTTCGCTTCGCCAAGGTCATCTATCTGATGCCGCTGCTGTTCGCCTACACGCACATTCTTTTGACGGGGACACCGGCCGAGAACGCCGCGGCGATCGCTTCGGCCACGCTCGGCATCGTGCTCTTCTCGATCGTGAGCACCGCCTATTTTTACGTCAAGATGACTCTGGTCGAGTGGCTGCTGCTCGCCGCCGCCACTGTGCTCGCGTTTATCCCGCGATTAACGACCGGCCTTGCCGCGATCGCCATCTTCACGGCCGTTTACCTGTGGCAGCGAAAAAGGGCGACGGCGGCGCTACCGCAGGCAAAGGAACAAGTCGCGTAACGCTAGGGACGCTGCGATTTGAAAGTATCATGCGACGAAAATATCTATCGGACAAATAAGCAATGGAGGTGAGCCGTGATTACATTATTTTCGCGTATCGCCGTTTGCATTGTAATTCTCAGCGCGTCGCAGCTTAACGCGCAGCAGTACCCGACCAAGGTCATCACGATGGTCGTGACGTTCGCGGCCGGCGGGCCGACCGACACGGTTGCGCGGCTGATCGCCCAACCCATGAGCGGCGTGCTCAAACAGCAGGTGATCGTCGAGAACGTCCTCGGCGCGGGCGGCACGATCGCCGCCGACCGGGT
>DASXRG010000054.1:0-5340 GCA_036506735.1 Binatia bacterium | reverse complement strand
CTGAAAAAACAATTCCAGCGTCTCGAGCAGGTCCCCTTCCCTGCCGCCCGTCTCCGAAGGCTTGCCGCAATCGAGCGCTGCGATCTGCCGTAAAATTTTTTGCGTCGCCGGCGCGATCACCGCCTTCAATCCATTATGGCGAAAGGTCTCGCGCAGCTCGGCCATCTCTTCCGCACGGCGTCCGGCGTGGATCGGCAACGCAGCGATGCTCCCGCCGACCTTGCCGACCAGACCGGGGAAACTTTCCTCGTAGCGGCGCATGATCTCCTGCAATAGATCAAACTTCCTG
This sequence comes from Binatia bacterium, assembly GCA_036506735.1. Lineage (GTDB taxonomy): Bacteria > Desulfobacterota > Binatia > UBA9968 > UBA9968 > JAJPJQ01. The sequence continues at coordinate 5,051 of DASXRG010000054.1, read as the reverse complement.
GCGCCGAGCAACAGCTCCGTCAAGAGTCCCTGCAGTCCTTTGGTCAAGCCGGCGTAGACGACTTTGAAGGCCGAGGCTTGGCCGATTTTTGCGCCAAGCACTTCGACCGTCAGGCCGCAGTCCCTGAGCGCGCGCAGCTCCTCGGCTCTGGGACCGGAGACATAGATAGAGGCGCGCGACAGTTTTGTCGCCGAGCCGATGATGCAGCCGTCGACAAACCCGGCTTCGGCTGGCGCGAGAACTCGACCGATCGCGTCCGCCGTCATCGGCGAGATCGCATTGGCGTCGAGGTAGAGACAGTTTTTTCTTTCGGCCTTGGCCAGCGCCTTGCCGACCTGGGAAGCGATCTTCGGCGCCGCCGACGGCACCACGATGGAGACGATCAGGTCGGCGTCGGCAACCAGCCGCGCGAGCGGCACCGACTTGACGCCGGCGTTCTCAGCGCGCTTTTGCGTCACCTCGCTCCGTCCTCGGGTCGAGGTCAGCACCTCGACGCCGTGCTCCTTCAGGAGACGCGCCCAATGATAGCCCATCTCGCCGATGCTCAGAATGCCGATTTTCTGGAAAGCCACGATTGTCGCGGTCCTTCTATAGCTCACGGTTGACGGCGTCGATCATTTGACGCAGGCGGCCGAAATTGCGCCGGTTGAACGGAACCAGGAGACGATGAAAAGACAAAGTGGCGGGCTCGTCCGCTTCTTCGGGAAGCGGCGGCGTCGCGCGGATTTCCCCGCCGGTCAGGATATCGCGGAAATCGCGATTCAGCTCCGCGATGAGTTCCATACTCGGCGGCGAGAGGAGACGCATCACCATGTCCCGTTTCACGTAACGGATCGAGTGGTAGTTCGAATAGAAGCGCTTGATCTCGCGCACCGCTTCCTCGACGTCTTCGACAATCTTAAACAGCGACAGGTCCTCTTCGCAGATATACCCGGCGCTCAACATGCGCCCGCGCACGAAGTTTTCCCAGTCCCTCCAGTAGCCTCCGTCGGGGAGATCGAGCATGACGATCGGAAACATTTGGCTCTTACCGGTCTGCAGAAGAGTCAGCACCTCGGCCGCCTCATCCTGCGTGCCGAATCCGCCGGGAAAAAAGACGAAGGCGTCGGCTTCCTTAACAAAGATCAGCTTGCGCGTAAAGAAAAAATGGAAGGCGATGAGCTTGGGATCGCCCTTGATGAACCGATTGGCCTGTTGCTCGAACGGAAGATGAATGTTGACGCCGAAGCTCTTCTCTTTTCCCGCCCCTTCGTGCCCGGCTTGCATGATTCCCTGTCCGCTGCCGGTGATCACCATGAAACCTTCCTCGGCGAGCCGGCGGGAAAAGGTTACGGCCGACTGGTAATGAGGATCCTGCTCCGGAGTCCGCGCCGAACCGAAAATGCTCACCTTGCGCACCGACCGGTGCGGCGCGAAAATCTTAAACGCCTGGCGCAGCTCCTTGAGAGTTCGATTGATAACCTTGAGATCGCCCCGGCTCGCCTCCCGCTGATCGAGCTTGAGCACCGTGTGGAGTATCTCGGCGACGAGTTCTTCGTTCGGCGCGCCGCGACTTTGACCTAGCCACTCGAGGACTTTCGGCTCGAGCGCCGCGAGGTTCAGCCTTTCTCGCCTTCTCGATCTCCCCGGCCGGACGATCTCTGGGGAGCTGTTTTTAGCTTCGTTGCTCAATGCCATCAGACCATACAGGATCGATGGACCCAAGATCAATCCGCTTTGAGAGCCTCAACGATCGGCGACTCCCCGCCGAGTTCCACGGCCCGGATTTCGGTGAAGCCAGCGCGCGACAGCCATTGCCGGTACTCGGAAAAGGTAAAGGTATCTCCCTCTTCCGTCCCTAAGAGGGCATTCAAGGCCAATACGAGCGGCATGATCTCCGTCCGTCTCTCTTCATCGGGAATGTAGTCCATGATAAGAAGCCGGCCGTTCTTCTTCAAAGCCCGAAAACATTTCTCGATCAGCCGGCGGCTCCACTCCGGTCCTTCGGAGTGGCAAATGTGGCCGAGCAGCGCGAGATCATAGTCGCCGCCGCCGAAATCTATTTTTCTGATGTCGCCTCCGATGAATCTATACCGGTCCTGGACGCCGAATTCGCGGACAAACTTCTGCGCCACTTCGAGAACCGGCGGGAAATCGACGGCCGTGACTTCCACGCGCTCGCCTTCGAGCGCAAACGGAAGCGACCAGACCGCCGACCCGGCGGCCAGGTCCAATATCTTGATGGGCGCGGCAAGCGAAAAATCTTTTTTGAGCCTGGCGGCCGCTTTCCACGCGAGCGCTTTATGGACGTGGAACAAGCCCTCGACGGTGTCGAGGTTCAGCCGCTCTCTTTCTTCCGGCGCGAGAACCGGCAGCGCCGGCTTGCCGGTCCGCACCGCCTCCGGCAATCTAAGCCAGAGCTTCAAAAGTCGATCCGAACAAACGAACAGCGAGCCGAGATAATTTTTGCTCGAGCCGACAAAATAATCCCGGGAAAGATCGTTCAAGCCGTAGTTCCCGCCTTCCTTGATCACCAGGCCCATGGAAGTCATCGAGTTGAGCAACATCGCAACTCCTCGCGGCGAGCATCCAGTCGCCAAAGCCACGCCCCGCGCGTCTTTTTTTTCCGCCGAAATCGCCTCGAAGATTCCCAGCTTCAGCGCGGTAAACACCACCGCCTGCGGCGCGAAATAAAAGCTCAGCTCATCCAGAGACCCTCTTGCCAACGCATCGGCGATTGCGCTCACGGCTGTCTCCTTTCAGGGCGTCGCACTCTCAGACGGCTTGCCGCAGTGCGGCGTGTTGGGATATCTATAGCCACGGCTCGTCATTGATGGAGGAGCGACATGAAATATTACGACATCTCTCTCAGTTTGTCAGCCGAGACGGTCCGCTGGATCACTTCGCCGCCGTTCGAGCTCCACGAGCGGCGGCGCATGAGCCGCGGCGATCCTAACAACTCCTCCGGGGTGACGATGAGCCTGCACGCCGGCACGCACATGGATGCTCCATTTCATTTCGTTCCGGACGGGGCCGCAATTGACGAGTTGCCGCTCGATCTTTTCATCGGCCCCGCTCTGGTGCACGCGGTCGAGACGGAGCGCACCATCGGAGCCGAGCATATTGAGGCGATCGATCTTAACGGCCTCACGCGTGTGCTTTTCAAAACCCGCAACTCGGAGCTTTTACAGCAGGGTCTTTATGATCCCGATTTTGTCGCCTTTTCCATCGAAGCCGCGAAGGCTTTGGTCACGCGCGGAGTGAAGCTGGTAGGCCTGGATTATCTTTCGGTAGCCCGCGCGGGCGAGGAGCAGGTTCCGGTCCACAGAGCGTTTCTCGATCGCGGCGTGGCCCTGCTGGAGGGCGTCGATCTGTCAGGGATCGAGCCCGGCCGATACGAATTGATCTGCTTTCCGATTCGCATTCGTGGCGCGGACGGCGCTCCTTGCCGCGCGGTGCTGCGGGACCCCACCAAATGATTCAGAGCTAAACACGACGCCGAGCATCGTTAAGCGGCCAAGAGTGCCGAGGCATCGTTTTCGGTCCACCGTTTGCATCAGGTTCGGCGCCTGTTATGTTGCACCCGTGGGCGTTCGCGCGTTGTCCGGCAGAGCAAGAGGTCGTCGATGAGATTCGGGCGCGGCGCTGTGTGTATCACGGCCATCCTGGCGGCAAGCGGCTGCGCGCCCGGCTATCAAGAACACTATCGGCCCGCGGAGAACGGCGAGACACGAGAGGTGCTTCTGGAGCTCAGTTTGGTCGAAGCCTCGTCTGGCTTGCAGATCATCCCCGGACCTCCGATCAAAATAGAGAGAATCATCACGGCAAAGTCAAAGCTTGTCGGTTCGAATTGGTATGTATTCGGGACCAGCCGGTTTTTTGTCAATGGAACAATCAGAATATCCGGGAACGACATCGACTGGGATATCGGAGTGACGGAGACGGGCATAAAATCATCCGACCAGGTCGAAGGGCGGAGCACCTCATCTCTGCTCGGCCTGAGCGTCAAAGTTGCGAACCGTCGAAAGGCCAACATTCAAATCGACTGGGACAAAGCTTCCATCGTCGACCGCGCGGGAAACGCTCACCCTGTGATCCACAGAGGGATTCCATTGGCCGAACGCACAAAGATGACGGCGCCCAGTATCGTCGCGCCGGGAGCCGCACTTGATGATTTCGTCTATCCGAACGACTTCATCGGCTCCGGATCCCGCAGTAAGTTTGCTCCTCCAGTATGGATCGGAAACAATTTTATCGAGGCGATGAAGCCGGGCGAAAGATTTCGGCTGCACGTGCCTCTCGGCGATGAGGTGAGCATGACCGAATGTCAGTTTGTGTTCGAAGTCGGTAAACCGAGCTCGTGACGCACTGACCGGCGTGATACGGGCCGTCAAGCGCTATGACTCGCCCACAGATCGAAAACGCCGCTCGGCGCCCCCATCGAATCGGCGCGGACCCCTTCCGGATCCCGGGAAGGTTGAGGTCAGTTTCACAATAAAACTACAAATTTATCTACGCTCCCAGACATTGGGCTTGCTGCTCAGAAGTGTTGCGCGGTCCGCTCTATTTTGTATCCGTTCCGAATCCACGGTATAATACGACTTTTCTCGTAGATGAAGCATTAGCCGAGCTAGAATCCCTTTCGGACGAAGAGGCGGAGCGCCTGTTTGCTCGGGAGAGTTCCTCGAAGAATTAAGATATCGGATCATCCATGAAAGCTAAGAGGAGATATCATTATGGACGAAAATGAAGACACCACAATCTATAAGGTCGTCGTCAATCACGAGGAGCAGTATTCGATCTGGCCGCACCAAAAAGACATTCCTCTCGGCTGGAAAGATACGGGCAAAAGTGGGACCAAGGCCGAATGCCTGGCGTACGTTAAAGAGGTATGGACGGACATGCGTCCGCTCAGCCTGAGAAAGCGGATGGGAAAAGTAGAGGATTAAGCCATAGGGATCGCCTCCCCCGGCCACCTCTTTATGCCTGGAGGCGGTCGGGACAGAAATATTTGGCGGTAAACTTTTTTCCCAGTGAGGACCAGAGCCCAAGTTAATGAGTTGTACACAAAC
>DASXRG010000053.1:0-19224 GCA_036506735.1 Binatia bacterium | reverse complement strand
GCCTTCGAATCAAAATATTCGCTTTCTCGCAGCGCCCGGGCCGCTAATACAGTGCCGGCCCACGTGCGAAAATCTTTTGCGGTGAAGTCGACTCCGGTCGCCTCGCGCAGATAGGCGTTGACATCGCTTGACTCGACCGTGCCCGGTTGACCGTTTTGACCGACGTATTGAAACAGCTCCTGTCCCGGCAAATCCTGGCAGCGTTTCACAATTCGCGCCAAGCGCGGGTTGTTGAGCTCCAGATCGTGTCCCACGCCGCCCTTGCCGCGGAAGCGAAAGCGGATTTTCGATCCATTGATCTTAACGTGCTTGTGACGCATGGTGGTCAAGCCAAAGGATTGGTTTTCCCGGGCGTACTCTCCGTTGCCGATGCGGATCAGAGTGGTTTCCAGGAGATTAACGACGGTCGCGATGACTTTGACCCGCGGTAGTCCAGGACGGGCCAAGTCTTTAGATACCCGAGCCCTAAGCGCAGGCAGCTTCTCCCCGACGAGCATCATGCGGTCGTATTTTGTTTGGTCGCGGACCTCGCGCCAGCGCGGATGGTAGCGGTATTGTTTTCGCCCTTTCGCATCCCGGCCCGTCGCCTGCAAATGGCTGCCGGGAAAGGAGCTGATCCATACGTCTCTCCAGGCCGGCGGGATCGCCAACGCTTTGATTCGACAAATTTCGTTCACGTCCTGCAGCGGTCTGCCTTTCGGATCATAGTAGCGCATCGCTTTGCCGGTTCGTTTTCGCCTGATTCCCGGAAGCTTATCCGTCACGTAACGGAGACCCGACGTCTGCGCCGATTTAACTGAATCAGCGCTTACGAGCTTGATTGGTTGGGAATTTTTTCTTCGCATAAGGGCATCTTTGACAAAAAATTAGGATCATGAAGCTCGGATTTTGCGGGAGAGGCGAAAAGGTGCCCGGATAAGTGAAGGCTAGACCGCCGCCGTTGCGACGGGACTCACCGATCTGTTGGTTCAAGACTACGATTAGGATGGAGGTAACTCCTTACGTTGCTCCTGTGATTTTTCTCCCTTGTCTTTACGGTTCTGAGCGTGCTGTTCCTGTGCGGGTTGTTGACGCGAAGCCACGCGCGCCGGCTCGGCCGATTTCTCGGGCTGCTTGGACTTTTGTTCCAACCGTCCCGCTTTTCTTTCCGGCGGGTTTACCGCACGTGCTTCAGGGGAGCCGCGATCCTTTTCAGGACGGCGCGAAGCCACGCGCGCCGGCTCGCTTGATTTCTCGGGCTGCTTGGACTTTTGTTCCAAGCGTCCCGCTTTTCTTTCCGGCGGGTTTACCGCACGAGCTTCAGGGGAGCCGCGATCCTTTTCAGGACGGCGCGAAGCCACGCGCGCCGGCTCGCTTGATTTCTCGGGCTGCTTGGACTTTTGTTCAAACCTTCCCGCTTTTCTTTCCGGCGGGCTTACCACGCGAGCTTCAGGGGAGCCGCGATCTTTCCCGGGACGAGGCGAACTCACCTCCGGTCGCCGGCCTTGTCCTTCGCGGCTGCGCTGGTTGGATCTCTCTTCCAGACGCGCCACGTTTCTTTCACTAGGGCCAGCGACACGAATCCTGTCCCCTTGACGCCCGCCGGCGGCTTCGATTCGGGTCGGGCTGGTACGCACCACGCTGATGTCAGCGCGCTGAATTCGGGTACGGGCGGCTCTTTCAACGTGAGTGACCGGAATCGCCGTATTGCGCACTGTGCCGCCGACAACCTTGAAGCTGGTCACATTTCGGGTGCCGCGGATGATTGTGACGTTTCGCTCTATGGGAATCCGCACGGTCGTGACGTTTACGTTTACAAACCGGTGCACCGGGACAAACACGTAGTAATCGCGTGCCAACACCACAGGAGGTCCCGCGTAGCCCCCGGAAGTGATGACCAAGGTCGGGGGAATCGGTGCCCAGCCTATGTATGCGTCGCTATAGCGCCAAGTGACCCACGCAGGAGCCCAGACATATCCTGGAACCCAAACCCATCCATGATGACGGATGCGGGTCCACGTGCCGTAGTGATAAGGGATATCCCCCCAAGGGTCGAGAGACACCCATGTCCAACCATAGTCGGTGTACGCCCAACGGCCAACCGTGTAAGGCTGCCACCCAACCGGCACTCGTGCCGGAACCCAGACTTCGCCGTAAGCGTCGACGGTTACCCATCGGCCGTGAGGTGAAAGAGTACTGTAGAAAAACCCAAAGTTAATGGTTTGCGCGTAACTCGTCGCTCGATTGTCGGCGACCGGAACGGCGAGCACGAGGGCCGTACCAAGCAAGAGACTTAGTAGAGTGTGTCTAATAATCCTAAGCGTCTTCATAAATAGTATTTCCCCCGGCGAGAATCTAACGGCAAGCTCTGTGCCAAGCAGTAAAACAATAATGATTTTCAATGATTTACCCGATTTGGGTAAATAAGCGCCGGCCCGTATGGCAGGTAAAAAAAGTCGGTGATGGGAAGAAATTACGTTATCGTCCGGCGCGAAACATTGCGGGTCAAACTGCGACAGGGCGTTGAAAAACTACGTTGATTCTAACGCAAAAGCTCAGGGGCGCAACGTCCTCTGGCGCGCCGGGTTGGCGGCCTTGTCGTTTTCGAAAGCGCGCAACACTAAATCAACGAACATCTCGTGGTCCCAAGCGCACGGATAGCGTGTGAGTCCCAGGCGAACGAGCACCAGCTCCCGGGACGGGATGATGGTGATGAACTGCCCCTCGTATCCGTTGGCGTGAAAAGCATCGGCCGGCAGCCGGGGGCTCCCGTTGCCGCACCGGTATTCCTCCGGAACGCGCAGCCAAAAATGTGCGCCGTATTGCCGATCGAGCGCGGCCGGAGCCGGCGCGCGCGTGAACGCCACCCACCCCTCCGGAAGAATGCGCTCGCCCGACCCCATACCGTCGTGGAGATACAACAAACCGAAACGCGCCCAGTCGCGCGCCGTCGCGTACATGAAGGAGGATCCGACAAATGTTCCCGACGCGTCGGTTTCCATCATCGCGCTGGTCATGCCGAGCCGATCGAAAAGCGCGCGACGCGGGAATTCCGAGTAGTCAGACGCGCCGACGATTTGACGGATCGCGTAGGCGATGATGTTCGTGCTTCCGCTCGAATATCTCCAGCGCGCGCCGGGTTCCGCTTCGAGGGGCTTGGCGGCGGCATAAGCCGCCGCATCGGGAACACCGAACAGCATGGTGGTGACGTCCGAAAGCGGGTTGCCGTAGTCTTCGCCGAACTGCAGCCCGCTAGACATGTGCAGGAGCTGCTCCAGGGTAATCCTGCGGCGCGGGTCACTCGCGCTTTTCCACTCCGGCATCGGTACCGGGTCGCTCAGAGAAAACTTCCCCTGCTTCACCAAGACGCCGACGAGCGCGTTAATGATACTTTTCGTCATCGACCATCCGATGAGCGCGGTGTCCTTCGTGAAACCGGGCGCGTAGCGCTCGGCCACCAACCGGCCCTTGTAAACGACGACCACGGCACGCGTACGTCGCGGCAAGGCCGGGTCCCGCTCAGAGAACGCCCACTCCAAGGCTGCATGCAGACGAGATTCATCAAATTCCGGCGGCGGTGCTTCGCTTGCTTCCAGTTCTTCCGTCGGCGACGGCTTCGTGCGCGCCGGCTCTGTGGAACCTTGGAGACCTTTTACGACTGACGCATCCAACGCGCCATGGACGATCACACAGCCGCGCCCTTCCTGAAACGCGGCCTTGCGCTTGGCGAATCCGAGGAAATCGGTCGCGACCTCGCGCGAATCATAATCTATCCGCGCCCCGACATGACGTAATATGGATAGATCGCCGGCCTCAAGGTCGGCGCCCAGAATCGACTGAGGGTCTCGCTTGGATACGAAAACGGCGGAACACAGGATCTTCGCCTTGTAAGCCGCGGCGATCGCCACAAGCGGCAAAGCGTAGAAAAAGGTCGCTGCGCCGACACTTATTACAATGAGAGCGATCCCGAGCGACATCCACTTGTATTTGCGCTTCATCCGTAAAGGCCAAACCGGCCGGCTTGACAACCGCCCGCTAACCATTGACTATAAGTACATTACCCCGGCGAATAGTCACAGCGCCACGAGGTGTCGACGAATGTAAAATTCTTTGGGCCCGGTCTTTCGACACGGACTTTTTTTTCCTCCTCTTGACATCCTCCTGAGTTCGTCTTCTAATGTTTTATTGGAGTGATTTAAGCTTGGCTCTCGATCCCCTCACACCATCGCCCGGACTGGCTCTCCCCGGCCGGGTTTCTTCATTAAAGGAAGCGGCGCCACGCAACAAATATTAGAGGCCCCGTGCGGGCGGACAAAAGCAAAATCAAGTTTCAAGACTTAACCCAGATCTCAGCTGTTTCGAGGGTTCGGCCCTTGGCGTGAGTGGAGGCCTGGCGATAATTGTCTGCAAAATTGTTCAATAGTAGACAACTTTTCTCGGCGAATTAGCATACCTTTATATTTTAAGAATTAGAGCACACCGCGCTATCGATGAACAAAACTCGCGGCGAAATAACGGTCGGTAGGTTTCTGATCCCATACCGGCTCTTTGGTCAAGGCAGCCGATTCCTGGTCTGTGTGAACGGTGCCCAGCAAACCATGGCGGCATGGAGACCGGTCGTAACCTATTTTTCTCGGGACTACAGGTTGCTGCTCTTCGATTTTCCCGGTCAGGGGCGAGCTCAAATCATCTCCGGTTCTGCCGTTGTCACCTTGGATGAGCAGGTCGAAGTCTTACATCAAGTTCTATCAGCACAAAATGCCCCTGAAAAATCGACGGTCGCCGGCGCCTCTTGGGGAGGGGTCGTGGTTGCGGCCTTTGCATCGCGGTTTCCTCGCTTAGTGGACAAAATTATTTTGGCCAGTTTTGGCATCCGGGTAAACGAAAAGTTGGCGCAGGCGATTAGAGATGGCCTACAATTGAACGGAACGGCAACCGGGGAACAGGTGGCCGACGTAATCGTCAAGTACTTCGGGCAGCATCTAAACGAAGCCTTCAAAAAGAAAATGTACGATCAATTCAAAAATATCACCAAGGAGCATCTGGAGAATTTTCGTGCGCATGGTCAGTTACTCGAAACTACCAAGCATATCAACGAAGTTGTGGACCTTCGTAGCATCAAAGCGCAAACACTCATCATCAACGGCGAAATGGACACCGTCATGGATTCAGACGATATAACCATCGCGGCGGCCCAGATAGCGAATTGCGTGGTAAAAATTGTCCCGGGTGTGGGACATTTCTTGCACAATGAGAACGATGACGTTCTCAGTATTTATAGGGATTTTCTTGCGCTACCGTCCGAGCGCCAAGTGAGCTAGGTTTATTTAGAGTAAGTCGATACTGATAGGGCTTTCTTTCCGTCTCGGTCTTTCCTACCTACGTTATCCTCCTACCGAAACACCTGACCAGCTCCGGTCGCGGATGGCAAAGTCGGGATCCGTTACAATCGGATTTTCCACGAACAGATAGTGTAACGCCTGCATGCCCAATACTATCCCGGCAAGCGTGTCGATCATAATGAAGGCCCGCTGCGGCAGCCATTTCCAATACCACAGCACGTGGCGGATAAATGCCGGGCGGAACAAGCCGGTGGCGCGCAGGCGTTCGGGCGATAAGAACTCCCGGAAGAGCCGCTTTCCCTCGACCGTTTGCGAGAAGCTGAGCCAGTTGGGCGAAAGAAAAGGATACTTGTGGGTGCCGGCCAACATCGGGGGAAGCAAATCGGCGAAGGCCGCGCGCAACAAGAGTTTTTCCATTAAGTGATGGATATCCATGAAATGGGACGGTTCGACGGTGGATACGAACTCGATTAAATCGCGGTCGAGAAAAGGCGTCCGGCATTCAACTGAATTGGCCATTTCAACCCGGTCGCCGAGACAGGGAATAATGTAACTCACCAGTTGGTTGAAAGTGATCAGCTTGGTGGCGTTGAAGGGATCGAGTCGAGAAAGTTTTTCCGGGGGAAACTCGGACAGGAAATAGTCGTAGGGAGTCGGATAGCTCGCGCGTTCAACGACTTCAGGGTTGAGGATCCACTTCATACCCCGCGTGGTGTCGACCGCGCGCATTTGCTGAAAACTGGGATAACCGAAAACGAGTTCGAGGTTGCGCCAATGGTTGCTCCGGCTCCACAGAATGCCTTCCGAAGGGATCTCGAGCTTCTTGAACCGTTTCCAGAGGGCGCGCCCCTGCCGGGCTTGCTCGCCTCCGGCCAGCAGCATGCGCCAGATTCTTTCTAATTTGAAGTATGCATAGCCGCCGAAGATTTCGTCCGAACCTTCTCCGGTGAGGCATACTTTGTAGCCCTTGGAGCGTACCAGCCGGGAGAGCACCTGCTTGGCGATGGAATTGGGATTGGCGATCGGCTGTTCGATGTGAAAGATCGTATCGAGAAAATTCTCGGCCAACAGGTCATTGCTGCAATCGATGGCCTCGAACTGAGCGCCGTAATGAGCGGCGGTTTGCCGCGCGGCATCCGTTTCGTCATAGATCGTCTTGCCGAAGCCGACGCTGAAGGCCTTGAGTTTTGAGGTTCGCGCTGCCGACAGGCCGCAAACCAACGTGGAATCCAGCCCGCCGCTCAGATAGGCGCCGACGGGCACGTCCGCGACCATCCGGCGTTCCACGGCCCGCGTGAACAAGCGGCGAACCTCGTCCTTGGCCTCGGCAAAGGAAATGGCGGGATTGGTTTTGAAAGTCGGCTGCCAATAAGGCACCTCGCGCGAGCGGCCATCGGATTCGACAATAAGGAAATGTCCCGGGCTCAGATTGCGGATGCCTCCAAAAGCGGAAATCGCGCGCGGGAACACGCCCAGCAGGGGGCCGATCATGTAGCCCGGGTTGATACTGCGGGGCACCCGTTTCAGCGCGAAGATCCCCTTGACCTCGGAACTGATCAGGATTTCCTTCTCGCTTTCCCAATAAAAAAGCGGCTTGACTCCGCAGCGGTCGCGCGCGGCTAAAAGCCGGCGCTTGCGGCCATCCCATAGGATAAAGGCGAATTCTCCGTTGAGCCGGTGGATAAAATCCATGCCATGCTGCTCGTAGAGATGAACGATGACTTCGGTGTCCGAATGGGTGCGGAAACGATGGCCCTGATCGATCAGTTCCTCGCGCAGCCGCTTGTAGTCGTAAATTTCACCGTTGAAAGTGATGCAGATCGCGCCGTCTTCGTTGTAGAGCGGCTGGTCTCCTTCCTGGAGGTCGATGATGCTCAGGCGGACGTGGCCGAAAGCGAGGGCCCCGCTGTCGAGCAGGGCGTAGCCCGCGCCATCCGGGCCGCGGTGGCTGAGCGCCGAACACATCCGCGCGATGTCTTCACGCTCGGCGGGACCGCCGTCCTTTCTGAGGATCACGTTAACGCCACACATGAGTCACGCCGTTCCTTGTCCGTCCGCTTTGGCTGAGTATCGACGGCTAGCAGTGACGAGATTTAGCACTGCCTGTCGTAAAGCTCCAACGCTGCACTGGCATCACCTGAATGGTACGAAAGAAACAGCTTGCTCCACAAACCGCCGTTGTCATAGACTCGCCCCCGGAACGATCGAGGATTCTCGGAGGGGGCGAGCTATCAAGCGAAAGCGTTGCGGCGGATAAGATGAGATTCCTTTCCCGCAAGGAGAACGGCTGATGTCTGTACCGCTGCTGCGGATAGGGATGCTGATCGTTATCTGCACGTTGTTCGTGCGACCGATCGGGGCGCAGGAGCGCATGCGCATCGCCTGGGCGGGAACGACTCCTTCGAACACGCCGATCTGGGTCGCCGACCAAAAAGGCTTTTTCAAAAAGAACGGCCTGAATGCGGAGGTCATCGCGATCAGCGCGAGCACCATCACTATTCAAGCTCTGCTCACCGGCGAGGTGGATCTCATCATCGCCCCTTCCGCCACCCTCGTGACGTCTCGGCTCGCGGGCGCCGACACGATCATGGTCTCAACCAACCTGCCTTTGTTTATCGACCATATCGTCTCGCTCGGCGATATCACCAGCGTGGAGCAGCTCAAAGGCAAAACCGGCGGGGTCAACCGCTTGGGCACGACTTCGGATATGACCTTGCGTCTCGCTTTGCGCCGCCTCGGCATCGATCCGGAAAGAGAAACCAAGATCATCGCCACGGGAGAAAATCCGCAACGGCTGGCGGCCCTGTCGCGCAACATTACTCAGTTTACCTTGCTCGGAGAGCCGCTGGTCAGAGAAGCGGAGAAAATGGGCTTCAGAGACTTGATCGACATCGGCACCCTGAAGATTCCCTATCACGTGAACGCCGTCGTCACGCGTGAAAGCACGATCAAAACACGGCGCCCGCTGGTCGCCAAGACCGTCCGCGCCTTTACGGAAGCCTTGCACTTCATCAAAACCAACAAGGAAGAGACCAAAGCGCTCATCGGAAAGAATCTGAAGACCACGGATCCCGAGGGCCTCGAGCGCGCCTACCGGGCGTACAACGCCGCCTTTCCGGAAATCCCCTATCCGAACCCGGAGGGGGTAAAAACTCTGCTCGATGATATAGCGCCGCGAACACCCAAGGCGGCGAGCGCCGATCCGAAGAGTTTTGTCGATATGAGTTTTGTCCAGGAATTGGAAGGATCGGGCTTTATCAGGCAGCTCTACAAAAAATAGATTCCACTCATCCTGCGCCGAGGCCATAAAATTTTCTCGGGTTGTCCTCGACGATTCTTTTGTGCGTCGCCGGAGAAATGCCGCCGTTCCGCTTGAGAGCGGCGAGCGCATCGAGTTCCGTCGATGAATCGGCATGGCCATAATCCGTCCCGATCATCATCGCGGTTGGTCCGGTGTGATTGAGCAAGTACGGAACGTCGTCGCCGATCTGACAGGTCACGTAGAGGCGGTACTCTTCCATCAAGTTATCCGGCAATCGGCTGTTGACCGTGTCCATGCGCCGGCGCAGCTCGTAAATCACCCACGGGATCCAGGACGCCGCGGTTTCGATGAAACCGAAGCGGAGACGGGGAAACATCTTCGGCAGGCCGGAATTCACGAGGCGGAAAAACGCGCCGACGTTGAAGATCCGGTATTGGTTGAAAAAGTCCCGGCTGCCGTCGGGATTCGCCAGCATGCTGACGACCTCCCAGTTTCCATTCGCTTGATGCAGCCCGACGGCCATGTCGAGGCGCGACGCTTCTTCGTATAAGGAATAAAAGTAGGGATCGGTGATATGCCGCGGCCCTTCCATTGCCCGCATGAAAATCCCGCAAGCGCCGTTCTTCCTGGCATAGCGCAACTGATCCAGCGCGTCCGGCATGCTCAACAAGGGCAACGGACACATCCAACGCAACCGACCTTTTGCCTGTTGCCAAATATCGGCCAGCCAGCGGTTGTAAGCGCCGCAAAGAGCGACGTCCACTTCGGGACGTTCCGTGCACTGATCGAGAAAAATGCTGGGATAAAGAATCTGCACGTCGATTCCCAACTCATCCATATGGCGCAGCCGGGCGCTGACGTTTTCCACGTCGCGCGTTTCCATCGACGTCGCCACATCCCGCCCCAGCTCGCGGGATTTTTTTACCAGATCTTCCTCAGTGAAGGTAAAGCGAAACAAGCCGCGGATCTTGCCGTCGATCACCCAGTGCGCTCTTTGTGTTTCTCCTTCCGGTTGGAACAAATCGGGGCGGAATCTTTTTTCCGAGGGCTGGAGATAATCCCACGTGCGCGGGCTCTCGACGACGTGCGCGTCTGCGTCTACCCATCCCATAATTGGATCCTCCCCCGATTCTCGGTCCTAGTGTAACACGGCCCCGCCATTGACAAGAATCACCTGCCCGTGACGAAGCTGCTCAGGCCGTCGATTTTGCCGAATCGCTCGACCGTTTTTTTGGCCATCGCTTCGCAGCTCGCGAAATTTGCCACGTCGACGTGTGTTGCGAGAGCCTTGCCGCCGCTGTCGACGATCGCTTTGGCGACCCCCTCGGCCGCCGCCTCATCGATATCCGCGACCACCGCCGCCCCGCCTTCACGCGCGATGCCGAGACAATAGGCGCGGCCGATGCCGTGGCCGCCACCGGTCACGATGACGACTTTGCCGTCGAGTAAGCTCATCCGTTCAACTCTCGAGTAAGCAAACACGCCTGAATTTGCAAGACTCGGCGATTCGCCGTGAAAAATGCCTCACGCTACTTCCCGTTTTGCGCCGCCGTGATTCTTGACCCAATCGAGAATCAGCGCGTTGGTTTCCTCCGTCGCTTGCCAGAAAAAGCCGTGCGATTGGCCCTTGAGAACTTTGAGCTCGGCGCCTGGAATTCTCTTGACAAGAACCTCCACTTGCGCCATGTGATTGCTCCTGCCGGTGTCATGATCGCCGATCACGGCCAAGGTTGGAACCCGCACGTCGCCGAGCCGGTGCGTGCCTTCGAAATTGTGCCGCGCGATGACGATATGGACGAACTCCGAGAGCTTGGCGTGGGTCGCCCAGGCGAGCTTGAAGAAATTCTCGACCTTATCCGGGTGGCGATCCCGGTAGTCTTTCGTGAAGAAGGTATCGGACTCGCAAATTTCATAACGGATCATTTTCTCCAAGCCCATTTCGGCGAGCTCATAGACCAGGCGATGCGGCAGACCCGTGATGCAATCCGAGCCCGGCCGCGCCGCGGGGCCCGAGCCGCTCGCCGCCATGATTAAGCTCTTCACCCGCCCCGGGAAATTCTGCGCCGCGGCGAGCGCGATACGCCCGCCCATCGAGTGGCCCAAGAGATGGGCCGCGGGGATCTTCAAGTGATCCATGAGCGCGATGATATCCGCCGCCATCTGCTCGATCGTGTAAACGTCTTGCTTGGCCGCCGACCGGCCGCATCCTCGCGGATCGTGGATAATCAAATTGAGCGACTCAGCCAGCGGCAGCTGCGTAGGTTTCCACACCTCGCACGAATAGGCCGTCGACGGCACCAGGATCAGCGGCTCTCCTTGACCGTGCGACTCGTAATAGAGATCGACGCCCGTCGGTAGTTTAACGTTCGGCATCTTTTTCTCCTTGGCTGCTGGACGTCAAAGGGTTGGATTTATGTATCACAAATTGCATATCACAGAACGCAAAAGGCGGTCGAGACCGGCTCCGCCGCTTGACCATCGCGGTGCAATCGCGCCAGCCGACAACACAACTTGCGCGCGACACCGCCTTCGTCATAGACTCGCCCTGGAACGATCGAGAGGATTCTGGGAGGGCGCAACCTATGAAACGAGGAGTCGTTAGCGCCGCGCTGGCCGTCCTTTTATGTGCTTCCGCCGCAATCGCCGCGGAGCGGATGCGGATCGGCTATAGCTCCATCAGCGGCGCCTATGTCGGCATCTGGGTCGCCCACGACGCCGGCTTCTTCGCCAGAGAAGGCCTCGACGATCAGATCATTCTCATTCCCAACGGCACCCAACTCGCTCAGGTCACGGTCGCGGGAGAAGTCGATATCGCGTCGCTGGGCGGCGCGGCCGCGATCTCCGCCGCTCTCAGCGGCGCGGACTTCAAAGTCATCGGCAACAACGTCAACAAACTGATCTTTTCGATGTACGGGAGGCCGGACATCAAACGAGTAGAGGACCTGAAAGGAAAAAAGATCGGCATTACCCGCATCGGCACCAGCGCCGACATCTCGGCCCGCCACGCCCTTCGACAACACAACCTCGACCCGCAGAAAGACGTAATTCTCCTGCAGCTAGGCGCCGTGTCGTCCATCGCGGCCGCGCTCAGGGCGGGCTCCATCGACGCCGGCATGGTCTCGCCCCCGACTCTCTTCTTGATGGAAAAGCTCGGCTTCAAAGAGCTGGCGAGCATCACGGACATGAATCTGGCCTTTCCGAACCCCGCCATGATCGTGCTCGGAGACATCATCAGAAAGAAACCGGACTCGATCGACCGCTTCATGCGCGCTTACGCGCGCGGCGTGCACCGCGCCCGGACCGACAGGGAATTCACGATCAAGTCCTACGCGAAGTACACGACCGTGCAGGACACGGCGGTCTTGCAAAAAGCTTACGATTTCTACGTGGGAAAGATCGTCGACAAAGCTCCTTATATCGACATGACGGGAATGCAGAACGCCATCGACGAAGTGGCCAAGACGATTCCCGCCGCCAGGAACGCCAAGCCCGAGCAGTTTGTCGACCTGCGCTTCCTCGACCGGTTGGAGAAAAGCGGCCTGTTGAGCGAGCTTTACAAGTAACGCGTGACGGCGGCGCGCGATGCGCAGCGGTCAGTTCGGCAACCAGCACACCGCCGCGATCTCGCTCAGCTCTCTTCTCAGCTTCGTCCACGATGCGCCGCCGTCGTCGCTGCGGTAGAGATAACCATAGCGGCTCGCCGCAAAAAAAATGTTCGGGTCGTCCGGATTCGTGCCGAACGTCCACATCGTCGAGTTCGGATCCGCCGGCAGCGGCAGCAACTTCCAGCTCTTGCAGAAGTCTTCGGTTTGCGCGATCGCGCCCGAGGTTCCCGGCGTAAAATCGCCGAAACTCAACAAGATTCTTTTCGAGTTTACCGGGTCCACCGCGATCCCGCGCAGATAGTTTTGGTTTCGCGGATACTCCCAAGGCAGGCATTTCTGCATGTCACGCGGCTCCCAGCTCGCGCCGTTGTCGATGCTCGCGTAAATCTCCCGGTTGGTCACGATCAATACCGTTCGCGGCGGGCCGGCGGTCACGGCGACGTTATGAATGTCGCTGCGTCCGGTAACTTCTACGATGCTCCATGTATCGCCGCCGTCGCTGCTGTGACGGGCGCCGTCCACTTCGAGGCCCATCCAGACGTTATTCGGCTCCACGGGATCGACGGCGATCCCCGTGACTCTCGGCGTGCCGACGGCCTCGCACTGCGCTGCGGCTTCCACCGGCCGCTTCTCCCAACTCCCGCCGCCGTCCTTTGAACGAAAGATCATCGCCGGCGTCGGCGTGCCAGTGCCGGCGAACATGACATCCGGGTTCACCGGATCGAACGCGATCGTCCAGACATAATGGGGATTGAGCGGCGAATCGACGTACCGCCAGTTCGCTCCCCGATCTTCGCTGCGATAGATCCCTCTTTCCGTACTGGCAAAGAGGATATCGTGTCGTTTCGGATGCATCGCAATAGAGCGCACCGAGGCTTCGTAGGCAAATCCTCGGCGGGGCCCGATGCGCGCCCAGGTTTTTCCATCGTCCTCGCTGCGCATGATGCTCTGACCGATTGTCCCAACCACGATCGTTACCTCTTTCATGTTTCCTCCGTAGAGGGTTTGAACTTTTTGAACGGCTTGAACGTTTTGAACCGACTAAATATTCACCCGATCCATGTCTCTTGCGCGCGGACCCGCGGCGGCGCCGGGCGAAAAGAGCGCATCGAGCCCGGCGAGATCTTCCTTGCTGAGTTTTATGTCGACGGCCTTGAGGTTCTCCTCGAGATGTTTTCGGCTCTTGTTGCTGGGAATCGGGATGACGTCATTGCCCTGCGCCATCAGCCAGGCCAGCGCCAGTTGCGCCGGCGTGGCCGATTTCTCCCGCGCCAGCTCTTCGAACCGAGCGAGGAGCTTCAGGTTGTGCTCGATGTTGCCCGGCTGAAAGCGCGGATGATTTCTGCGCCCGTCGCCGTCGGCAATGTCCTTGACGTCGCGCACGGCGCCGGCAAAGAAGCCTCGTCCCAACGGCGAGTACGCCATGAAGCCCATATTGAATTCGCGGCAAGCTTGAATATTGCCGCTCTCCGGATCGCGTGACCAGAGCGAATATTCCATCTGCAGGGAGACGATGGGATGAACCTTGCGCGCCCGTCTGATGGAGTTCGCGCTCGCTTCCGACAAACCGACGTAGCGGGTTTTGCCCTGTTCTACCAATCGCGCCATGGCGCCTACGGAATCTTCGACGGGAATCTTGGGATCGACGCGCGACATGCAAAAGATATCGAGACGGTCGATGCCGAGACGCCGGAGGCTTTGCTCGCAGTTTTGGGTCAAGTATTCCGGCGTGCTGCCGCTGCGATTGCCGCTCGCGTCGGGGGTCCGCGGGCTGCCGGACTTGGAATGAATGACAATCCGCTCTCTCCTGCCCTTGAGCGCCCTGGCGATAAGCTCATGATTGTGTCCGGTGCCGTAACTCGCCGACGTGTCTAAAAAATTGATCCCCAGGTCAAAGGCGCGATGCAGCGTCGCGATGGATTCGCTGTCGTCCGCGGGACCATAGACGCCCGACATGCTCATGCAGCCGAGCCCGAGGGGCGAAACTTTGAAATCAGTGCTGCCGAACTTTCGATACTCCATTCGATTCCTCCCCGATTGTCGCCCTATTTATTTTTTTCCCAGCGCTTCCGGATTCACTACGTTGATCGGCTTGCCCTGAGCGTAGGCAATGATCTGCTCCACGGCGTCGCCGTAGTAAGCTTCATAACTATCGTACTCGACGTAACCGAGGTGCGGCGTGCAGAGGGCATTGTCCATTTTGAGCAGCGGATGCGCTGCGCCGATAACCGGCTCGTCTTCGAAGACATCCACCGCGGCAAAACCCGGACGGCCGGCTTTGAGCGCGCCGCCTAGCGCGCCCTCGGCGATGAGCCCGGCGCGGCTCGTATTGACGATCAGCGCCGTCGGCTTCATCCGATCGAGATCTTTGCGCGTCACGATGCCGCGCGTCTCGTTGTTGAGCGGCAGATGCAGGCTCACGATGTCGGACTGGCTGAAAAATAATTCACGGCTCGCCGCGACTTCGTACCCCGCCTCTCGCGCCCGCGCCGTCGATCCTTCCCGGCCCCAGCAGACCACGCGCGCGCCGAAGGCGCGTCCGACGCCCGCCACCAGGCTGCCGATCTTGCCGAACGCGTAGATCCCCAGCGTCTTGCCTTGCACGGCGGTGCCGATCGTCGATTGCCAGTGTCCTTCTCTCAATCGCTTGACCTCGTACGGGATGTGCCGCAGCGCGGCCAATATCAACCCCCACGTAAGCTCCGCCGTCGTGTGCGCCCTGCCCGCCCCGCCGGCCGAGACCGCGACTCCGTGCCGGGTGCAGGCCTCGACGTCGATGTGGGCCGTCGCGCGCCCGGTCTGACTCACGAGCTTGAGCTTGGGCAGGCGCTCGATCACCGCGCCCGGGAAGCGGGAGCGCTGCTGCGTCAGCAACACCGCCTCGGCGTCCTTCAAACGCTCGGCGAGCCGAGCCGGATCTTTCTCGGTGTCGTTGTAAACGATCACGTCGTGGCCTTTCAGCTTCGCGTAACACTCGAGCGTGCGGAATGCGTCCTGATAGTCGTCGATCACCGCGATCTTCATCCTTTTCTCCTTGTCATTTACGCCGCACGCTTGATGAAATCGCCGAACAGCGCGGCGATCTCGCCCGCCTTCGCGTCCCACTCCTCCCGCGGGCTCAGGTCCATATCGTAGTGCTTCGGGAACAAGACATGTACTTCGGCGTTGGCAAGGGTGCGGCCCAGGTTCTCGCCGGTCTTTTGCGAATGGGTGTTGTCGTTGCCCGGAATGATGCAGGCGGGGACTTTAATCGATTTAAGCTCCGCTTCGGTCGCGCCGATGACGGGCAGATCGGCGCCCCGGATGAAGTATTCGCGCCAATGGGACATGACGGCGATGAAACGCCCGGCGTCCATTTTCATGAGCGCGTCGCGGTTCTCGGCTCGCGCTTCGATGCGCTCTTTCCAGTGCTCCATCTCACACACCGCGGCCATCCCGCTTTGCTTCGCGGCGGCGATGTACTGGCCGTAATATTCTTGAGCCAGGCGCTCGCACGCGATGCGACCGCCGGTCACGCGCCAGAGCATGAGGCCGCGAACAGCTCCCGGATGGCGCAGCGCAAAAAGAAGCGCCGTTCGGCAACCGGAAGAGCTGCCGCCGACGAAGGCGGGAAGAGCCTCGAGTTGAGAGAGCAGCTCGTGCAGATCGTCCGCCCAGATCTCGTACTCCGAGTCACTGCCATCGATGACGACTTCGGAAGCGCCGCAATTGCGCCGGTCGAAGATCACGACGCGGTGCCCCGCGTCGGCCAGCGGTCGCGCCAGCGGCTCGATGCCACTGATATCGCGCCGGCCGCCGGGCGAGAGCGCGGCCCAAGGACCGTGATCGCCGAGGATTTTATAATTTATGTTTACGCCGCGCACTTTCGCGTAAGGCATCGCTGTCCTCCCTACTTCACTCTACGAGCAGCGACAATATCCGACAAGGAGCGGTTAGTTCAACCTGCACGAGACACTCCCCTATTTACGTATGGACATTCTCTCCGGATCGCGCTAGACCTTGCGTCGAAAGCCGGGTTTTTCGCCGTCGCATCTTCTGGGAGGTTTTATGAAACTTCCACGGAGGTTTTGGCTTTTTGCCGCGCTGCCGCTTCTTTTCTACTCCCTTGCTCCGAGGGACGCCTGGAGTCAGGAAAAGATCAGACTCGCTCACAGCGCTCTGGAGAGCAGCAACGCCGTCTGGTACATCGCTCAACATCAGGGTTTGTATAAGAAGAACGGATTGGACGCGGACCTGCTCTTCATCCCCAGCACCACGACCAGCGTGACCAGTCTCGTAGCCGGCGACATACAAATGGCCAACGCGTCGGGTGGAGGCGTGGCCAGCGCGGTGACGGCGGGGGCCGATCTGGTTCTCGTCGCCTGTTATCTCAATTCACTTCCCTACGAGCTGGTGGTGCAGGAGTCGATCAAATCGGCCGAGGATCTAAAAGGGAAAAACATCGGCATAAGCCGGATCGGCAGCGCGTCCGACGTCGCGGCGCGCGTATTGATCAAGGGGTTGGGGCTGGAGCCGGACAAGCAGGTCCTGATCATGCAGGTCGGCGGCCCGACAGAGCGGGCGGCTTCATTTCGCACCGGCAGAATCGCCGGGTTTCCGTCGCCTCCGGGCATCATTCACCTGACCCAAGGCATGCCTTTCAGAATTCTCACCAGGACCGCGGATTTTCAGAAGCGGTTCGATTTTCCCTATATCTGCGCCACCACCACGAAGAGCTATCTCTCGCGCCAGCGGGAGACGGTGAAAAAAGTCGTGATGGCGCATATCGAGGCGACCCACTTTTTCAAGACCCGCAAGGAAGAAAGCAAAAAAATCATTTCCAAGTACAGCAGAATAACCAACGAGGCCTATCTGGAAGACGCCTACACGGCGAGCGCGAAGCTCTATGACCGGGTACCGCTGGTGACGAGAGCCGGCGTCGAGACGCAAATCCAAGAAGCGGTCGGCCGCAAGCCCGGCGCGCGCCTTCGCTTCGAAGACATGGCGGACGAGAGCATCGTGCGCGAGCTGGAAAAAACCGGTTTCATCGACAAGGTCTATAGACAGTGAAAATTCCGGCGCTCTGTGGTACGCGGTAAAGGAGGGAGAGCCCATGCCAAAGCAGGGATTCAAAGTCTTGGATAGCGACATGCACGTTATGGAGCCGCCCGACTTATGGCAGCGCTACATCACCCCGGAGTTCAGAGCGATCGCGCCGCGCGGCCGGACGTCCGACAACGTGCGCGACCTCGGCGTGATCTTCCCGGACGGCGAGCCCAACGGCAGAAGGACGAGCGGCGTGCCGCATCGAGGCCACAATTACGAACGGAACCAGGAACTTTACCGCGACCACGCTCGACGTGGCTGGGGACCCGACGTCCAGCTCGAGGCGATGGACATCGAAGGCATCGACGTCGCGGTGCTGTTCCCCAGCCGCGGGCTCAGCGTGCTCACTCATCCGGATAGAGAGCCGCGCTTCGCCGCCGCGATCGCCCGGGCGTACAACGACTGGATGTTCGATTTCTGCCAAACCGACACGGCGCGGCTTCTCGGCGCGGGGATGATCTCGGTGTACGACATCGGAGACGCCGTCGAGGAGACGCGCCGGGTGGTGGAGAAACTGAAATTTCGCGCGGTCTTTATCAGGTCCAACATCGTCAACGGCAAGAGCTGGCATGATCCCTACTACGAGCCGCTGTGGGACGCGCTGGAGGGGCTCGACATTCCCGTGGGCTTCCACGAGGCCACCGGCTCGCGCGCGCGCCAGAGCGGCGACCATTTTGAGCCGAACTTCGGCCTGAGGCGCATCTATGCCCAGCCGTTCGAGCAGATGCTCGGTCTCGGCAGCTTCATCGGCGGCGGCATCCTCGCGCGCCACCCAAAGCTCAAGGTCGCGTTCCTCGAGGCCAACTGTTCCTGGGTGCCCTGGCTGCTGTGGCGGATGGATGAGGGCTACGAGCGCGAGGGCGACGTGTTCATGCCGGGGCTCGCCATGAAGCCGAGCGACTATTTCAAGCGCCAGTGCTACGTGTCGGTGGAGCCCGACGAAGCTCCCGCGCGGTATCTGATCGAAGAGCTGGGCAGCGATCGGATCGTCTTCTCGACCGACTATCCGCACGGCGATGCCCGGTACCCGCAAGCGGTCGAGTGTTTTCTCAAGCTGCCGCTGGCGGACGAGGACAAGCGCAAAATTCTCTGGGACAACTGCGCCCGCTTCTACGCCATCGAAGAAGCGCCGCGCCCGGCGCAACGGTCGATTCACGAAAAGGGAGGACCGAGTGATGGAAGCCAAGACTCAAAACGCGCTTGAGCGTTTCATCGAGAAGGCCCGCGAGCTGTTCGCCCGAGAGCCGGATCTGGAAAAGCGCTGGACCGCGCTCTCCCCGATCCTGGCGGAGCTGATCGCCGACCCGGAGATCCGCGACGCTTCGAAGCGCTGGCCGGATTGCGTCCCGGCGGAGGGACGCGCCGAGAATCTGCTGTTCTACGAAGACCCGGACTATGGCTTCGCGATCAACGGCCTGACAAAAGGCGCCGCGCGCCAGGGCGGGCGGGCGCGCATCCACGATCATGCGCACATCTATACGCTCTACGGCGTGCTCGACGGGCACGAGCGCATCGAGCGCTACGAGCGGATCGACGATCGCTCCCGGCCGGGCCACGCCGAGATCAAGAAGACCACCGACCGCCTCGTCGGCCCCGGGGAGATCGATCTCGTGCGGCCGCACGAGATCCACACCGAGGTTACCGTCGGCGAAAGAGCAGTCGCGGTAATTGTGCGCAGCCAGAAAGGCGGCGGCTTCAATCAGGGCAGATATAATCCGGAGAAGAACGAGTACTACGAGAGCCTGGGGCCGCGCCAGACGCCCGTCGAGATGCTGGCCAAAAGCTGAATCCAGACCAACTTCATCGGCACCTCACTCCGGAATCTCCATCATCGCCACCGCGAGCGCGTTGCGGTAGGCGCGATCGACGGCCAGGCTGTCCTGCGCCGCGTTTACCACGGTGCGGGCGATTCTTTCATCCGTGACGTAGCGCTCGAAGACCGGCTCGAACA
>DASXRG010000052.1:0-43272 GCA_036506735.1 Binatia bacterium | reverse complement strand
TATCCCGAAATTCCCCACCAGCGGCAGCACTCCCAACGCCTCGATCACTCCTCGACCCCCCGCGTTCTGCCCTTGCTCTTTCTCCGCCCCGCCGCCTAACTCTATCTTCCCAAACGGCTCCAACGCCGCCGCCGCATGCGCGGAACCCACCATGGCAAAAAATGCGAGAGCCACTAAAAGGCCGGCTGAAAGTTTCATCGGTTCACCCTCCGTTGGCGTAATTGCCGCGATATTAATGCCGCGCATGTGAAAAGTCAATAAAATTCTCGCGTTGCTAGCGATGTAGACCGATGAACGCAAACACCTTGGCCGCTTCAAACACGCTCTCGACCGGTACCAGATCGTGGTCGGTATGTTGAAACCGGATGTGGCGCGAGCCGTAGTTGATCGCCTGAATTCCTTTGGCATTGAGAAATCCAGTATCGTTGGCCGCGGTGGAATACGCATACTTGGCGTCGCGTCCGAGCATCACCTGAATCGCCTGGGTCAGCGCCAGGACCAGCTCGCCGTCTTTCGCCACCTCGCTGGGATACATGAAATCTTTCGGCCGCACTTCCACGGCAAACGGCTCCAGGGTTCCGACCGCCGCTTTCATTTCCTGCACGGCCGTGGCCGGATCGTCGCCGGGCAGCAGTCTACGATCGAAAACGATCCGGCACTCGCTCTGGATCGTGTGCGTGGCCTTCGGGAAACTTTCTATCGCAGTCGGCGTCAAGCTGACCTTCCCGAGGTCCGGATGCGTCTGCTCCGAGGGATAGGGCATCAGCGGCCTGAGCCGCTCCAAAACCTTCGCCGCGCCTTCGATGGCGTTGACCCCGTCCCACGGCCGGCTGCTGTGCGCCTGCTTGCCGCGAACGACCACCTCGATGTCCACGCGGCCTTTATTCCCGAGCTGGATTTCCGGCGGCCCGTCGACGATCGCCCACTCCGCCTTCACGTTCCCATGCGCCACGACGTGCGCCAGCGAATCGTGGCGGCCGGTCTCGCCCGCCGTGCTGGTGACAAAAAATAAATCCGCCGGCAGTTCCGCCTTGCATTCCCCCAACAGTTTGACCGCCGCGATCATCGCCGCGAGACTTCCCTTTTGCTCGCATGCGCCCCTTCCCCACGCGCATTCGCCCGCGAGACCGAACGGATTCCCGTCAACCAGGGCGCCTGAGTAGGGATCGCGCATCGTGCTCGGCGCCGCGCACATGGCGTAACCCACCAGCATAAGACGGTTGCTCCGGCTTCTTCCTTTGAGAGAAACGACAAGATTGCCCTTCTCGTCGATCGCGGGACGAAGGCCGGAGCGTTCCAGCTCCGGCTTGACGACGTCTTCGATCAACGCGAGCACCTGCGGCTCGGCTTCGAGCAAATCGGTCTGCGGGCTCGGCGTTTGCACGAGCTTGACCAGAAGCCTTTTCACCTCGTCGTAGCGAAGATTTTTTTCCACAAACTTTTTTACCGTTCCGGCATCCATAAGCTTAAAAACAATTTTGAATGATGAATTCAATGCAACATTCAGCATTCGACATTCAAAATTCAGCGTTAATCCTGCCGATGCGCCGCGCGACGACGATGAGGGTGAGACAGATCACGCTGACGATCACGCCGAGCGAGCACATCGGGCCCAAGTTCCCGTCGATGTAAAAATGGTAGAGCAGCGGGCCGATCGGCTCCGCGCCCGGCGAATAGAGAAAGATCGACGTGCTGAACTCGCGCAGGTAGATCGTCGCGAGGATGATCCAGCCGGCGATGAAGCCGGGACGCAGAAGCGGCAGAAGGATGCGGCGAAAGGTCGCCCAAAATCCCGCGCCGCACGTCATCGACGCGGCTTGCAGATCGTCGTGGACCTGGATCACCGTGCTCGTCATGGTGCGCAGGCCGTAGGGCAGGAAGCGCGTGATGTAACCGATGAGCAGGATCCACAGCGTGCCGTAAATCGGCAGCGGGACGTAGACGTAGGTCCAGAGCAGGCCGATGGCGAGCGCCGTGCCGGGAAAAGCCCAGGGGATGAACGTGAGCGCCTCGATCAACGAGGTTCCCGCGCTCTTGCTCTTGGTCGTGATGTAAGCCGTGACCGAAGCCAGCAGCATGCATAGCGTCGCCCCGCCCACCGCCAGGAGCAGGCTGTTCTGCAACGCCCGGTACGTGCGCGCGTCCGTCAGGTTCGAGCGGTAATGCTCGAAGGTCAGCAGGTCCCAGGTCTTCGGTCCCGGGACGTGCACGTAGGTGATGAACGAGACGTAGAGGAGAACGATGAAGGGCAGCACCACGATCAGCAATAAAATGAGCCCGGCAATCCCGGTTGCAAAGTAGCGCCAGCGCCCGAGGTCGATGATCATCGGACGGTAGCCGCGGCCGGTCACCGTCACGTAGCGCTCCGAGCGCGACGTGAGCCGCCGGTAGAGATAGACGAAAAACATCGTGATGACGAGCAGCGAGACGGCATAGGTCGCCGCGATGTTCTGGTTGGGCGGAAACGCCCCGATCGCCTCACGATAAATCTTGGTGGTGAAAACCTCGATCCGCGCCGGCAGCGCGATGATCGCGGGGGTCTCGAAGCTCTCGATCGCGCGCACGAAGTTGAGCGTCGCCGCCGCGAGCAGCGCCGGCCGGATGATCGGGAACGTGATGCGCCGGGCGATCTGCAAGTTGCTCGAGCCGGCCACGCGCGCCGACTCCTCGAGCGACGGGTCCATCGAGTGGAGCGACGCCGAGACGATCAAAAAAGCCAGCGGCGCCGTGATGAGGCCCTCGACGAAGATCATCCCCCACATGGAATATACGTTGAGCGGCGCGCGGTCCAAACCGAAGAGCTGCATGGCGCCACGATTGATCAGGCCGGTTCTCGGGCTCAACAGCGCGCCCCAGGCGACCGCCAGCATCACCGGCGGAAAGATGTTGGGCACGATCGCGGTCAGCTCGAAAACTTTTCTGAAAGGCGCGTTCGTGCGCACGGTGATCCATGCCACCACGGCGGCCAGCGCCGTCGCGAGCAGCGACGAGCCGGCGGCAAAAATGAAAGAGTTGAGCAGGAGTTGATAAGTGACGGGGTCGGTGTAGGCGCGGATGTAATGGTGCAAGGTAAAGCTGCCCGGCACGCCCAGCGGTTTGCTGAGAAAGCTGCCGTAGAGCAACATGACCGTCGGCGAGAGGCTGAGATACGCGATCACCACGCCGACCGCGGCGATCACCGCGATCTGCGGGTCCTGACGGACCGCCTGAACCGGCCGGTCGAAAACGCGGGTCAAGGCCGTTGTGCCATTCATGGTGGATTCAGCCGCCAAAAAGAAAAGGCCAGCTTCCCGCGTCCGCCGCGAAGGCCGGCCATCTGCTTCCCACTCTCCAGAGAAAGCGACCGTCGTTGCCCGCTCGGAGAGCCCGCGCATCCGACACCGACGTCGCGGATTAAGCAGGGACCCATTGCGTGGGCTCGGAGAACGGGCGGCGGCGGTCGCTTTCTCGGTCTTACTTTCCGAAGAAGATCTGCCGGAACGTTTCGCTCATGAGTTTGTTAAATTCCTTCTCCGACGGATTGTCCATGAAAACCATGCCCGGCACCACCTTCTCGGCGTCTTTGATCGGCGGCACGATGCCCGGCAGCATGGGGAACTCCCCCTCGTCGGCGGCGGCCTTCTGGCCGTCGGCCGAGCAGACGAACTCTAGATACAATCTCGCGGCGTTCGGCCGCGTCGTCTTGGCGCTGAGGCTCATGTAGTTCGGGTCGGTCAGATATTTATCCATCAGCACGTACGTGACCGGACCTTTGTACTGCTTCACGTACTTGATGTAGGTGATGCCGACCGCCGCCTCGCCCTTGATGATCGTCGTCGTCACCGGCGCCAGCGACTCGACCAGAATCGGCTGCTGCTTGGCCAGGCCCTTGACGTAGTCCAGCCACTTGTCGCCCTTGAACTTAGAAAGGTTCCACAGAAACTGCGCGGTCGTCGTGTGGCGCGTCGGATCGGGCATGCTTAATTTTCCGGTCCACTTGGGGCTGAGGAGATCGTCGAGCGTCTTCGGCGCTTCGTTCGGCTTGACCAGTTCGGTGTTGTAGAGAATGCTGATCGGCAACGCGCGCCACGGCGTGATCATCCCGTCTTTTTCTTTGAACTGCGCCGGGAATTTTTCCGACGACGGCGGAACGTATTTAGTAAACAGCCCTTCGTCCCGCATGATGAGCTGAACGCCCCGGTTCCCCTCGACGACGTCGTAGCCCGGTTTGCCGGCGCGAAATTCGCTCAGCGCACGCTCCGCGACCTGCGTGGACGAGCCACGCCAGTATTCGACGTCGATGCCGTATTTCGCCTTGAATGCCTTGTGCAGCCCCTCCATCGCCTGCGGCACCTGCGCGCCGTACACGACGATCTTCCCTTCTTTCTTGGCGGCGTCCACATTGACGGGCTGCGCGTAAACCGTAGAGCAGAGCAGCGCGACAAGGGCTGATAGGCCCACCAACGACCGCACCCCGTTTGTACAAATATTCATGTCGAATCCTCCGTGACAAAACTTTTTCCTATGCGCCCAAACTCTATTATAGGGCGCGGGCCAGTTCAACAACCCGTTTCCTGGCTTCTTGCGTCCCCATCGGCAAGAGAATGGGCAGATCGAGGCCGCTCTTTACAAACTCGTCGATGCGCCTGCGGCATTCGACCGGCGTGCCGGAGATCGAATGCGCGTGGACGACTTCATCGCTGATGAATTTCTTCGCCCCGTCCCAGTCGCGCCGCGCGACGGCCGCGGCCAACCCCTCTTGATCGACCCGTCCGCCGCCGCTGCGGATATTTTCCGCGTGGTGTTGGTTGCGAAAGATATAGGCCAGAAAAGTCTTGCTCGCGTCGATCGCCGCGCGCGGGTCGTTCGCAACCGACGTGGTGATAAAGCCGGCGACATCTCTGTCCTGGCGCGATTTCCCGGCGCGCCCGGCGCCGGCTTTTATTTCCGCCGCGCAGCGGGCGATGTACCCCGGGGCGCAGCCGGCCGACAGCAGCACGCCGTCGCCGATCTCGCCCGCCAGCCGCAGCATCCGGCTCTTCACGGCGGTCAGGTAGATCGGAATCGTGGAAGACGGCGTGAAGCCCATCTGCGCGCCGTTGATTTGAATCGTCTCGCCGTGAAAGTTTACCGCCTCGCCGCTCAAGAATCGCCGCAGCACTCCGACGTACTCGCGCATCGTTTTGAGCGGCCGCGTCACTTTCATGCCGGCTTCTTCCAACGCCGCGGCGTTGCCGGTTCCCGCGGTCGCCCCGACTCTACCGGGCGCGAACTCGTCCATGGTCGAGAGCGCCATCGCCGAGATGATCGGATGGCGGGAGTAAGGACTCAGCGGCGCCGGCACGACGGTAATCTTTTTAGTCGTGGCGAGAAAGGCCATGGCGGACGTGAGCGAGTCGCGGAAACAGAGATGATCCGACATCCAGATCGATTCCATGCCGTCGTCGGCCAGCCGCGCCAGCTCGACCATCTCGTTGATCGAATAAAAACCGTCGAAGCAGAGTCCCACTCTCATGTCGTCCTCGCCGGGCTCGGAACGCCAAATGTCGAATCTCGGCTCTCAGAAGCCCGCTTGCAGCAGCGCCGACAAATTTTCCAACGTGATCGCGCCGAGCCCCATTTTGTCCAAGGTCAGGCCCTCGCGGCGATAATCGATTCGGTTCATCTCGGAGGCGACGGTGACCAGGGCGTCGATGGCCGGCGTCTCGATCCCGGCGAATCTTCCGATCTCGGAGATCGGCACCAAACCGTAGCCGACGTCTTCGTGCAGGTAGCGATGGTCGAGGGTCGGCGGGGATTTGATCGTCCGGTTGGGCACGCTCTCTCGAATCGCCTCGTACACCGAGCCGCTCGTTCGCGCATTCTCGGTCGTCAGACCCGCCTGATAAAACAGCTCGACGAAACTCCGCGCCGGAAGCCCCAGCCGCGCGACGATTTTCAGCCGTTCTCGATCGACCGTGTCGATGACGTTGGCGATCGCGGGCGTGATCCCTTCGCGGTAAAAATAGAAATCTCCGCCGCGCGTCTGAATTCTCCCGGCGTTGCCGATCATTCCCGCGGGATGCATGATCGCGTTGATATTGGAGATGCCGGTTTCGAGCACATTGTGGGCGGCTACGATGCCGGGATAGATCGCGCGCAGGTCGCGCACGAAATACGGCGTCGAGTTTCCCGGGAACGCGGCACAGGCTAGATGGGTCGTGCGCCGATAGATCTCGACTTGAGCCGGCCCGGCAGAGCGGCAGATGTAGGTCAAGGTCACCGTCTCGCCTAGGCTGATCGTCGCTTTTATGCCCGCGCGGCGCAAAAGATTCGCGACGTGAAGCGAACCGCCGGTGTGGCCGGGATTCAGAAACACCATCTGGTCGTCGCGCAAGTGCGGCGCCAAGGCCGCGACGAGCTCCGCGTGAGCGCTGGCCGGAGCGACGATCATGATCAGCTCGGCGTCCGCGACCGCCGCATCGATCTTGCTCGTGACTAGGCGCGGCCGGGCGAAATCTTTTTTCTTGCCTTCGCGCAGCTCGATGCCGCCGCGCTGCTTTATCGGTTGCAAGGTTTTCTCCGAGCGCGAGTAGAGGCGGACGTCATAGCCGCGAAGCGTGAGATCCGCCGCGGCGGCCGCGCCCCCGTTCCCCGCACCGAGGATGGCGATGCCGTGAATACTCATCGGATTCGGTAGTTTTCCAACTTCTGCTCGTCTAATTCGATTCCCAAGCCCGGTTTGTCCGGCACGACAATCTCGCCGTCGATCAATTCGTAAGCCTCCGTGATGATGTCGTCGGCGTAATAGATTCCGGCAATCCCCTTCTTGCCTTTGCCCTGCGGCGTCGAAACCGGAACGACGCAGGCGAGAGAGGCGACCGCCGTCGAAGCGGCGAGATGAAGATTGGCCGCGTTCCCCACTCCGGTCTCGACCGAGCCGTTCACGTTGCATTGAAGCCCAGCCGCCTCCGCCACCGCGGCGACTTTCTTCGCCTTGAATAAGCCGCCGGGCTTGGTGGTGTAGAGCGAGATGATGTCCGCGGCTTTTTTCCGGATGATCTCAACCACGTCCTGAGGCGTCCACGCGCTCTCGTCCGCCATGATCGGCGTCTCGACGCTCCCAGCCACCAGCGCCATCTCATCGATGCCTTCGACCGGCTGTTCCATGAAGTGGATGCCATAGGGTTCCATCGCCTGGATCGTTTGCACGGCGATTTTGGGTGTCGCGTAGCCTTGATTGGCGTCGACGGTGATCTGAATCTCCGGGCCCAGAGCGTTTCTGATTTGCTTCACCAGCTCGACGTCGCGCTTCGGCGCCTGGCCGCCTTTGAGCTTGACGGTTTTAATTCCCTCGGCCTTGACCTGAAGCGCTTCTTCGATCGCCTTGTCGATCTCCATGAGGCCGATGCTATGCGCCACCGGAATGCGGCGGCGATAACAGCCGCCGAGAAGCTGATACGCCGGCGCTTGAAGCGCTTTGCCCGCCAGGTCGTAGAGCGCCATGTCGAGCGCCGCCTTGGCGTAGGGATAACCTTTGATCGCCTTGTCCATGAGGTCGTGAATCGCCGCGATCGCGCACGGGTCCTGATCGGCGAGCGCGGGCGCCAGCATGTCGTGGATGACGTGCGCCGTCGTCTGCGGCGTTTCGCCGTAATACTTCATGTAATCGCCGCCCCAGTCTTTCAGCACCGGCGCTTCGCCGATGCCGATCGCTCCGTCGTCGCCGATGATCTTGACGATCACGTAGACTCCGATCGGCGTCGTCAGGCTCGACCACTGATGAACGCGTCTGGTCGGCAGCCTGATCGGAATGGTTTCGATACGTCTGATCTTCACGGTTCAATTTTGAATTTTGAATGATGAATGTTGAATTAACATTCAAAATTCAACATTTGTTTAGCCGACTCGCAAAAGCTCGTCCGTCTCCGTCTCATCGGACAGCAGCTCGCAGCCATTCTTCGTGACCAGCAGCATGTCTTTGTTTTGCAGCCCCATGCGGCCGGGAATGTAAACCAACGGCTCGATTGCGACCACCATTCCTTCTGCCAATATTTCGTCGCCGTAGCGGCCGAGATAGGGTTCTTCGTGGAGAAAGAGGCCGATGCCGTGGCCGACAAAACTGATCGGCTCGAATCCGAGCGCGCCGAAGTGCTGGAGGAATTTTTGGTAAACGTCGCGGCATGCGGCGCCCGGCTTGATCAATTCCATGACCAGATACTTGCATTCGATCAGGTTTTTCCAGATTTTTTTCTGCTCCGGCGTCGCGCGCTCGACGACGGCCGTCCGGCAGACGCCCGCGTGATAGCCGTGCTTCATGCCGAAAATCTCCATGCGGATGAGGTCTCCCCGGCGCAATTTCCTTTCCGTCGGGCCGACGTTCGGGTATTGGCTGCGCTCGCCCGAGGCGATGATCATGAGCTTGAAGTTCTCCGCGCCGCCGGCAAAAACCCTTCCGATCAAACCGCCCGCCAGCTCCATCTCGCTCACGTCGGCGCGCGCGCTCGTCAACGTCGCGCCGATCGCCCGGTCGGTGAGTTTGCTCAGCGCGCGCAGCAGCTCGATCTCCGCGCCGGTCTTGACCTGCCGCAGCTTGCGGAAGATTGCGTCCGCGGCGACGATGCCCGCGTCCGGCAGCTTTCGCTCAAGCGTTGCGAAGTCTTTTGCCGGGAGATATTCCAGCTCGATGCCCAAACGCCCGCGCGCCAACCCGAGAGCGCGCAAAAGCTCGGCCAATTTTTCCATCGGGTCGTCGGTAAACTCCCGATAAACCCGCAGCTCCTTTGTGCCGCCGTGTCCCCGGACCGTCGTTTCTTCCATGTCGATCACCAGCATCGCCGTCCGTCCATCGGCGGTCACGATGGCGGCGGCGTGGCGCCAGCGCATCAAGGACTGCGACGGGACGACGATTCCAGCCGTGTAAGTCACGTTCTCGGGCGAGATCGCGATGAGCGCGTCGAGGCCCGCGGCCGTCAGCGCCTTTCTCTGCCTTTCGACGGCCTCCGAACTCATGCCGGCAATCTAACACGGACCCAGTTTCGAATACCACGACGCGGCTTGACAAGCGTTCGTTCCAAGACTAATAACGTTCAAGCCAAGCTTTAATTATAACTAATATGCCCCGCGATAACTCACCGGCGACAGACGCATCGCCCGCCCCGGGCTCGGCGCGGGGGACGCGCGTCCGCGCGGTCGTTTCCGTGATCGCCGGCCTCATCCTCTGGGAGGTCCTGGCGCGCACCGTGCTGACGAATCGGTTGATCATGGTTCCTTTGTCCACCGTCCTCGAAGCGATGTGGGCGGCGGCGCGCACGGGCGAGTTATGGAAACACGTCTACGTGAGCCTGATCGAGTTTCTGCTGGGTTTCGGTCTGGCGGCCGCCGCGGGAATCTTCGTCGGCTTTGTGACCGGCACGAGCGCGCGCATGCGGGAATATCTCGAGCCGCTGATCACGGCTCTGTACGCGACGCCGCTGGTCGCGTTGATCCCTTTCTACATCTTGATCTTCGGCATCCAGCTCGCCTCCAAGGTCGCGCTGGTTTTCACCATCGCGGTTTTCCCGATGATCATCAACACGCAGGCCGGCATCCTTTCGGTCGAGCGCAACTTGTTGGATGTCGCCTCTTCGTTTCGCGCGAGCCCGCGGCAAATCTTTTTCAAAGTTCAGGTCCCCGCGGCGATTCCTTTTATCATCAGCGGGCTCCGCCTCGGCGTCGGCCGCGCGCTCACCGGCGTGGTCGTCGGCGAGCTGTTTTTCGCCACGGCGGGACTCGGCTTCATGATCTCCATCGCCGCGCAGGGCTTCGACACGCCGAGAGTGCTTCTCGGCGTGCTGATTTTTTCCCTGGCCGGAGTTTTAGCCATCGGCCTGCTGCAAACGATCGAAAAGCGCATGGCGCCCTGGCGCCTGTCATAACTGAAACGAAAGGAGCGGTCCATGGAAAACAAACTTTTGAAAAACAAACTTTTCCTGGCCGTCGTGTTGCTGGCGGCCGCGGTCCTGGGTGCCGCGCGGGAAAGCGCGCGCGCGCAGGAGGTCAAGAAGGTCAAGCACGGCTACGTCGCCGAGCCCGGCTATTACTGGGACGTCTTCCAAGCCCAGACCAACGGCTATTTCAAAGCGGAAGGGCTGGACGTGGAATCGACCCGCTTCGACGTGACCTCGCAGACGGTCACCGCGCTCGTGACCGGCGCGGTCAACATCGTCAGCGTGACGCCGGACGTGGCGATGCTGGCGACGATCAAAGGCCAGGGCGACGTCGTCATCGTCAGCAACGAAGTCCGCCTGCCGACATGGGATTTGCTGGTCCAGCCGGACATCAAGACGTATGCCGATCTGAAAGGCAAGGTGCTCGGCGTCTCGCAGCTCCAGTCGGCGAGCACGCTCAACCTACGCCAGCTTTTGAGAAAGAACGGCCTCAAGGACAATGAGTACAACATCCTTCAGGTCGGCGGCTCGAGCAAGCGCTACGCCGCGCTCCAGTCGAAGCAAATCGCCGCCACCTTGATCACCGAGCCGGTGAACTTCGAGGCGATGGACGCGGGCTACCGGAAATTGGGCGGCGTGTACGAGGCGTCGGTCGTTCCCAGCGTCGTCTACGCGGTCACGCGCAGCTGGGCGAGAACGAACGACAAAGTCCTGGTGGCGCTCTTGCGCGCGGTCTACAAGGCGCAGGACTTTATCAACAATACAAAAAACAAAAAAGAGGCGGTCGATCTCATGGTCGATCTCAGCAAGGCTCAGCGCACCTCCGTGGAGAAAACTTACGACAAGTACGTCGCGGACCTGAAAGTTTACAATCGCGGCGACATCAACGCCGACGTGATCAAGAAAACGCTCGAGGACATGGTCGAGATCGAAGCGATCTCCAAGCCGATCCCCGATCCGAACAAGATGCTCGACCTGAGCTTCCGGCAGAAGGCGCTGGCCAAGTAACCGAGCGTTTCGGACCCGGGAAAACATCTCGGGTCGTAGAACCGCTCGACGAAGGATATCCATGGCCCGGCAAGAAGCCGCTGCCGTCTCCGCGCAACTCTCCACCGAGGGACGGTCGGGGGTTTACGTCCGCCAGCGCGCGCGCATTCGCGGCGCGGCCACTTTTCTATGGATCGTCGTCCTCTGGGAAGTTGCCGCCCGCTACGCCATCCGTGACGAAAAAATTCTCGCCCCGTTCAGCAAGGTCGTAGTCGCGCTCGCCAACCTGTTTCGCACCGGCGAGATTTGGAAACACTTCTACGTCAGCGCGTATGAGTTTGGTCTCGGTTTTTTGCTGGCTGCGCTGGTCGGCGTGATCGTCGGCTTCCTGATGGGCACCGTGAAGCCGGTTCGAGAGTATCTGGACCCGTGGGTCGCCGGCCTTTACTCGGCGCCGCTCGTCGCGCTCGCGCCTCTTTATATAATGTTTTTCGGCGTCGGCCTGGAGGCCAAAATCGCGCTGGTCTTCAGCGTCTCGGTATTTCCGATCATCGTCAATACCTTCGCCGGCGTTTACTCGATCAATCCCGGTCTGGTCGAAGTCGCGCGCTCCTTCAACGCCACCCGCGCGCAAGTCCTGTTGAAGGTCCTGTTTCCCTTCTCGCTTTCTTACATCGTGACCGGACTTCGCCTGGGCGTCGGCCGTGGCTTGACCGGCGTCGTCGTCGGCGAATTTTTCTTCGCCAACGCCGGGCTGGGATTTCTCGTCGCGCTGGCGGGACAGACTTTCAATACTCCGCTGCTCTTTGCCGGGATTCTCGTTTTTGCCGTCGCCGGGATCGCGATCACCGGCGCGCTCAAGCGCCTGGAAGAAAAGCTGGCGCCGTGGCGGGCGCTGGAAGAATACGGATCGAACGGGGCGTGATGAATCACGCCCCTACAAGGCGCCCATGATCGCACGGAGGATCTTTGTAGGGGCGCAATTGATTGCGCCCGATATTTTCCCTAGTCTGAAATCGCCACGGATTCCAGGACGTCGGTTTCGATCAAATTCCAAATCTCCCCGACGTATTTTAGAAACTCCGGCGTCCGCTTGACCGCGAGGCTTCTGGGGCGCGGTAGGTCCACCCGGATGTCGGCCTTGATGGTCGACGGGCGGGCTGAGAAGACCACCACACGGTCGGCGAGATAAATGGCCTCGTCAATCTGGTGCGTGATGAAGATCACCGTTTTTTTTCTGCTCCACCAGATCTTGAGCAACTCCAGTTGCATGACTTCCCGGGTTTGTGCGTCGAGCGAAGCGAACGGCTCGTCCATCAATATGATCTCGGGGTCCACCGCCAGCGCGCGCGCGAGATTGACGCG
Organism: Binatia bacterium; assembly: GCA_036506735.1. Taxonomy (GTDB): domain Bacteria; phylum Desulfobacterota; class Binatia; order UBA9968; family UBA9968; genus JAJPJQ01. The sequence continues at coordinate 31,033 of DASXRG010000052.1, read as the reverse complement.
CTGCCTCATACCGCCGGAAAGCTCGTGCGGGTAGTGCGCCTCAAAGCCGGCAAGCCCCACCCGTTGGATCAGTTCCTGCGCCTTGGGATATCTCTCGCCGCGCTCGGTGCCTTTGAGCTCGAGCCCGAAGACGACGTTGTCGAGCACGGTGCGCCACGGATAGAGAGAGTCCGCCTGAAAGACGAAAGCGCGGTCGTAACCCGGCCCGGTCATTTCGGCGTCGTTGATGTAAATTTGCCCGGAGGTCGCGGGAATGAGGCCGTCGATGATTTTGATAAAGGTGGTCTTGCCGCAGCCGCTGGGGCCGACGATGCAAACGAACTCTTCAGGGCGGACGTCGAGACTGATTTCTTTGAGAACGGAGACCTCGTTCCGGTTCCGGCCGTGATAAGTCTTGGAGAGTCGTCTTACGGAGACTTTGACCTGGCTCATGGGTTCTCGAAGAGTCTGCAAATAACTTATCGAACCCCGCAAGTCAAATCCCCGCTGCGCTCGGCATCTCAGATTACAAATCTCATATTTCAGATCGGTATCGGCCGCGCGGGCAGCGATTGTCTGATCGTCGTCCATTTGGTAGCCTAGTGGAACGAGCCCCCTATGACCGCGCAAGAGAAGCTCAAAAAGATCCGCGAGGAGCTGAGGCAATTGTTCCTCGAACGCGCCGATTTGATCGACGGCGCGCTCTGCGCGCTGCTCGCTTCGCAGCACGTGCTCATTATCGGCCCGCCCGGCACGGCCAAATCGATGCTCGCCGACGAGATCTGCCGGCGCGTCGAGGGCGCGAGCTATTTTCAGTGGCTCCTCACCCGCTTCACCACGCCCGAGGAAATTTTCGGCGCGGTGAGCCTGCGCGCGCTGGAGCAGGACGATTATCGCAGGGTCACGGCGCACAAACTGCCCGAGGCGCACATCGCCTTTCTCGACGAGATCTTCAAGGCGAATTCGTCGATACTCAACGCGATCCTGACCTTGATCAACGAGCGGTTGTTCCACAACGGAAAAGAGGTGGGCTCCGTTCCCCTGCTCACGCTCTTCGGCGCGAGCAACGAGCTGCCCGAGGACGACGAGCTGATGGCGCTTTACGATCGCTTCCTGCTCCGCTTCGTCGTCAACTACATCGCCGAGGACTTTCGCTTTCTCCGCATGCTCGAAGCCGAGGCGCCGGCGGAGCGGACCACGATGACGTTGGAGGAGCTGCGTCAAATCCAGTCTCAGGCGAGATCGCTGGCGATTCCGGCGTTCGTCTACCGCACGGTCACCGATATCCGCCGCGAGCTCAAGAAAAAAAATCTCGAGGCTTCGGACCGGCGCTACCGTCAGGCGTTGAGCCTGCTACAGGCGCATGCGTATCTTTCCGGCCGGCAGGAGGTCGGGGAGAACGACTTATACCTGCTGGAGCACGTTCTCTGGCGCGATCCGGCGGAGCGCGACGAAGTGCGCAACACCATCCGCGAGCTGCTGCTCGGATATGAAGAGGAAGTAAAGGAGCTGCTCTACGAATCGCGCGAGCTGCGCGACTCCGCGCTCCGCCCGTGGGAGACGAGCGAAGACCGCGCCCGGGCCCTGATCGAAGTTCACACCAAGCTGAAAAACATCTTGGCCAAGGTCGAGCAGGTGGTAGAGAAGGCGAAAAAGCTCGGGCGCCCGCTGGAGCGCGTCGGCGCCATCAAGGAAGAGATCGAGGGAATCCAGAAACAGATGCTGGAACAGTTCTAAAAACGTGAGGCGTAAAGGGTGAAGGGTGAGGAGTCTCCCAACGCCTCACCCCTTACGCCTAACCCCTCACGATTTCTCTAATAACCATGCCGCCAAAAAAGAAACCCACAGCCGCGAAGAAGCGGACCGTCGCGCCGCTCCCGGCTGAGACCTGCTGGATCGAGAGCGACGCTTACGACCGGAGGGTCTTCGGCAAGCTGCGCTCCGACTCGCCGTCGCTGCGCGCCGTTGAAGAGACTGGCGCCACGTTCCTGCCTCACTTTTATTCTCTCCTGCAAGACCTTTTCTGCCTACTCTTCAAGTATAACATCATATTTCACAGGGATTCCGAACTGCGCCACAGCGCGCTCTTCAATCGAACTTTCCTGAACGCGCTGCGCCAGGGAGAGCTCTACGCGGTGCTGCGTGAGATGACGCTTCTGGACGAGGCGAAAGCCGGGCTCTGCACCCTGCTTCTGGGCGAAAGCCTGATTGCGCTTTTGAAGTCCGAAAAACTCCTGACGCGGCGGGAGATGCTCGACCTGTGGGATGTCAAGAAGCAGGAAGAAGACCTGCGCGATAAGCGGGCGGAGTTCGTCGAGGCGGAAAAACTGGCGGACGAGCAAGCCGCGGGCACGGATAAACAGAAGGTTCTCGAACGAGTCAAAGATAAAGTCGAAAGTGAAATGGACGGCGCCGAAGGACTACTGAGACAAAAGGCGCAAAGGCTGGCGGAAGAGCTGAAGCAGAAGGAATCTCAGGTAACGCAGCGCTTCCAGGCCGAGGCGATCAAGGCGGCGCAGACGCTCGAAGACGCCGCCGAAGAAGCGGAGCAATGGGGGCAGAGCCTGGGCTCCGGCTATCGTTCGCCGCCGGGGCAAAAACTCGAATTGGGCAAGCGGCTCGCCGGCAACGAAAAGCTCAGGAAGCTCAGCCGCATGATCGGCCGCATGAAGTTCCACGCGCTCGCGCTCAGAAAAAAGATTTTCGAGCGCTCCAGCGAGGAGATTCTCGAGGTCGAGCGCGGTGACGCCGTCCACCGGCTGCTTCCGCCCGAGCTGCTCACGCTGTCGCATCCCGTGCTTCACAAGGACTTCCAGCGCCGACTTCTCGATCAGGAGCTGCTTCAATACTCGCTGCGCGGCATCGAGGAGAAAGGCAAAGGGCCGATGGTCGTCTGTCTCGACGGCAGCTCTTCGATGGCGGGCGACAAGGAGGTCTGGTCCAAGGCCGTGACGCTGACGCTATTGGAGATCGCGCGGCGCCAGCGGCGCCTGTTCCGCTCGATCTGCTTTTCTTCCGACGACACCCCGCTCCAGGTGCTCGACCTGAACCCGAAAAACCGCTACGAGATGGAAATGGAAAAAGTCATGGACCTGGCGGAATACTTTCCCGGCGGCGGCACGGACTTTCAAAAACCGCTCGACGCGGCGCTCGCATGTCTCAAGAAATCGAAATACAAAAAAGGCGACGTCGTCTTTATCACCGACGGCGAATGCCAGGTGGCGCCGGAATGGGCGGAAAATTTTCGCCAAGAAAAAGAGCGGCTCGGCTTTTCGCTCTATTCGATTCTGATCGACGTCGGCCCGAGTTCGCTCGGCACGCTCAAAGAATTCAGCGACCGCATCACCACCATCAACCAGTTGACCGGCCTCACCGGCGACGGCGCCAAAGATATCTTCGTCAAGTTCTAAGCCGCTTTCTTCTTCTTCAAACTGAACTCGATTTGGTAGCCGGCCAATTCGGCAAGATGAAAGAGCTGAGTGATCTGCTTGGAGGCTTTGTTTTCCTGCAACAGTCGCACGACCTGGGACGGCGACGTTTTCAAGGCGTCGGCAAGAACCCGCAAGGATAGCCGGTGGGAGCTGAGCTTCTCTTTCAGCGCTCTCTTAAGTTGGTTGATCGGCGACCAGTGATAACTTGGATCGCAGTAGTACAGAACAAAGTCGGCGGGAAAATCACCTCTGGAGCCGTCGTCCAACACGAAGGAGACAGCCTGACCGCCCAGTTCGCGATCGATCGTGATCGAGGCAAAGCGATTCTTGCCGCTGATTTTTTTGCCGCTAAACACCGCGAACGGTAAACGATAGGTCTTTACCTTGCGGCCTTCCGCCAAAGCGATGTTCAGGACGCCCTTTTTGTAATTCGGCTTGACCTCTTTGAATTTCGGATTCCTCATAGAATGCCTTCTCTTCGCAAAGCTTCCAACGCTCGCTTCGCCTTGGGCGTCATCTTCCCTTCCATTACGGTCCACGTCTCGATGTCAAACTTGAGCAGGCGCTTTCGATCTTCCTTTGGATCGTGGTCGGTGGAATACAGAACAACGATGACTCCATGCCGCTTCCACCGACCCACGGAATAAAGTGTATCCTAATTAAGGTACAGTTCCAACGCTTGCTTTTTATCGTTGCCGCGGGGCTTTCGGTGGAACGTTGTCCTCAGTGGCTCAGCACGGATTGGAAAGTTTGCAGCAGGTCGTGGAGGTCGACCGGCTTCGCGAGATAAGCCGACGCGCCTTTCTCGTGAGCTCGCATGCGGGTTTCCACGGTTGGAAAGGCGGTCACCATAATCGCTTTGACGCGGGGCTGGCGTTTTTTGATCTCCTCCAGGAGATTGAACCCATTTTGGAGGCCTAATTTTATGTCGAGCAAGGCGAAATCAAAAAGCTCCTTGTCGAGCAGTTTCAACGCCTCGGTCCCGTTCAGAGCGACGTTTACGGCAAAACCTCTCTTTCCAAGAACTTCTTTGACGAGTTCGAGAAAATTCGGCTCATCATCGACGACTAAAACCGGTATCGCCATTTTCTCCGCAGCCTTAAACGACCGATATCACACCTGCCGCGCTTCGGACAACAGCTTTCAGCGGCACGGTTCTTCCCGTCCTTTTGCCTCCGTCTTTTCATCGATCGTCGCCTTTCGCTCCAAAGGCAGATAAATTTTGAAAGTCGTTCCCTGGTGGGGACGGCTCTCCGCTTCGATCCTGCCGCCGTGATGCTTGATGATCCGATTGCATATGGAAAGTCCCAATCCCAACCCGCTCTTCTTTTTCGCCGTGAAAAACGGCTGAAAAATCTTCGGCAGGTCATCGGGCGCGATGCCGAAGCCGCTGTCGCTCACCGAGATGACGATTTCGCTCGAATAGCCGCCCGCGCGCGCCGCTGTCACGGTCAAATTCCCACCTTCCGGCATCGCGTCGATCGCGTTCAAGTAGAGGTTCACCAGGACCTGCTGCAATTGCTGCCGGTCGGCGTGGATTTCGGGAAGGTCTTCGTCCGTCTGAATCCGCGCCTCGATTTTTTGTTTGTATAAATGGTTGTTGACGAGCTGGACCGTCTCCTCGATCAATTCTCGTACTCGGGTCGGACCGAGGTCGGCAGCGTGCGGACGGGCGAACTGAAGCAGGTCCTTGATGATCTTCTCGCAGCGCTTGGTCTGGGTGTAGATAATTTTCAAAGCCTGATGGTCGGGACTCGACGGCTCGGTCTCGCTCAGAAGCTCCTGCGCGAAGCCCATGATGATACCCAACGGGTTGTTGAACTCGTGCGCCATCGAGGCAGTGAGCTCGCCGAGAGAAACGAGCCGGCCCGAGGCGATGAGCTGCTGCTCCAACTCTTCCGCTTTTTGACGCAGCTTTTGTTCGTTCTCCCGCAGCATCTCGTCCATCCGTCGCCGCATTGTGATGTCTCGAGCGACTTTGGAGGCCCCGACGATCACGCCTGCGCTGTTGCGAATGGGCGATACCGTCAGTGAAATATCGAGTTCTCGACCGTCCTTGGCCACGCGAACCGTTTCGTAGTGCGCGATGCTCTCCCCACGACGAATGCGTTTAAGAATCGACTGCTCCTCGGCATAGCTTTCAGGCCGTATGATGATCATAATCGACTGCCCGACGGCTTCGTGCGCCGCATAGCCGAACAGGCGTTCGGCGCCGCCATTCCAAGAAGTGATGATACCATCCAGCGTTTTGCTGATGATGGCGTCGTCGGAAGATTCGACGATCGCCGCGAGCAGCGCATGAATCTCCTCGGCCTCTTTAAGCCGGCTCACATCGGTGAGCGTGAACACGCAGCCGAGCGCTTGCTCCTGCGAATCGCGCAACGGTCCAGCGCTCATCAGCAAATCGAACTTTTTTCCGTCCCGGCCCTCAAACTGCACCTCCAGGCTCTGGACGGTTTGGCCTTCCAGGCAGCGGGTCGTGAACGAGCCGTTTTCGGCGCCCGTTTCTTCCACCGCGCAGCCGATAGGCGCGCCGTTTTTGCTCAGGGGGAAGACTTCGTCGAAAGTCCGGTGGAGAACGTTGGTCCCGGTCAACTCATGAGCGGCCCTGCTGGCCTGGATGATGACTCCCCGCTCGTCGCACACCACGATGATGTCGGCCGCGCACTCCAAAATTTGCCGCGCCAGTTTCTCGGCCGCCATAGTTTTTTCGTTACGCTTCTGCTCGGTCAGGTCCGTGGCCACGAGGCAGAGGCAGGGCAGCGCGCCGATATCGACCGGGTTGATCGAGCAATAGACGGGCACCGGCCTCCCGTCGTCGGCCGCGAAAGTGATCTCCACTTTCACCCGGCCTTTATTTCCGGAGCGGAGCAGCGCCTCCAACAGCGGCTGATCGGATGATTCCACGAAATTCTTCATTGGAAATCCGATGACTTTCTCCGAAGAAGTTTTGAGCATCCCGGCGAAACGTTGGTTGCAATAGAGAACGGTCCCGTCGGGCATCAGTGTCGCCGCGCCTTCGTTCATTTCCTGAAGCAGCAGGCGATACGGACGGTCCGCGTCCCGCAGCGTGTAGACCTGCTCTCCGTTCGGCCCGGTGACCATCAGGGCGTCTACCTCGCCTCCGTGAATCGCCTCGAGGGTCTCCTCGGCTTCTTGCAGCCGCGCGCGCAGCCGCTCGATCTCGGCCTTGTCGTCTATCTTTGCCATGACGGTTACCCCTTGGGCATTAAATCCAAACCGATCAATATCTTCTCCGTGTTCGACAAATCGCCGATGAATTTACGCAGCGGCAAGGGCAGCTCTTTGACCAGTGTCGGCGCCGCGATGATCTGCTGCCCCTTGGCCAGTTTAGGTTGCTGGTATATATCGATCACTTCCAGATCGTAGCGGCTGCTCAGACTCCTCTCGCAGATCTCTTTGATGTTCATCACCGCCCGGGAAGATCGCGGCGTCGTGCCGGCGATGTATAGTCGAAGCACATACTTTTTCCCGTCCTTGGACGGCGCAAGCGTCGGCTGGGCGTTCCATCTCCCCTGTTTGGCGCTGCTTTTTTTCTGACTCATGTTTAACCTCGCGGCCGTAAATCGAGCCCCACTAAGACCCGTTCGGTGTTCGACAAGTCGCCGATGATTCGTTTCACCGGCTCGGGAAGATTCCTTACCAACGTCGGAATCGCGAGGATCTGGTCGCCGCGGCCCAGTTGAGGGTTCTCCAGGAGATCGATGACCTCGATGCGGTATTGGCCGTGCAAATGCTCGGCGCAGATCTTTTTGAGATTGGCGAACGCGGTCAGCGACTTCGGCGTCTGGCCTGCGACGTAGAGGCGCAACACCCAGGGTTCGTCTCGGGTCGCTTTGGCTTCCTTGATTTTCTCGACTACGCTCATGAAGCTTCTCGCCGGTGATTCTTCATTCGGTCGGCGCGGCGGGTCCCGTCTGATCTACGAAGCCGGCCTAGCTCGGCGCGGGCCTCGTCCAGTTGCTCTTCGCTTACGCGTTGTTCCGAGATCTTCTTCTGAAGCTCTTCCTTCTCAGCTTCGAAGCCCGCCCGGAGGGCGGCGATCTGCGTCTCCAATGCTTTGCGCTTGTGCTCCAGCTCGCGCTGCCGCCATTCGATGTCCTGGCGACGCTGCGAGGCGGCCGCCTTTTCCTTGCTTACCTGCGCCGCCCGCGCCGAGCCGGTGACCACGCCGTCGGAGCCGAGATAGACGTCGAGCAGCTCGGCGCCGTGATTCGTCAACAAAAATTCACGGATCTGGTTCGAGTGGGCCATGCCGCGCGACTTGATGACGTACATCCCGCGATTCCGCTCACCGTCGGCTTCGAGATCGCGCAGCAGTAGCCACGTGTCCATCAAAGAGGAAACTCCGACGGTGCTTTGCTCGATATAATCGCCTCCGTGCGTGAGACTGGTGAAAACCGTCGTGATCTGATTCATTTTCAGGAAATCGATCAGCCGGGTCATCATCGACTTGACTTCCAGAGCCTCGCCCAGGGACATATAATTGGTGAGTGGATCGACGATCACGGCGCTCGGTTTAAATTCATTGACGAGCTTGTGCATCCTCAGCAGGTGCATCTCCAGGCCGTGAAACGTCGGCCGGGTTGCATCGAACCGCAACAGCCCTTTCTTCACCCACTGCCCGAGATCGATGCCGATCGAGCGCATGTTGCGCGCGATCTGCTCCGGCCCCTCTTCGGAAGCGAGATAAAGACAGCGCTCGCCGCGGCGGCAGGCGGCGTCCGCGAAATGGGCCGAGATGCTCGATTTCCCCGTGCCGGCCGTGCCGGAGACGAGAACGCTCGAGCCGCGGAAGTATCCTCCTCCGAGCATCGAGTCGAGCCGCGCAATGCCGCTTGAAATCCGCCCGGAGGAAACCTTGTGCTCCAGCCCGAGCGAGGTGACCGGCAACACCGAAATGCCGTCTTCGTCGATGAGAAACGGGTATTCGTTGGTTCCGTGCGTCGAGCCGCGATACTTGACGATGCGGAGCCGGCGGGTGGAGATCTGCTCGTTGACGCGATGATCGAGCAGGATGACGCAATCGGAAACGTATTCTTCCATGCCCTGGCGCGTCAAGGTGCCCTCTCCCCTTTCGGCCGTGATGACGGCCGTGACGCCCTTGGTTTTGAGCCAGCGGAACAGCCGGCGCAGCTCGGCGCGCAGGATCACTGGGTTCGGCAGGCCCGAGAAGATCGCTTCGAGCGTGTCCAGCACGACCCGCTTGGCTCCGACGGCGTTGATCGCCGTTCCCAGCCGGACAAATAACCCTTCCAGGTCGTATTCGCCGGCCTCTTCGATTTCGGTCCGCTCGATGTGAACGTAATCCATCACGAGCTTTTTGCGCGCGACCAGGTCGTTCAAGTCATAGCCGAGAGAGGCGACGTTCTTGGCCAGGTCTTCCTCGGTCTCCTCGAACGCCATCAAAACGCCCGGCTCGTTGTATTCGATCGCGCCGCGCACGAGGAACTCGACTCCCATCAAGGTCTTGCCGCAACCCGCGCTGCCGCAGATCAAGGTCGGCCGTCCTTTCGGCAGCCCGCCGAAGGTGATCTCGTCGAGACCCGGTATCCCGCTCGGCGCTTTGGACAAGGAAGCCTTGGCTTGACGGCCCCGATGATTGTTGCGTGAGTTGCCGCGCTTTGCCTTCAGCAAGTTCCTGAACCTCTTTTTCATTTTCGGCCCCACGTTCCTCTTCGTCATCGCATGAAAAAAATCCCACGGGCCGGGGTCGGCAAATCCGGATTAAACTTCTGCGCAGGGCGCTTTCCCTGTCCTGTGGGCCGACGAGGGCAGGAAGACCATATCCCCCGACGTGATCTTGTCAAGAGGACAGGAGGGAATCGATCGTTTTTATCAACTCTTGAAGATCGACGGGCTTGGTGAGATAGGCCGAAGCCCCTTTTTCCTTGGCCTGCGCGCGGGTTTCCGTGGTGGGATAGGCCGTCATCATGATCGCCTTGACAGCGGGCTGCCGCTTTTTGATTTCATCGAGGAGATGGATGCCGTTCATGGGTCCCATCCTGATATCGAGCAACGCAAGGTCGAACGGTGCCCCGTCGAGCCATTTCAGCGCGGCGGGCCCATCGGCGGCGATCTTGACCATGAACCCCCGCTTGCCGAGAATTCGCACTAGAAGCTCGAGGAAGTTCTGCTCGTCATCGACCACTAAGATCGCTTTGGCCATGGTGTCGTTGGCGCGCTGTTTTTGACGATGACCGACGAAACAACGTTCAGGTAAAAAATTTTTCCCCGAAAACCAGCGGTGACGCTTCGGCTGTCCGAAAGCCTGCTGTCGATCCGCGTGGAGAAAATCTACCAGCAGAGTCTATAAAACGCTATCGGGTATTATCCTGAGCCGTTCTGGACAACTATTCCAATTTCCTGATACGAATCGGCCGAGCATGCTGCCCAATTTTCTCATCATCGGCGCGGCGAAGTCGGGGACCACGAGTCTGTACCGCTATCTCCGCGCTCATCCGCAAGTTTTCATGCCGGCAAGAAAGGAGCTCTGCTTTTTCGTCGAGGAGGAAAACTGGCGCCGGGGCTTAGAGTGATATGAAAAGCATTTCGAAGGGGCGGAAAATGCGCTCGCCGTCGGAGAGGCGTCGCCGCAGTATACGTATCATCCCTCTTACAGCGGAGTTCCCGCCCGCATCGCGCGGCTCATGCCGGAGGCGCGGCTCATTTACGTGGTGCGCCACCCGATCGAGCGGATGAAGTCGCACTATGTCCAACTCCGCGTGCTCGGGTTGGAAGGAGATCCGATAGAAAAGGCTCTCGCAGCCAATCCGGTTTATTTGAGCTCCAGCCGCTACGCGTCGCAGATCGAGCACTACCTGGAGCATTTCGCACGCGAGCAACTGCTCGTCATCACCGCCGAGCAGTTGCGCTCCGAACGGCAGCAAACGCTGCGCCGGGTTTTAACCTTTCTCGGCGTTGAGTGCGATCTGAAGAATCCGATTTTGCAACGGGAGTTCAATACCACGGAGACCAAGCGCATCCGGCGGTCCTTGTTTCAAGCCGTTGCGCACTCGGCTCTTTATCGGACGCTCAAGCGACTCACGCCGGCAGAGGTCAGGTATCTTGCGCACCCGCTGATTACCCGCAGGCCGACCCGGACAATGACGCTGATTTCCGACGATCTCGAACGCCGCCTGACCGACGAGCTGCGCGGCGACGTGCGGCGCTTGCACCGCTATGTTGAGGGTTCCTTCGACGGATGGGGAATCGAGGGGAAATAAGCGGGCGGAACGCGCGCGTCACTCCGGCCTTTGGAACGCCTCGTCCTTTTCGGCGCCGGCGCGCGGCTTCCACTGGAGCGAATAGTATTCGCCGCGGTCGCGCGCCCACGGATCGAAGGCGTTGGCGACGTGGGCCAGCTCCGGCGCCAGCTCGGGAATCGCACGCAGCAGCACGCGCTTCAACGGCGAGACCTCCATTTCGTGGCGGTTCGGTCTTCCTTGCTCCATCATTTTGTTCGGCCCGTTGTTCATCACCCATTGGAGGCCGAAGTGGGTGTAAAACTCGGGCCTGAAGCTGGAGGTAAAAAATCGATCGCTGAACAGCCGGCGCGACGCATTCAGGATAAAAACCTGGAACTGCGTCTCGGAAATGGCGAAGCCGTGCGGGCGCACGGATTCCGCGAGCCAGCCGACGACGGTATCGACGTCCTCGATGTTGTCCACCATGCTGCCGTTCGGATGGCCGAGGCAGTCATTGATCTCGGTGCCGTCGGGATTGAGTTGCGCTTCCGTGATGACCTTCGCGGCGTCGCACTTGTGTTGCCCGTAAACTTCCCGCAAAGCTTGCGCGACCCCCTCCTGCTCCGCCCGCTCAGCGGACGCATTCGCTGCGCGCTCCCCCCGCGCGGAGGAGTTTTTTACGACGCGCGGTTCTATGCCGCGCGGTTCTGTAGCGCCCGGTTCTATACCGGCAAAATCTTCGAAGCTCGTGAATTGCCTGAGTCCGTATTGCCGGCGAAACTCGTTGAAGCGCGGCACGCCGTGCTCGCGATCCCGGATGATGTCGAGCGCCGCCACGTCGATCATCCCCGTCGCCGTCTTGAGGCGCGGCAGCGCGAGATTTTGCAGGAACTGCGGATGATTTTGTAAGGTCAGCCGTCCGACGCGCTGGCGCCCCGTCGAGAGCGCCCAATTGGCAAGACCGCGCCGGCGCATCGCTTCCGTCGCCCGCCCGAGAAAAGTCTCCACCACCGGGATTTTGTTTCGGATCGTATTGGGATCCTTGTCCCATTCGCGATACTCGATCAGATCGGGCACCATTGCGTGCAGCCGGTAAACGGTCACGAACTCTTCGGGAAAATTGAACGGCGAGCCGAAGTGGTTGGTGCCGCCGTTGACGCAATCGGGGTTTTTCAGCCCATGCTCGTCGGCGGCGAGGATCGTTTGCCCGGCGCAGGCCCCGCTGCCCTGGCCTAAAATTCCCTCCACCGACGCGCGCACCGAATACCACAGCTCGGCGGAGCGCGCGTCGGTGGAAAATCTCTTGGCGGCCTTTTCGACGACCGCTTTGAGGAACTCGTTGCCGTGGAAGAGCCCGCTCCAGTTTCCGTTCATGGCGAGATAAAGCGGCTCGTCGTAAAGCAACTGCGGCGTCCATTCGATGGTGTGGATCTTGGCCGTCTCGGCGGCGATCACGAGCCGGGCGATCTCGAACAATTCCTCCGCGCCGACGTCTCGGTAACGAACCGCGGCGTCGGGCCGCGCCGGATTGCGCAGACCCGAATCCGCCTCGGGCGTCGCCGCCGCCTGCCGGCGAAATTCGTCGACAAAAATATTGTGCTCGCGCGCGAACAGATTGTGAAAAAAACTGAGACCGATGTTCCAGTTGTCCGGGAAGGCGGTCGCTTCCTGCCCGGCCCACTGCGGGTTGATCGGGTCGTAGGAGCCGAACGGCGGCAGGTAGCCGAATTTTTCATCCGGACGGGCCGGGACCAGCAACAGCTTGGCCGGATCGCTCGGATCGCGCTTGACGCGCCGGCGCGAGTTTTCGTCGTAGCCGTAGAGCTGCGACGCGTCCCACCACGCCGTGACCGCATTGGGCGTCGTCTTGTACGCCCGCGTCAAATGATTTTTTCCGTCGTGGCTGAAAACCGGCGGATCGGCCGGCGCGGCGACGATCGCCCGGTCGATGCGGTCGTTCGGGCGGCAGCCGAGTTTGGCGATCTCCTCGGGCGCGAGAGATTTTTCCGCGCCGCACCCCAGCGCCATCATCTCGGGGGAGTTATGGCCTTCCTCCAGGTGCGAGAACCAGTCGTGGATCATGAACTGAATCCAGAAAGCCGCTAGGACGTTCAGGAACGGCGCCTTTTTGTAATCGCAGTCGGCGGCGCGCGAATATTCGGGCAGGCCACGGCCGGCGCGGCACTTTTCCGGCGCGGACTGCGCGCGGGTGAAAAGTTTCCGGCTGATGACCTGCGGGTCGGGCTTCAACAAGCCGAGGCGGCCGCCGTGGCGGTTACGCGCGAGCTCATTCTTTCCCAAATCGGGAAACGTCGTCTCGAACTGCGCGTTGCGCGCGAACGGCTGGCCGGTCGATCCCATCAGAGGATTTCTGATGTCGTTGCAGATGCCGGTCACGGCGCGGAAGCGGATCAGCTCGCCGCGGCAGATCTGCTTGCCGTCGCCGCCGACCGCCGCGTAATCCGAATGGCCCGGCGGCAGGCGCATTTCGTTCCAGACTTTCACGGGTCCGAGCGCGCCGGCGCGCGCCTCGACGTAGCCCTTGTAAGTGCCGCTGTTGTCGAAGAGGTTGAACTTGATCAGCTCGATGCGCTGGTAGATCAAGTCGAGCAGGGCGCCTTCGATGCCGCGGTTATTCGGATTCAAATGGCCGATTCGCCAGAAGGACGCGGGGCCCTCACTGCCGGCGTCGCCCGTCGCCCAATAGTTCCGCCAGTCGATCCATGGATTGGCGCGCCGCGCGGCGGCTTTCGCTCCGCCGCGGCAGCGGGCGGTCTCGTCTTGAACTTTACCTTGGAATCGCTGCGCGCGCTCTTCCGCCATAGGGCGCAAACCTTCGCGCGCGAGCTTCAGACAATTCAGAAGGTCGCCGGTTTCCGCCTCGCAGCCGCCGAGCCAAACGACCGCTCCGAACCAAAGCCAACGAAATGCTTTAGCCATTTTTGCCTGCGGCGATCTACGTGAACGGCGCGCTACGGCTGAGCGGGCTTGCGCTTGGCGTCCGCGAGGATCACGTCAGCCGCCTTCTCGCCGATCATATACACGGCGCTGACGATAAAAAAACCCGGAATGCGAGGGAAAACGGAAGCGTCCACCACGCGCAAACCGCGCGTGCCGTGGACGCAAAAGTCGCTCGCCAGCACGCCGCCGTTCTGCCGCGGGCCGATCGGACACGTGCAGGAAGCATGATGACCCCACGCGTTGTCTTTGACGAACTGGCGCAGCTCGGCGCGGCTCTGCGCTTTCGCTCCCGGCAACTCCTCTTCCTCAATATGAGCGCTCAGTCTCGCGGTCATCGCGCGCGCGAACTCGATCCCGTCGACGACGGCCTCCAGATCCTGGTCTTTCGGGTCGCAGCCTTGATCGAAATAATTGAAATCGACCTGCGGCGGCTCGCGCGGATCGGCCGACCGCAAGATCACGGCGCCGGCCGTGTTCAGCGTGTGCGCCTTCAAGATCACCCAACTGAGATAGTTGTGATGCCGCTCGATGAGTTTCGAGTAGCCCGGGAAATAACCCTCGAATCTGGCCAAGAGGCCGAGACAGAAAAGATCGGGCAGCTGGGGCGACGCGCGCGATTTTTTAATCACGACGAGGACGCCGCCGTTGGTGATGTACACGCCTTCCTTCTCATGCGCCCATTCTTCGTACTGAGGATCTCCCTTGCGAAATTTGGCTCCCGCCATCAATCGCCAATCCTCTTTCATCCGGTTGACGACGCTGACCTCGTAGCGGTCCTGGAGATTTTTGCCGACGGGGAGCTCGACGCGCACCGGGATGCGGACTCGGGGGTCTTCTAGAACTTCCCGCGGGCCGATGCCCGAGAGCATAAGAAGCTGCGGCGTGTTAAAAGCGCCGCCGGACAAAATAATTTCGCGCGTCGCCCGCGCCTGCCGTTTTTCGCCCGGCGCGTCGCTCGGGTTGGCGTGCGCCCGGTAGAGGCGCTCGCCCTTCAAATATTCCACGCCGACCGCGCGATCGCCGTTGTCGAACAGCACGCGGGTGGCGAGCGCGTTCAGCTCGATCGTGAGTCGGCCGGGAAATTTTCGCGCCACGTCGAGAAGCCGCTCGCGGCTGCCGGCGCGGACGTGCCCGCGCGTAGTCAGCGGCGTATAGCGGAGGCCGAAGGCATTCGACTTGACCAGCCGCCAGTCGTTCGGGTCGGCCTGCGACTCGAAAAACCAGCGCAGGCGCTCGAGCCAATGGCTGTCCTCGCTGCAAGCTTCCCGCGCCGATTTGACGATGACCCGTGTCAGATCGCGGTCGCTCAGCGCCGCCATGGGAATCGCCTTTTCGGTGGAAAGCCAGCCGCCGAAACCGTGACCCGAGGGATTGAGGCCGAGAATTTTCTTGAGCCAGCGGTACGGCGGCCGGTGATGGCAGTCTTCCATGCGCCGGAAGTACTTGCGCATGTTCTTCGCCTGCCACGACGAGTCTTCGGTGAGCTCCGCGACGTGGTTCCAGTCCGCGTTGTGCGGATAGACCAGGATCATCGCGTTGTGCGCGGTGCAGCCGCCCAGCGCGCCCGCTCGCGGATAGAGCACGCCGTCGCGTTCGGCGGTGAACTTTCGGTCGGATTTTTGTTGCTCGTCGTCGGCGTAATGCCGGACGAAAAAATCCCACCGCAACGCCTCGTTCTCCGAGGCGAAGGCGTGAAAGGCGGGCACGCTGTAGTCGTCGGGCAGTCGCCCGTCGGCGAGCTCTAAAGGGTCGCCGCCGGCTTCGAGGACAAGGACCGCGTGGCCGGCCTCGGCCAGCCGCGCCGCGACCGTCCCGCCGCCGGCGCCCGAGCCGACGACGATGTATTCAAATCCCGCGGGTCGGTCGCCCGCCGCGCTCATGCTTTTCGACCTTGCTCCGGCGCTCGCTAAAAAGTCTTGATGAATTCGATCAGGTCGCGCTTCTCGTCGTCGCTGAGGCCGGGTTCTTCTTTGAAGACGTCGGTGCCGAAGTAGTGCCCGCGGTTGACCACGAAGTCGGGGCATTTGTTGAGCTTGAGCAGATCGGCCACCAGGTTGATTTGCGGGTCGGTGAAAACCTTGGCCGCCTCTTCATCGCTCATCCCTTCGACCTTCTTGAGCGCTTTTTTCATCTTGAGCAACACTTTGGCCAATTGCAATTTATTTTGTTCGAGGTCCAGGTTGGTCAGCAGATTCACCGGCGTCCCCTTCGGGATCGGGCCGATCTCGATCATCCCTTCTCGGAAAATCCATGGAAAGAGCCGCTGGAACCATTCGCTCCAGCTCAGCAGCTCTCCCAAGCCATCGGGCAGATATCCCAGTGGAACTTTTATATAGCTGCGCGCCGTCGTGCGATAAATATAGCCCGGCACTTTGTCGCCGAGGATCGGATCCTTTTCCCGCTTCTCGGGCCACAAGAGCTTCTCGATCGAGTCGTTGAAAGATTCCAGCCGTTTTTCCACCGACGGCTCCGGATTGAATTTTCCGAGCCCGTTATTGAGCAGCAGAGGCGCGGTGGACCACACGCTGATGAGCGAGGCCGGTCGGGTGTAGCCGCGGCCGTCGGCCGGCATCGGGTATTGCCACGGCGTCCCGTCGATCGGATTGTGGACCGTGATCGTGCCGACCGAAGGCAGCTCCTTATACGTCTGCGAGGAAAAGTTGTCCCAGATATTGTCGCCGATCGCGTTGGTTGCCAGCGGGCTGCACGCGTTCGTCTGGAGGAGGGTCACCGGCACGCGGCGTTCGGTCGAAAGGTAGTTGTCCTTGAGGAAATCGTCGGCCATGACCAGCGCCTTCATCTTGGTCTTGAAGTCGTCGGTCTTGGTCCAGGCCCAGTATTGGTCCCACTTGGACTCGTCGACGTTCGCCGGCGCCATGGGGACCTTGCTCGAATGGCAGCGCGCGCAGCGCTCGGCAAAAACCGCCTTGCCGCGATTCAACTTGGCCTTGTCCTGCGTCAAGTATTGGGCGCCGCCCGGCGCGTCCTTGAGCAGGTCGGGCTGCGCCGTCTTCAAAAAGAACAGCGCGGTATCCGCCGTCTGCGCTTCGGTGGCGTTCCAATAACTCGAATTTTTCTGCGCGTCTTCGATCTTGATCGGCGTAATCTTTTTGCCGCCGACCAGCGCGTTGAAATGCAGCAGCCATTCCTCGCTGAACAGCCCGATGTTGAGGTAAACCCGATTGAGCGCGCCGAGAATGCCGACCGAGTCGGAACCGTCTTTGAGCACGCGCGGCGTGAAGACCGTATCCGGCGGCTTAAAAAATTGCGCCAGCGATTGTGTTTGCGGATAGTCGTTGAACTGTTTGTTCTTGAGGCCGCCGCCGGCGAGCTTCTCCTGCCCCCAGCGCAAGGCGGGCGCCATGCGTGGCCCGACGCTGTAGACCGCGTTCATCGTGCGCGGATTGTTGATGTAGTCGGTGGAGATGAGCGAGGTGTCGAGCGTGCCCGGCAGAGACGTATGGAACAACTGATAGATAAAGTTCGCCTCGTCCCGTTTCCAGAAAAAAATCCGGTCGATCCAGAAATACTGCGCGCCGGGGTTGGAGTTCAGATTTTCCCACTCGGGATTTTCCGCGTCGGCCGGCGGGTTGATCGGGCTCGGCCCGACGTGGCAGAAAGCGCACGACATGCCGACGCGATACGGGCGGACCAGGTTCTTGTCCTCGTAATATTTCGGATCGGTGTAGAAGCGCACCGAGTCCCATTTCTGCTGTGCCTTGTCGTCGAAATCCGGGTTAGGGAAGAGGCGCAGGCCGACGATTCCCGTCGCGTAGCCGTAGTACGACCCCACCGGAATGTTCTTGCCGCGCGCGCCGATCTTCACGCCCGGATATTTTTGTTCGTTCTCGAACGGATCGGGCGGGCAGTCCTTGCGCCGCGTGTCGAGCCAAAGACCGTAACGGTCCTCGCGCGGTCCGGTCGCTTTGTCGAAGCACGGCTCGTTGACGAGACCGAGATAAAGCCAGCGATTGCTGCGGCTGAAATGCTTGAGGCTGGCGTCCGGATGGGAGGATAACGTTTTCAGGAAATCCAGCGCGCCGAAACTGTGACTCGCCAGGTAATCCCAGAAGCGGTCGTTGCCGCCGGTCCAGACGATCCAGGTGTTGCGGCCCTTGATCTCGTTGGCCGTCAGTTGACCGCCGCGATCCATGTCGTGGAAATAGTCTTCCTCGGCCGCCGGAAAGCTCGCGGCGGCGCGGCCCGCTTTCATCGCCTCGTCCTGCACCTTGCCCGGCGCGGCGGCCTTCTGGCGGCAGCCCGCCGAGAGCAGTCCGAGGCTCAGGACGGCCGCCGCCAATATCCGCTGGATTTTCATATCGACTCCCGGTTGAAAATGGTGGTAGAGAAACTTTTTTACCCCGCCACACGCCGCGCCCGTCGAAAATAGCGCAACTGGGCTAAAAAACGCAAGCACAATATAAATGATTACTATTGCTTCGCGCACGGTCCGTGCGTTAAACTCGCGCCGGCTCACGGGTTCGACGGCCGCGAATCGGCGCAGCCGCGCCAACGCCGCCGGCAAAAAAGAAAATGCCAGCCAGCATGGGATTTTTGCGGTCGCTGCACGACGGGCTGCTCGTGTTTTTAAAGATCGAGCGCCGGTTCGATCCTTTCTTTCGCCCCGCCTTCGACGCGGTCTTTCGCGAGCCGCTTGCACGGCTGGTCCAAGCCTCGATCAACGGCCGGCGTCACGACGAGCGGCTGGGGCGCGCGGAGGAAAAGCTTATCCCCGGCGAGACCGATCTGGTGGATTCGATTATTCGCGACATGGCGGCCTACATGCGCGATCATTATACGCCGGGAAACTTCGAGCGCGCCGGCAATACCAAAACCCACGGCGTGGTCCGCGGCGAGTTCACCGTCCGGAGCGACGTTCCTGCGCCGCTGCGCCGCGGCGTTTTCGCCGCGCCGCGGACGTTTCGCGCCTGGGTGCGCTTCGGCGGTCCCGGGCCGGCGAGCCCGCCGGATATCGAAGACGTGGGCGTGCTCAGCATCGGCATCAAGCTCATGGGCGTTCCGGGGCCGAAGCTTTTGGAAGACGAAAAATTCACCCAGGACTTCAGCGGCATCAGCGCGCCCACCTTCACGACGCCCAACGTGATCGAGAACGCCAAGCTGCAAGTCGCCAGCCGCAAAGACCTGCCGCTTTTCTATTTCATCAATCCCTTCGATTCCCATATCCTCGACGGCGTCATGCAAGGCTTGTGGGCCAGGACCCAGACGAGCCCGCTCGAAACCGGCTATTGGAGCTGTGTGTCTTACCTTCTGGGCGAGGGACAGGCGATGCAGTACATGGTGCGGCCGAAATCCGACGCGCGCAGCCGCGTGCCGCGCCTGCCGCTGCGGCCGCCGGATAATTATTTGCGCGAAACGATGGCGGCCACCTTGGCGCGGCACGAGGTCGAATTCGATTTCCTGATCCAACCCCAGACGGACCCGTGGCGCATGCCGGTCGAGCACGGTTCGGTGCGTTGGCCGGAAAAACTTTCGCCGCCGGTGGCGGTCGCGACCCTCAAGCTGCCGCGCCAGGAGTTCGATTCACCGGCGCAACTCGCCTTCGCCCACAACCTTTCCATCAACCCCTGGCACTGCTTGCCCGAGCACCGGCCGTTGGGCAATCAAAACCGGGGCCGGCGCAGAATTTATCAGGAGCTTTCCCACTTGCGCCAGGCGATGAACGACAGGGCGCATATCGAGCCGACGGGAGACGAGGTGTTCGAATGATTTCGACCGCGGCGTATAAGGACACGCCGTCCATTATCGATAACGAGATCGTCAGGAACGGCCGGCGACTCAAATATTCAGAGTTGACTGCGCGGGAAAAGCGCGATTATTTATTCGACCAGGGAATTCGGCCGACGGCCTACGGCGACGACAAAAATGGGCCGCGCCCCGATGTCATCGGCGGAGTGGTCCAGTTCTCGAAGTCGGCGCTGGACTCGATCGCGAATCATTTATTGAGCGAGACTCTGACGCGCACCGGCGATGAGCTGGAGACGCCCAAGCGGAAGCTATTTCATACGTACGGGGCCACCGCGAAGATCGTATTCACTCCCGAGCCGGAAACGCCTTACACCGGGATTCTCGCCGAGACCGCCCACGGGCTCGCCCGATTTTCCTACGCCGGTCCGGTGGCCGGGGTGGGCATCGTGCCGGGCTTGGGAATTAAATTTCCGGTCGATGGCGACCATGCTTCGGAGAACCTCGTTGTCATGCGCAAACTCGACCGCCAGCAGTCGCTCGGCGGCTTCTTTGGCACCCGTTCGCAAAATTCGGTCTTTCAAAATCCCTTTACCAACATTCTGCCTGCGCCGAGCTCTCTCAACATCATCATGCGCGCGGTGAAACGGAGATTCGAGAAGGTGGTGGAGACCGGCAAAGGGCTGCATCAGCCGCTGGAAAATCTCGCCGCCGTACATACGAACGGCAATTCAGTCGCGGCCGACAAGATCGTCGCGCCCTACCGGGTCATTTTTCGCCCGACGCCGCAGGCGCAAGACGCTTCCGATCCATCGATCGATTTTCGCGACGATCTGGCGCGCAACATCAAGATCGCCGCGACTATTTATGAAATCTTCGCCTTGACCGAGCCGCAGGAAACCGATCTCAAGGAAACGGGCGTGGAGGCGTTGTTGCCGCACGCAAAGAAGATCGGCGCGCTCGCGACCGAGTCGGAGTTCATCGCTTCGAGATACGGCGACTACCGGTTGTTCTTCAAGCACAACCCGCGCTTCATCCGGGACGCTTACCGAAAGTAGCTCCGGCGGAGGACGCATGACGGCAAGCATCGAGCACAGGCGAGTCCAGTCTAACGGCATCAACTTTCACGTCGCCGTGGCGGGACCGGAGGGCGCGCCGCCGATTTTTTGCCTGCATGGTTTTCCCGAAGGTTGGATGAGCTGGCGGCCGGTGATGGAATTGCTCGGCGAGGCGCGCATCTACGCGCCGGACCTGCGCGGCTACGGCGAGACCGATCGTCCGGCCGGCGGCTACGACGTTTTCACCCTCACCGACGACGTTAAGGCGCTGATCGAGACGCTCGGCATCGAGCGCCCGCTCATCGTCTCGCACGACTGGGGCGGCGCGCTCGGGTGGATCTTCGCGCACCGCTACGCCCATCTCATCCGCAAGCTCGTCGTGGTCAACTGCACGCATCCGAAGACGCTGGTGCGCGCCGTGCTCCGCTTCGAGGATTTCCAAACCATTCGCATTCCCTGGGTGCCGTTCTTCGAGATCCCGTGGCTGCCCGAAGCGTTTATGACCACACCGCTCGGCAGACAGTTACTGAAGCTTTCTTTCACGTTGCGGGAAGGCCGCAAGGGAACGATGAACGTGGCGCTGGTGGATGAGCTGGTGGCGCGGTTTCAGAAGCCCGAAGATTTCCGCGGGCCGATCAACTACTACCGCGAGATGGTAAGCACGCAGCTCGTGGCGCAGAAACGCGCGCGGCTGGAAGCCGTTTACGCGACGCCGATCGCCGTTCCCGTTACGCTCGTGTGGGGCGCGAAGGACGGCGCGTTGTCGGCCCGCGTTGCGATGAACAGCGCGCTCGACGCGGGTCGCGAAGTCGACTTCCGGCCGCTTCCCGGCGTGGGCCACTTCGTCGACCTGGAGGCGCCGGAAAAGCTCACGGCCGAAATCCGCCGCGTGCTTAGCTAACGCAATTATGAATTTTAAATTTTGACCCATTCGACACGGCTCAGGATCAACCCTGAGGCTCTCGAAGGGTTGAGTTTCGAATTTCAATTCAACAATCAAAATTCAACATTCATCATTTTTGTCGACTGGCGATATAGCGCAAGGCGCGGATGCTCGGCAGAAAGAAGTAAGCGCCGCCGCGCACCGTCACGAACTGCGGCAAACCGGAAATGCGCCGCCGCACGCCGTTTTCCTGCGGCATGGAGAAAGTGTCGGTCAAACGGCAGCCGGGAACCGGCGCGCGGGTGCCGATCAGAGGATCGCTCTCTTCGGTGAGACCGTCGAACTTCGTGCCCATCATCCAGGCATTCTGCACGAACTCGAATTGCCGCCCGATGTTGGCGTTGAGGCAGATAAAATGCAGCCCGCGCTCGTCGGCACTAGTGTCCACGCCGCGCAGCGCCTGCTCCAGCGGTAAATTTGTGCCGTACTCGCGACCGCGGCGCAGGATGCGATGGAAGCGGGTCGAGGCGATCAGGTCGTCGCGGTTGTTCCCTTTGCGGCCGATCCCGAAGATCCGTTTCACGCGCGTAAACCAGCCGCGCGCGCCGTACGGATAATCGCCGTTGCGCGGATTGGCGCGGCGCACGTGCGCGCCATACGGACAGAGCAGTCCGGCGCCGTCCGATTCGTAGGTGAACTGATTGAGCGCTATATCTTGCGCGCTATCTTCGGGGTCGAGATCGGTTCCCACGCCGCGAATCGGCCGTTCACTCTTCGGCACCAACCGCGTGCCGTCCATCATCCGGCCGACCATGGCCGCCGCGAGGTTGCGCCTTTGCTCGGGATTCGAATCGGCCTGCCGGTCGAGGAACCGCCAGAAACCGCGCACGTCCTGGCGCAATTGCCGGAAGACCATATAGGTGCCGTTGCGGCCGAGATCTTTCTTTTCGGGCCGGTCTTCCGCCGGTAGCAGGATGTTTTTGATATCGGCCTGCGGGTCGATCAATGGGCGGTCGGTGTACTCGCCGTACTCGTTGAGATAGCCGAGTATGAATTCACCGGTCGCGACGAGATTGCCGTACTCGACTTCGATCTTGCCGACGCGCAACGTTCGTTTTTGCTCCCAGTCGATCTCCGGCTGGCTGATGCCGTCGCGAAAGCCGAACGGCTCGAAACCGTCGAGATTGGATGTTTCGAGACACTGCCCCAACTTGAACCCGGCTCCGGCCAACTCGACGCTCAAGGTTTTTTTCCTTTCCTCCAGGCGGCCTTCCTTCGCGTAGAGCATCAGCAGCAGGTGCGGCGTCTTGCCCGGGCCGCCCCAGTTCCAGCCGGATGGGGCGTTGCTTGCGAAATCGCCCAGCCGGCGCGAGCGGCTCTCTTCTCCCGTCAAGCCGGACACGAACTCCAAAGAAAATTGGCTGATAATCTCTTGCGGCACTTCGAGCGCTTGCAATCCCGCGCTCGTGAAAGCGAGGTGCAGCGCGGTGGCGGGCAGCTCGGCCGGCTTCTCCGCGGTCGTAATCGCCGGCGAGATTTTTTGCAGCCAGGCGCGCGCCGCCGCCGGGTCATTCACTTCGAGCGGAAAGAAGCAGGCCTCCTCCATCCAGCCGTAGCCGAAGCGCACCAAGCCCTGGACGTCGCCGCGGTCGATCTCGGCCTTCTTCATGATCGCGCCGCCATCAGATCAGTCTCAGCCATTCCCGGATCTCGTCGTCGGTCATGAAAGATTTTTCGATGCCCCGGCGGATCCGGCTGTTTCTTTCCAGGTCGAACGCCGTCAGACCGGAATGGGCGTTGTACCAAACTTCGGTCGCCAGCTCGTGGCGCCGGATGAAATATTTGAATTCCTGCTCGCGCTTCGCGCCGTCCAGAATCAACCAGTTGGTGCGCGGGTAGCATACGCCGTTGCTGAAGACGAGATTCAATCCCCAGCCGACCTTGTTGATGAAGTCGTCCATGTAACTTTCCAGGCTGCCGTCGTAGTTGCTGGCGAAGAACAGGCGCTGCTTGCCGTCGAGGAAAACCCAGCGCGCGAAGTGGATCGTCCTGACGCGCGTCAAAAATCCGTGGTTGAAGAAATGGCGCGTCGCGTAGTCCAGCCCCCAGAGCGCCACGACCACGGTCAAGCGGCGAAAAATACCGGGCTTCACGCCGCCGAGCGCGCTGAATTGATTGGTGCAGCCGTAATCCTCCAGATCAGCCAGCTTATGCACGTGGGCGGGATCGTGACGCGGGATCATCTCCGCGTCGCCGCGTTCATGGCAGCGAAGCTGGACGGCGAAAAGCGCGGCCAGCAAGACTATGGCAATGGCCAAAAGAGCCACGAGCGTGAGAACCGGCAGCGGCTTCAGAACCAGCAAGATAACCACGGGCAACAGCAACAGGAACGGCACGGCCGCATGAAGAGCGTTGCGCACGCGCCAGCCGAGCGGCGTCGGCTCCGGCGGCGTCAGCGGCACGCGTCCGGCTTCCTTCTCGGCGGCGACGAATGTTTTCAGCTCAGCGAAAATCGCTTGCGGCGCCTTGGGCGCGAGAGCGGCCGTATTGGACAGGATATGGTCGAGCAAAGAGTCCCGCAGTTTGCTCTCTTCGCGAATCTGCTTCACCGTGCGGCCGATCCAGTTCACATACATGGCGGCGGGCCGTTGCTCATGCTCTTCCATCCAGCGCAGCAGGTCGGCGCTCGGGTCGAAGCCTTCGCAGTGGGAGAAAATCTCCCGCAGCCCGCCGCCCGCACGCCGAACCAAATCGGCCAAGAATTCGTCTCTCGGCCCGTCGAAATCGCCGAGGAACGCCAGCGGCCGCCGAATACCGCGCGGCGATACGCCGTAGGCGACTCTAATATCGTCGACGGTCTGGTCGTCGAGTATGACGAAACGGGCGAAATGGAGACGTTCGAGTTGCCCGAACGGCACGAGCGGGTTCTTCGAGTTGATGACGCCGGGCCGGTGATTCATCGCCGCGAGCAACGTTCGCAACGCGGTCTCGCGCTCCGGATCGATCGGAGCAATCACCATGAAACTAGCTTGCGGCGTCATGGGTTAAAAGCGCCCGTTAAGCCGGCTGACGAACGGGAGGGCGAAGGCGCAGGGCGCGAGCTTCGGTTCAGAACTTGAGGGCGAAATCGATCAGCCGCTTTTTATCCCAATAAACCTTGCCTAAATACAAACCGGGCCCGATCTGGCGGATTTCGTCGCGAATCCAGTGCGCGATGAACGAAGTCTCGGAGTAGTCGAGGACGATGCACTCTTTGCCGTCGAGCCAGCTTTTATCCTTGTACACTTTCGCGATGATCGCGTTGACGCCGAAAGGGCTGATGCGGTTTTTCAGGACGCCCTTTTTCGCGTCGAAAACTTTTCCCTGCCAGGCAAAGTGATTGACGAACTGCGCAATCTCCTTGCTGTACTTCGTGCCGGGCGCGACGATCGCGGTGCCGTCGCCCTCCCCGTTCGGAATCTCGCCGGTCGGGCTCTTTTTGAAGAGGTCGTCGAGCTCGGTTTGAGACATGCCCAATAGTTGGTCGACATCGTACGCCATGCTGGGACGCCTCCTTTTTTGTTGCCGCTGTGAAAAATCTCGCGGCTAACGCTTACCTAAGAATTTAGCTTCTGTCAATATAAATTTCGCGCGGCATCGCGCTACGGCATTTCTTCGAGCAACCTGCCGAAGCCTTTGGCCGGCTGCCTGACGTGGAGCCGCTTTTCGACGGCCCAAACGCGCGCCGGCACCGGATGGACGACCGGAGCTTGAAGATCTTCTTCCAACAGGCGGACGATATCCAACGTGCGCCAGCCCGAGCCCAACATGTAGATTCCGTCGGCGCCGGGATGTTTCAAAAAAGCTTTTTTCGTGTGCGCGTAGACTTCCTGCGAGGAAAGCCTGCCGACGTCTTCGAACGCCACGGGAATCCCTTCCATCGCCAGAACCTCGAAGCCGGCTTCCCTGAAGTAGCCGGCGAACATATCGTTGATCTTGCCGGTGAAATAGGTGACGCCGACGAATTTTTTTATTTTGAGGGCGTGGAGAGCTTCGACCTGCGTCATGCTCGCGGTCACGATCGGCAGGCGGTATTTCTCTTCCCAGCGTTTGATGATCTGCGCCTCGCCTTTATAGCCGTGGACCATGAACGGCGGCGCGCCTTCGGGATGAATCAAATCGACCTTGTAATCGGCCAGCTCGGCGACCTTCGATTCGTAGGCGTCCAGCGCCGCGCGGAACTCGTCTTCCGTTCCCCTCTTGAAGCCGACGAACAACGGGATCACGCCGATCCCCTCGGGCAGCAGGCGAATGAACTCTTCCAGAGAGCCCGGCCGCATCGTCGGCTTGATCAACCCCATGACGCCTCTCCAGCTCGTGTAAGACATGGCTACTCCTTTATGACAAACGAACTGACGCGGATATTACGCCAAGCCGGCGCAAATTCAAAGGAGCGAATTCCGGACAGGATTGGATGAATGCTACAGGAGGTGACTGAGATCCAGGCTGCCGATCTGTTCAACGGAGTGGCCGCAATGATTCCGCAGGAGTTGGACCAAGTCGCCGCAAAACGAGGGGTCGTCGAACAAAAGAGAGCCGAGATAAACCGCACCCTCATGCTCGACGATCAAAGAACAGCGGTTGGGCGCGCCGGCGGGAGGTAGCGTTACTTCATGCAAAATTCCTATTTCGCCTTTCGGGTTCTGGTTTCTCTCGCCGCCTACCCACATCCAAACCGGCGGCCAATTCGACTGACCCCTGTAAGCCATGCAAGGATAATCGCGCAACCGTAGGACAACCCGCCGGCCGTCGGCCATCCGCGGGTTGGGTGTGTCGGATTGCGAACGTGGCATGAGATCGAATTGTACGGACGATTCGCCAAGCTCTTCTTGCGGCGCGACTTTCATTTATCGACACGCAGAGTAGCAAGCCGGCAATTATGAACAATCAGGTAAAAACCCTGTTTCAGGCGCGGAAATACCCTGGATGGGATTAACGGGAATTTTGCGGAATCGCCCGGCGCGCGTGTTCCGTCGGGCCGGTCAAACCGACCCGAAGATCTTGCCGAACTTCGCTTTGAGCTGGGCGCGCAGCTCGGGGCTCACGTCAACGACGGTCGGGAACTTGCCCTTGAGCTTGCGCTCGTAGGGAATACAGGCGTCGATGAGAATGCGGTTGTTGAAATTGCCGGGGAGAAACATCGGATCGCGGCCGGATGACCAGGCTCTTTGGATCGTGTCGATCCCGGTCAACGGATCGAAGCGCGTGCACATCGCCCACAGCACTTGATCCAGATCGGAGCAATCGATGTCCTCGTCCACGACCACCGTCCATTTGCCGTTGTAGGCGCCGGCGGCGCAGTTGGCGGCGACGTGGAGCACGTTGCGCGCGTGGCCCGGATAGCGCTGGCGGATTTGAATCGCGGTAAAGCGCGTCGCCGGCCCGCCCTCGTGATTCCACACGCCGAGGATTTCCGGCAAGCCGCACGCTTCGAGCGCGTGCCAGATCTCCGCCGCGCCCGCGATGCCTTTGAGCAGGCCGGTCTCGTCCACCGGCTTGTGCTGCGGCGCGCAGGTGAGAATCGGCTCGTCGCGGTAGAGAATCGTCTTCACGTCGATGTAAGGGCGCGGCACGACGTCGTCGGAGTAATAGCCCATCCATTCGCCGAACGGCCCTTCCGGTTTGACGTGGCCCGGCGCCGCTTCGCCCTCGATGACGATCTCCGCGTCGGCGGGAATCGGAAAACCGGTGTAGGGACCTTTGACGACCTCCACCGGCTCGCCGCGCAGGCCGCCGGCGAAATCGTACTCCGAGACGCCGCGCGGCAGCGGACTCGCCGAGAGCATATAAAGGAGCGGGTCCTGGCCGCACACGACGGCGACTTTCATGCTTTGGCCGCGCTCGAAGTATTTGTCGCGGTGAATTCTGCCGTGTTTGCCTTCGGTGATCTGGCAGCCGATCGTCTTGCCATCGTAAACCTGGCAGCGATAGGCGCCGAGGTTGTACCAGTCGGTGTCGGGGTCTTTGGTGATAACCAGGTCGGCGGTGCCGATGTAGCGCGCTTGATCCAACTCGTGGTGGATGGGCACCGGGAACTTCAGCACGTCGACGGCGTCGCCTTCGAGAACGTGATCGAGGATCGGTCCGCTCTTGACGACCTTCGGCTTCAAGAAGCTCATGTTCTGCATGCGCTCGTGGTAGGCCTTGACGATATCCACCTTGCGCTCGTAGTCCAGCGGCAGGCCGAGGGTCAGCGCGACTCTCTTGATCGACGAGAACTGGCCGTAGAGAGTCCTGAATCCTTTTGCGTAACCCGGAACCTCATCGAAGAGAATCGCCGGCGCGCCGCCCTTGCTGCTTTGCGTCAACAGTTGGGTCGCCGCGCCCATCTCGCGGTCCCAGTGCGCGCCGTCGAGCTTCAGCAGCTCGCCTATCTTTTCCACTTGATCGAGCCAGTCGCGCAGACCTCGATAAGCGACTCCGCGGGCCACCGGGCTGATTCTCTTTTCCGGGCGGGCCATCCGATTTCTTCCTGGCGTTATGAGCCGGCGGCGGCGCGCGCCTGACGCGGGCTCGAGAAACCCTGCTTGAGCCACCACTCGGCGACCTCGGTCCCGGTTGGAAACCAAACGCCCGAACGCTTTTTCATGTGCTGGATGATCTCTTTGAGAGCGCTCGCCCGGCCCGGCCGGCTGGAAATATAAGGATGGAACTGGAACGTGCAAAACGCCGGCGCGTTTCGGGACTCCTCGTAGAGATCGTCGAAAAAACCCTTCCAGATCACCAGCGCATCGCTCGCGTTCCCCGAATCGCGATGGCCGTAGACTCTGCCGTCGCCGAAAGGCTGGCGCGGCAGCTCGACCAAGTGGCGCTCTCCGTCGCTCCAGACGAACGGAAGATCGTAGGAAAACGAATTGCTGTTCCAGAGATATCCCTGCTCCATGAGCAGCTCCAGGCTGTTGGGACTCTGGGTGCACGAGCGCCATCCCACGGGAAGCTTGCCGCTTCTGCTCTTGATCATATCGGTTGCGCGCCGGATCACGTCCCGCTCTTGCTCGCGCGACAAGTCGCGCGCGACTTCGTGGTGATAGCCGTGGCCCGCCACCTCGTGCCCTCTCTGCGCGATCGCCTGGGTCGCTTCGGGATATCTCTCGGCGATGCCGCCGCAGGTCATGAAGGTCGCTTTGACTTTGGTCTCGTCCAGAATCCTGAGGATCCTCCAAATTCCGGTCTTCGGACCGTACTCGGCTTGCGTGTATTCCTCGTGATTGATCTTGCCGTCGGGCGAGGGCTTGACGTCCTCCCCACCTTGAAAGTCGAACGTCAACGCGACCGCCATCCGACAGCTGTCGGGCCAGAAGATTTTTTCCTGCGCATGATGCTCATTCAACATCAGAGTCGGCCTCCTCTCGTGTCAGAAGCGCTGGGGTCGTCGAAGTCTCTGCCGCTCACATACAACTTTCGCTCTCTCAAGTCCAGGCTTTCATGAGCGTCTTGATTTTCGTTCCTGCGGGAATCTATACTCCACATGCCGAATCGCCGGTCGGCGAAGGAGGAAGCATGTTTCCACATCTGAAAAATTTCAATCTCAAGCAATGGATCGAAGAAAATAGGGGAAACTGGGGCCAGCGCCGCGTGATTTGGGAAGATTCCGATTTCATCGCTTTCGTCACGCGCGGGCCGAACAGCCGCAAGGACTTTCACATCGATCCGGGCGACGAGATCTTCTATCAGCTCGAGGGCGACTTGAATCTCCACTACATCCCCGCGAATAAGAACCCTGAGATTGCGCTGCTGAAACCGGGCGAGCTGTTTCTTTTGCCGGCGACCGTGCCCCATTCTCCTCGACGCGGCGAAGGCTCCTGGACCTTCGTCGTCGAGCGCAAGCGGCGGTCCGGAGAGCAGGATCTTTTCGTGTGGTTTTGCGAGAAATGCGGCAACAAGCTCTACGAGGTCTCGCTGCGCTTCGACGACCCGACCGACGCGGTCAAGACCGCGACCGCCAAAATCCGCTCCGATGTCCAACTGCGGACCTGCCGCGAATGCGGCGACGTCCTGGCCGCGTAGGAACCAGGGCGTGATGAATCACGCCTCTACATTCGAAAACCGCAGATGCACCGAATGGATATATTATCTTTGTAGTAGGGGCGCAATTCATTGCGCCCTAGCTGCCATGAAATACGATCCGGACAAACATCACCGCCGATCGATTCGGCTAAACAGCTACGACTACAGGCAATCCGGAGCGTATTTCATCACCGTGTGCACGCGCGATCGGAAGTGTTTTTTTGGCGCTGTGGCTGGCGGAGAAATGCAACTAAACGACGCCGGTGAGATGGTAAACTCGGCGTGGCAAGAATTGCCTTCTCGCTTTCCATCGGTTTGCCTCGACGCATTCACCGTTATGCCCAATCACATTCATGGTATTATCTTTGTGGGGGCGCAATTCATTGCGCCCGAATCAAATTTGGACATGAAAATCCAGGGCGTGATGAATCACGCCCCTACATTGGGAAAAATCATACGCGTATACAAGGCGACATCGACGCTGTTGATTCGGCGCAAGGCAACCCCGGAATTCGCGTGGCAGCGCAACTATTACGAGCACGTTGTCCGGGATGAGAAATCGTTGAATCGCATCCGCCAATATATTTTGACAAACCCCGCACGTTGGGATTTAGACCGCGAGAACCCCGCAGCTACGACACCGGAAGCAGTCGATATATGGCGTGTTTGACATCCGGGCGTGATGAATCACGCCCCTACCGCCTTCGTCAAACGGCTGCTTGCACATAAAAAATGTTTTCACCGGCCCGTCTGTTTGGCCCGATGGTACGGCCCCGCATCGAACGCGCTATCCGGCACGGCATTTTTCGCTCCGCCGGCGGCGCGAACGATCTCGTACATCCGCCTTAGCGAAGCGATGTCCTGCGGCTCGAGGCTCGCGATGTAGGCGCCGTCCCATTGTCCAGCATACGCCTTGGCGTCCTCCGCGCTCATGTTCGCGGCCTTTTCGAGCATCTCGGCGACGCGGTCCTTGTTTTTCGAGCCGTATTGGAGCGCATTGCGGGCCGCGGCTATGAATTTCGCCACGGCTTCGGCATTCTTGGCGAGATAATTATTGTAAACAATCATGACCGCCAGGATCGGCGGCGCATTGCCCTTGGTCAGCTTTTTCCATTCGTCCACGATGCTGCCCAGCCGCCGCAGCTTGGCGTCGCGCATCTGCGCGATCGTAACCGAGCGCAACACGCCGGCGGCGATCTCTTTTTGCGCCAGGAATTGCGCGAGCTGCGCTTCGTTTCCGGGCGCGACGCTGTAGGCGTCCGGTTTCAAGCCAAAGTTGTGTTCGAGGATCGCCGTCGTGATCGCGTGCGTCGCGCTTCCGGGCGGCGACATGCCGATTTTCTTGCCTTTGAGATCGGCGATGCCTTTGATCGGCGAGGCGTCGAGCGCGACGACTTGCGCTTCGGCAATCTGCGTCGCCAGCACGATCTTGACGGGCACGCCGTCCGCGGCGATACCCATCGAGTTGGTGGAGGGCGCGGCAAAGGCGACGTCGATCGCGTTCGAGACGATCGCGCGCGTCGGCCCGTTGACCTCGGAGAACCTCACCCATTCGACTTGGAGCCCTTCCTTTTCGGCGAATTTCATCTGCTCCAGCACCGTGCCGAACCCCAGGCTGAAGCCGCTGGTCCAATAGCCGACCTTCATGTTCTGGGCGAACGACGGAGCCGACGCGAAAAGCTGAAGTCCTAGCGCAAGCAACGGCATCAATAGTTTTGTTCTTTTCATCCCCGTCCCCTTCCGAATTTTTACTTTTTACTTTTT
>DASXRG010000051.1:0-8410 GCA_036506735.1 Binatia bacterium | reverse complement strand
CGCAGTGTCGCGCGTCCGACGGATTCATCTCCAAGAAAGGCTCGGGACAGATTTTGCGCAGCGCTTCGACTTTGGCGGTGCGCGTCATCGTATGCCAGTGGTTCTTAACACGGCCGGTGGTGAAAACAAGGGGGTAGTCCCCGTTGGGCGTCTCGAACGGCGCCTGGTGGTCGACGGGAATAAAATTCGCCTTGCCGCCGGCCGCAGGAAAATTGAAATCGCTATAGAGTCTTTCCGCGCCCGGATGATCTTCACTCGGACAGGGCCACTGGAGCGGGGCCTTTTTAAGCCTCGGGTAACTCGCACCGGAATAGTCACAGGGGGTGCCCTTGGTCAGTTGGATAAACTCGGCGAAAATTTCGCCGGCGGATTCATACGGAAAGGCCGCTTCGAACCCCAATTCCCGCGCGAACAGGGTCAAAATTTTCCAGTCCGGGAGCGCTTCGCCGGGCGGATCGACAAGCTGGGGCATGTAAGTGATGCGCCGCTCGGAGTTGGTCATCACGCCCTCTTTTTCCGCCCACTGCGCCGCCGGCAAAAGAACGTGGGCAAACTGCGTCGTCCCCGTGGGATGGTAGGCGTCCTGCACGACGACCAGCTCGGTCTTTCTCAAGGCTTTCTCAATCAGGTCCGTATTCGGAGCGGAGACGGCCGGATTCGTGCACATGATCCAGACCGCTTTGACTTTTCCTTCATCCATGGCTTCGAAGAGGTCCATGGCAGAGAGACCGGGATCAGCCGAAATCCGCTCGGCGGGAATTCCCCATGCGCGCGCGACCTCCGCGCGATGAACCGGATTGGAGACTTCGCGGTAACCCGGCAGGAGATGCGCCATGCCGCCGACTTCCCGACCGCCCATGGCGTTCGGCTGGCCGGTCAGGGAAAAAGGCCCGCAGCCGGGCTTGCCGATCTGGCCGGTGGCGAGATGAAGGTTAAGGATCGCGTTGTTCTTGTGCACTCCGACCGTGCTCTGATTCACCCCCATGCTCCAGAGCGAGAGCGCCCTTCCCGCCTTGCCGAAAACCATGGCGGCTTCCTCGATGAGACGCGCCGGAACGCCGCAGATTTTCCCCGCGACTTCCGGCGGATAGTTTTTCACCGTCGCGATCGTCTCGGCGAATCTTTGGGTGTGTTTGACCGCGAAGCCGAGGTCGAACAGCTCTTCGTTGATCAGCACGCACAGCATGCTGTTCAGCAGCGCAATGTCCGTGCCCGGCCGGATCGGCAAATGAAGATCGGCGAAGTCGGCGGTCTCAGTGCGCCGCGGATCTATCGCAATCAGTACGATGCGGTCCGGATCGCGCATTTTGCGCCGCTTGATTCTTTTGAAAACGACTGGGTGGCAGTCGGCCGTGTTGGTGCCGACGAGCAGGAAGCAATCCGCCACGTCGATGTCCGCATAGGCGACCGGCGGGCCGTCGGCGCCGAGCGAAGTCTTGTAGCCGAACGCCGCCGAAGCCATGCACAAGCGGGAATTGGTGTCGAAGTTGTTGGTGCCGAGAAAACCTTTAGCGAGCTTGTTGCCGACGTAATATTCTTCGGTCGTAAGCTGGCCGGAGCCATAAAAGGCGACCGCGTTCGGCCCGTGCTCGTCGATGATTGCGCGAAAACGCAGGGCGAGAAACTTGAGCGCAGTGTCCCACGAAACCCGCGCAAAAGGCCCGTCCCGGCGGTCGCGCATCTGCGGGTAGAGCAGCCGGTCCGGCGTCTTCAGAGTCTGCGGCAGGTAGACAGCCTTGGCGCAGAGATCGCCCAGACTCGAAGGATGTTCTTCGTCGCCCTTGATCTTGGCGACCGAGCCGTTCTTTATGCCCGCAAGCAGACCGCAGCCGACGCCGCAGTACGGGCAATACGATTTTCCCCAACGCTCGATCATCGACGAGCTGCCCGGGTTTCACTTTTCTTGCCGCGCGCCTCCGGAACGCGATACTTTTTCCGGAACCGGTTGAACCCGGTATATTTTTTTATGACGAACCGTTCTTCCTCCGAGACCGGAAGCTGTCCGCGACCGTCATTGCCGTTCGGCTTCGCGGGAGCCCGGACTTTTGTCTCAGCGTTCGGCCGCGGCCGGATGTCCGCCCGCTCTTCGAGAAACGTGATGAGACGATCGCGCAGCCTTTCGTACTCGGGTTGATTGAGGATCTCGAATCTCCGGCGCGGGCGCGGAAAAGAAACTTCGAGAATCTCGCCCACGGTCGCCGCCGGGCCGTTGGTCATCATCACGATCCGGTCCGCGAGGAGCAGCGCCTCGTCGACGTCGTGGGTTACCATGAGAACGGTCTTGCGCTCGCGCTCCCAGATGCGCATCAGCTCGTCCTGAAGCTCCGTGCGCGTTACCACATCGAGCAGGCTGAACGGCTCATCCAGCAGCAAGACTTTGGGATCCAGCGCGAAGGCGCGCGCGATGCCCGCGCGCTGGCGCATACCGGCGGACAACTGGTCGGGATAGCTGTCGCCGCTGTCCTGGAGCCCGACCAGCGCGAGATATTTTTCCGCCGACGCTTTTTTCTCTTTGCGCGAGCGCCCGCCCGCCACCTGCTCGAGCGCGAGCAGTACGTTCTCGCGCGCCGTGAGCCACGGCAGCAGCGCGGGCGATTGAAACACGACGCCGCGGTCCAGACCGGGACCGGAAATTTCTCTCCCGGCGACGATGACGCCGCCCTCCGTGGCATCGTTGAGTCCCATGGCTATGGACAGCACGGTCGATTTGCCGCAGCCGGAATGGCCGATGATGCAAACGAACTCGCCCTCGGCGACGAGCAGATTGAAATCCTTGACGATGACCGATTCGCCCTGCGGCGCCGGGTAGTTTTTTCCGAGCTGGGTGAATTCCAATAAAGGAATCATGAATATTTTTCTTCCTCCGTGAAATGAGACGCTGATTTCACTCCGTTCCGGCCATTGACGAGAAGCCGAAGCATTTCCTTTCTGAGGCGGTGATATTCGGAACCGCCGCTGAACTGCTTGCGCAGGCGCGGGCGGGGCGCGGCGACCTCGATCGCAGCGCCGAGCGTGGCGCCGGGCCCGGAAGCCAATGGCCCGGACGTTATCGGATAGATGTAATCGGCGAGGAGAATCGCCTCGTCGATGTCGTTGGTGATCATGACGACGGTCTTTTTGGTTTCCATCCAGATCCGCGCCAGCTCTTCCTGAAGCGTGGCGCGGGTCAGCGCATCGAGCGCGCTGAACGGCTCGTCGAGTAAGAGAACCTTCGGCTCCATCGCCAGGCCGCGCGCCACGGCGACCCTTTGGCGCATGCCGCCGGATAGTTCCCGCGGCCGTTTACCCGCGGCATTTTTAAGATTCACGAGCTCGACGTAACGCCCGGTTCGCTCGCGTTTTTCCTTTTCCGAAAGAGCCGGCGCGACCGCGTCCACGGACAGGTAAACGTTTTCGAAAACCGTCATCCAAGGCAGCAGCGAATAGTTCTGGAATACGATGCCGCGCTCCGGCCCCGGTCCCTGGATCGGCTTGCCTGCGAGGAGAATCTCGCCCCGGTCGGCCTCGACCAGGCCGGCGATGAGCGAGACGAGGGTCGTCTTGCCCGCGCCCGATCGGCCGACCACGCAGGCGAACTGGCCTGCGCCGACTTCCAGATCGATGTCGCGGAGAACCTGCAGCTCCCCGCCGCCGGCTCGCGGGAAACTTTTGCTCACGCCTCTGAGTTGCAGGTAGCTCATGGTTTTTCTTTCAAGCCGATTTAAACCGCCGCTCGACGACGCCCATGCAGCGGTCGAGTCCGAAGCCGATCAACCCGATCGAGATGATTGACAGGATGATGTGCGAGTAGACGAGGCTGTTGTACTCCTGCCACAAGAAGCCGCCGACGCCGGGCGCGCCGGTGAGCATTTCCGATGCGACGATCACGAGCCACGCGAGCCCGAGGGACAGGCGGTAGCCGGTGAAGACGTACGGCAGCGCCGCCGGAACGATGATCTTGCGCAGCATCTTGGCGCGCGAGAGCTTCAGGACTTTGCCGACGTTCAAATATTCCGGGCTGATCGATCTCACGCCGACCGCCGTGTTGATGACCGTCGGCCACATCGCGCAGAGCGCGATCGTAAAAATGGCCGCGGGCTCGGATTTTTGAAAAATAATTAGCCCCAGCGGCAGCCAGGCGAGCGGCGAGATCGGCCGCAGCACCTGAATCACCGGATCGAAAGCGTGATTGAACTTGGTCGAAAGGCCGAGGAGAAATCCGAGCGGCGTGCCGATCAGGATCGCCAGGAGAAATCCCTTCGAGACGCGAAACAGGCTCAGCAGGGCGAAGCGGGCGATACCCTGGTTCATCTCGCCGTCTTTGAAAAACGGATTGAAGATATAGTGCCTGCTCTCGTGCCAGGTTTTCACCGGCGACGGCAGATCGCGCGCGACGGTCGCGCTGAGGATCGTCCAGACGAGCAGGACGAACCCAACGCCCAGCATGGGAAGAATCACCACGGAAAAATCGATCCGTTTAGTCATGCGCGACTCCTAGACAAGGCTGTTGACCGGAAATTTCTTCACGTAGTCTTCCGGCTTCGCGGGATCGAATTCGACGCCGTCGAAGAGCGTCTCTTTCTTCATGTCTTCCTTCGGCGTCGCGATGCCCATTTCCTTCGCCAACTCGCGCTGGATATCCGGGCGGATGACTTGATCGACGATGCCCTTGTAGTCCGGCGGCTCTTTAACCATGCCCCAGCGGCGGAACTGCGTGAGCCACCAGACGCCGTGCGACTTCCAGGGAAAGTTGGTGTTGCGGACGAAAAAGGTCATGTAGTTGGGATCCTCTTCTTTTCTTCCGTCGCCGTAATCGTAGTGGCCGAGCATGCGGCCGAGGATCACTTCTTTTTGCGTGTTGATGTACTGCGGCTGCGACACGACCTCGGCCATGTGCGCGCGGTTCTCTAACTTGTCGATGTGCTGGCTCGCCTCGAACATCGCGCGCAGGATCGCTTTGACGGTTTTAGGATTTTTTTCCGCGAACTCCTGCGTGAAAGCCAAAACTTTTTCCGGATGGTCCTTCCAGATTTGCTGCGTGGTCACCGCGGTATAGCCGATGCCGTCGGCGATCGCGCGCGCGCCCCACGGCTCGCCGACGCAGAAGCCGTCCATCTTGTCGACCTTCATGTTGGCGACCATCTGCGCGGGCGGGATCGTGATCAGGGTCACGTCTTTATCGGGATTGATGCCGCCGGCGGCGAGCCAATAGCGCGTCCACATCGCGTGCGTCCCCGGCGGGAAGGTCATCGCGAACGTCATCGGCGTGCCGGTTTTTTTTGCTTCATCGACCAGGGGCTTCAGCGCCTGCGGAGTTTTGATGCCCTTGGAAAGGAATTCTTTCTTGAGCGTGATCGCCTGCCCGTTGCGGTTCAGCACGAACGGAATGATCATCGGTTTTTTCGGCGAGCCGAGCAGCCCCATCGTCGAGGCAAACGGCATGCCGAAGAGCATGTGCGTGGCCTGATTCTCGCCCAGGTTGATCCGGTCGCGGATCACCGCCCACGACGCTTCCTTCGAGATCGTCGACTCGATACCGTATTTTTTGAACAGCCCGAGCTCGTGCGCCATGACAATCGACGAGCAGTCGGTGAGCGCGATGATGCCGAAGCGGATCTTGGGAGTTTCCGGTCCGTCGGCCGCGTAAACGCCGCCGATCCAATGGCTCGGCAGGTTACTCAGCAGCAGGCCGAGCGAGCTTGTGCCCGTGAGGCGGAGAAAATCGCGCCGCGTCACGTCGTTTTTTCCTGTTACCTTTTCACTTTTTACTTTCATTCTTCCTCCACTACGAAGCCGCCGCCGTGGGCGACGAGCTTGAAAACTTTCGCCTTGAGCGCCGGGTCGGTCGAGCAGCGCCCGGTCTTGAGATCGAATTTGTAGCCGTGCAGCGGGCAGACGACTTCGTCGCCTTCGAGCCGGCCTTTGGACAACTGCCCGCCCTCGTGCGGGCAAATATTTTGAATCGCGTAGACCTGTCCGTCGCGCTTGAAGACCGCCATCTCGTTTCCTTTCATCCGGACCATCTTCGCCGCGTTGTCCGGAATTTCATCCGCGCGAATCACGGCGGGCGGCGGCTCCTTGATCTCCGGCGGCGCGATTTCGCCCGATGGCTGCGACATTTTCCAGAGCTGTTGGCGCATCGTGTTGAAAGCGCCGTGACGGACAAGTCCCTTGAGCACGGCCGGAAGATCGCTGCACGGCACGTCTTCCATGATTTTGATCGGAGGGTTCGCCGCCGGCCCCGCCGCGCCGGCGGCGAAGACGTCCACCGCCTCCACCACCTCACCGTTGAGCTTGATATTTTTTCCCATGAGCCCGATGTCCGCGACCGCGTGGTTGCCACAGCCCGCCGGGCACCCGGACCAATGGATCGCGACCGGCTTGGTCTTGCCAAGCTCCTGCTCCAAGGTGCGCGCTGTCTTGAGCGCCAGCTCTTTGGTCTCGATCAGCGCGAAGTGGCAGTAGTCGATTCCGGTGCAGCTCACCAACCCGCGCATGATCTCCGACGGGTCGTAGCGCAACTGCTTGAGCAACGGCTCCTCGGTGAGAGCGCCGATTTTTCCGTCGGGCACGTTGGGAATGATGATATTCTGGCCGATCGTCAACCGAATCTCGCCGCTGCCGTAAACCTCCGCCACCCGCGCGACCTCGGCCATCTGGCCCGTAGTGATCCGCCCCACCGGCACGGCGAGTCCGGCGTAGTTGAGGCCCTTCTGTTTTTGGCGAAAAATGCCGACGTGATCGGTGCGTTGCTTCAAACGCTCGTCCTTGCCGGCCGGAAGCAGCGGCCGGTCGGCGCGCCGCTCGAGCTCGCGGCGAAATTTTCTCACGCCCCAGTCCTCGATCAGAAACGCGAGCCGCGCCTTGCTGCGCGACTCGCGCAAGCCGTGGTCGCGGAAAATGAAAACGATCAGACTGCAAATCGCCGCCGCTTCTGCCGGCCTGACGAAGAGATCGAGCGGCGAGGCGATGCGGTAACCGCCCGAGGCCATTTTGCCGCCGACTGCGACGTTGAAACCCTTGACCTCCGCGCCGTCGATGATCTTGCTCGCGGGCGTGAGCGCGATGTCCTGCGATTCCGCGTGCGCGCAATTTTCTTTGCAGCCGGTGATCGTCACGTTGAATTTACGCGGCAGGTTCGTGTAGGCCTTGTTGCCGACGAACATTTGGGTGAACTCGCGCGCGACCGGCGAAGCGTCGAAAAGCTCGTTCGGCGTAAGTCCGGCCGCGGGGCAGCCGACGACGTTCCGGATGTTGTCCATGCCGGTCTGGAGCGAGACGAGGCCGACCCGTTCGAGCCGCCGCCAGATCTCCGGCACGTCGCCGATCGAGAACCAGCGGAGCTGCATCTGCTGGCGCGTCGTGATGTCGGCGAAGCCCTTGCCGAACTCCTCGCTGATCTCGGCGATGGTTCGTATTTGCGCGGCGTTGCTGATGCCGTTGGGGATCCGGATGCGCATCATGAAGCGGCCGGGCGTCTGCTTGCGAAAAAAAACGCCCGTCCACTTGAGGCGCTCGCGATCGCCATCCGTGATAGCCTCCCATCCCTCCGCGGCATAGCGCGGAACATCCGCAAGGACATCCAGACCGTCTTTTTCTTTCTTGTATTCCTCGATTTTGTTCATCGCCGCTCAAAAAAAGCGCCTGATCTCGTATGAGAATCAGGCGCCTTCGCCTTGGCCCCACCGCAACACTGCAACGGTGGCCGTTTAACTCGCAATGGCGGGGGCTGACCTCAGCGGTCGACTCAGGCCAGACCCCCTGCTCCCATGCCCTTCCAGAGGAGGCGAAAGGAAGGGTGGAGCTGTCTGCACAATCTATTTGGTCGCTACTAGCGCGCCCCCGTTTTTCAGCTCGAAAGATTTCGCCAGCTCGAGCACCGGGACATCCGGGATTTCTTCGTCCTCCCGGTCGGCGAAGATGTCGCCGAGAAAAATTATGTTGTCGAATATTTTTTGCGCTATCGACCTTGCCTGCGGAAATGCTTGAGCCATGATCGCCCCCTTCTTTCTCATGCTGTCATCGAATGACATTCTTGCCTTCCTTAAAAACACAAAAGCGCTCACCGTTTTCCGATGAGCGCCTTTGCTCTTGAAGCTTCGCTGCCTGATTTCTTAGAGGAGCAAGCCGTGTGCCACTGCGATGGCTATGAAATCCAGATCATTTTTCGTCTCCTAGGACCCGCCTGCTTAATTTACGGTCAGTCACTGCCCAGAGATTATGCGTCCCGCCTCACCACTTTCTGTAAGACAAGAATTTTCCGTTTAAAGTGATGACGACCCGGTCGCCTTTGGGATCGGGTTTTTTCTGGATGTCCATCTCGAAATCGATCGCGCTCAAAATCCCGTCGCCGAACATTTCATGAATGAGCGCCTTCATCGTCGGGCCGTAGACCTGGATCAGCTCATAGAATCTGTAGATCGTCGGATCG
>DASXRG010000050.1:0-3034 GCA_036506735.1 Binatia bacterium | reverse complement strand
GCGGCGGTGGACCGGGCTAATGCGGAAGACGCGGCGGATCTAATCGAGGTGGAATACGATCCCTTGCCGCCCGTGCTGGAGCCGGAGGAGGCGCTCCGGCCCGGCGCGCCGCTGGTCTTCGAGGAGGTGGGCTCGAATATTCTCTGGCACGACACGTTTCCCTACGGTGACGTCGACGGCGCTTTTGCTGAGGCGGATACCGTGGTCAAGGAGCGCGTGACGATCCATCGTTATGCCTCGACGCCGCTCGAAACCTTCGGCGTCATGGCGCAATACGAAGCCGCCACACAGTCGTACACGATTTGGGGCCACACGCAGCAGCCGGCCCAGGATCTGCACGTGCTGGCCGCCGCCCTTGGCATCTCGCCGGGGGAGATCCGTATGATCGTCCCGCCGATGGGCGGCTCTTTCGGCAACAAGGTGCGGCCGCTCTTTATCGTCGCCGCGGCGTTGCTGGCGCGCAAGGCGGGACGGCCGGTGAAATGGATCGAAGACCGGCGCGAGAGTCTGTTGGCGCTGGGCCACGCGGCGGACGGCATCATGGAGATGAGCGCGGCGGTTAAAACCGACGGCACCGTGCTGGCGATCAAGTTCCGCAATATTGAAAACGAAGGTGCCGGCATCGACTTCGCCGCGCGCCATAATCTGCTCATGCTGAGCAATATCGCCAACTGTTACCGGCTTCGCGCGCTTTCCTACGAGGGCTACTCGGTCGTTACCAACCGCTGCCCCGTGGTCGCCAATCGCGGCATCGGCAAACCTTTCATGTGCTTTTCGGTAGAAAGAATGATCGACGCAGTAGCCCGGGAGCTCAAGATCGATCGCGCGGAAATCCGCTTTCGCAACTTCATCCAACCAGACCAGTTTCCCTACGACACGCCCTCGGGCCAGACCTATGACAGCGGCGACTATCCGGAGATGCTGCGCAAGGCGCTCGCCGCCGTCGACTACGAAAAGCTCAAGCGCGAGCAGAGCGAGGGCAGGGAGCACGGCCGGCTCCTCGGCATCGGCATCGCGACGGCCGTGGAGCCGGGCGGCTCCAACCTGAGTTACGGCATGCTGGTGAGCGGTCCGTCACAGCTGCTCAGCGGCCAGGGCGAAGCCGCGCGCGTCCGGTTGGAAACCGACGGCAGCGCCACGGTTTTTACCGGCGGTCTCGACTCCGGCCAGGGACATGCCACCGCGCTGGCGCAGATTGTAGCCGACGAGCTGGCGCTCGACGTGAAGCAAATTCGAGTAGCCACGACCTTCGATTCGACGAGCCACCCGTACGTCATGACCTCCGGAGTTTACTCCAACAAATTCCATGGCCATGACACGGTGGCCGCCATCGGGGCGGCGCGCAAAGTGCGGGAAAAACTTCTCAAGCGCGCCGCCGCGCAGTTAGAAGCCAATGTCGACGATCTCGAGCTGCGCGATGGCCGCATTTCCGTTCGCGGCGCGCCGGATAAAGGTATCACCGTCGCGCAGGTTGCGGCTCGCGCGTACTGGAGCCTGGCGGACGAACAACCGGATGGCGAACCGGGCCTCGAGGCGCTCTACTACTACAGCAATCCCCTCGCGCAGCATCCGGATGAGAAAAAGCGCGTGCGCGTGCAGCTCGGCTTTGCCAGCGCCGCGCATGTGGCGGTCGTGGAAGTTGATCCGGAAACATTCGAGATCAAGGTGCTGCGTTACATCGTCGTTCACGACTGCGGGCGACAGATCAATCCGGCGATCGTCGAAGGGCAAGTCCATGGCGCCGCCGCCCACGGCATCGCCGCGGCGCTTTTGGAGGAGTTTATCTACGATGAAAACGGCCAGCTCCTCACCACCAGTTTCATGGACTACCTCAAGCCCACCGCGGCCGACTTACCGAACATCGAAGGAGATCGGCTGGAAACTCCTTCGCCGCTGACCTTGCTCGGGACCAAGGGCGTCGGCGAAGGCGGCGCCGTGGTCGCGCCCGCGGCGATCGCCAGCGCCGTCGAAGATGCGCTGGCGCCGCTGGGAATTCACATCGCGGCGCTGCCGATCGTGCCGAGCCGGTTGTGGGAAGTTGCCGCCGCCGGCGCAAAACGCTACGAGAACGCTCGGAAATAAAAAATCTAATGTTTAAAAAATCAGCGGCTGAGATTTATCGAGAGTCATTCACTTTCGCATTATGAATTTTGCATCGAGCTAAGGAGGCAATTCCATGGCGTTGCCTGAAAGCGCGAACGCGTCGAGTGCCGGCGCCCCTTTCGGCTCGGATCTTCACGGTTTCATCGAGCAATACGAGCGCGCGTATCCGGATGAAGTGCTGCACATCGAGGAGCCGCTCAACGCCGAATGGGAAATCGCGGCGCTGGCGATGAAGCTGGAAAAGGCGCACCGTTTCCCGCTGCTGGTTTTTCACAATGTCATCGTGGATGGCAAGCGCGCGATGATGCCGCTGACCACCTTTCTCATGGCCAGCCGACTGCGCCTGGCGCGCGCCATGGGAGCGGAGATGCAGAAAGCCGGCATCGCCTGCTATGAACGGGTGCAAACACGCCAACGACCGATCGTCGTCGCGCGTGATCAGGCTCCGGTAAAGCAGGTCGTGGAAAAGGGATCTGACATCGACGTGCGCCGTTTTCCGGCGCTGCGCCATCACCGCATGGATCCCGGACGCTATATCACCGAAGGCCACTTCCTTACGTTCAACCGCAATACGGGGATCGACAACTCCGCCATGCACCGCGGTTGGTTGGCTGACCGCGATGAGGTGCGCGTCTGGCTCGCGCCGAATTCCCACAACGCGCACAACCTGCGTTACTGCGAGGAAACGGGAGAGGATATGCCGGCGGCGTATTGGATCGGTCATCATCCGCTGGCATTGTTGGGGGCGGCGAATCATGTGGGGCCGGAAGAGAGCCACTACGAGACCGCCGGCGGCACCCTGGGCGCGCCGCTGCGTTTGGTTCCTTCGGAAACTCTCGGGGATAAATTTTTAGTGCCGGCGGATGCGGAAGTCGTGATCGAAGGATATATGCCCAAAGGGCAACGCAAGCCCGAGGGGCCGTTCGGCGAA
>DASXRG010000049.1:0-2827 GCA_036506735.1 Binatia bacterium | reverse complement strand
CGACGCAAAGCGCGCGAGCGCCGGCGCATCATTTGACGCGCATGCCGGGCGTTGCGCCCGAGTCAGGCGCGAGCAGAAAGATGCCCGGGCCGTCGCCCGATGCGGCGAGAACCATGCCTTCGGAAAGACCGAACTTCATCTTGCGCGGCGCCAGATTCGCCACCATCGGCGTCAGCCGACCGATGAGCTCTTCGGGCTTGTACGCCGACTTGATGCCGGCGAAGACCGTGCGCGTGCGGCTGTCGCCGATGTCGAGCGTGAGCTTCAGGAGCTTGTCCGCGCCGTTGACGTGCTCGGCATTGACGATCCGGGCGATGCGGAGATCGATCTTCGAGAACTCGTCGATCGTGATCGTCGCTGAGCCTGAGCCGGTCGCCGGTGTCGATGCTTCCTCGCTCCCGGCAGCGGGAGGGGGACGGGGCTGGGGCGCGGGCTGTTGAACATCGAACAGCGCATCTATTTGCTTCGCCTCAATGCGAGTCATCAGGTGCTGATACTCACCGATCCGATGGCCCTCGGGAAGGAACAACGCTGCATCACTCCATGTAAGTGGGCCAACATTGAGGAACCGCTCCGC
Source organism: Binatia bacterium (assembly GCA_036506735.1). Taxonomy (GTDB): domain Bacteria; phylum Desulfobacterota; class Binatia; order UBA9968; family UBA9968; genus JAJPJQ01. The sequence continues at coordinate 2,250 of DASXRG010000049.1, read as the reverse complement.
GGCGCTTGCGATAGCCGGCAACACGGGCTTGAGGTAGAGGGTCAGATGCCGAAAGAGATTTATCGCGACGGTACACCTGCTTTGTAGATCAAAGGACTTTGCAAGGGACTTTTCGCGGTCTTTTTCGCGGTCCACGAATTTCGCAAGCTCCCACGGCTTCTCCGCGTCGAACCACTCATTTGCCTCGTCGGCAAGCGCCATGATTCGTCGAATGGCCTTGCTGTACTCTCTGTTTTCGTAGGCTGCCGCGAGCTCAGTTGAGGCGCCTTTAAGCGTCTCGAGTATGGATTCCATGCCCTTGTACGGTTGTTCGACGTTTACCCTCGTCAACTCGCCATTGAACCGCTTAGAGAGGAAGCCTGCCGCCCGACTCGCGATATTGACGTACTTGCCGATCAGATCGCTGTTCACCCGCGCTACGAAATCGTCGGGATTGAAGTCGATGTCCTCGACCCGGTCGTTCAACTTCGCTGCGATGTAATAGCGCAGCCATTCGGGATTCATGCCCACGTCGAGGTAGCGCTGCGGGCTGATGCCGGTGCCGCGCGACTTGGACATCTTCTCGCCGGACACGGTGATGAACCCGTGCACGAAGACGTTGTCCGGGAGCTTGCGTTGCGCGAACTCGAGCATCGCGGGCCAGAACAGGGTGTGGTGGTAGACGATGTCCTTGCCGATGAAGTGGTACTGCTCGACGCTCGGATCGGCGATGAATTCGTCGAACTTGCGCGTTTCGCCGTACTTCGCCTTGCCGGTGTCGAGGTAGTTCTTGAGGCTGGCGAGATAGCCGATCGGCGCGTCCAGCCAGACGTAGAAGTACTTGCCTTTTACTTGCGGAAATTGTGGCGTCGGCGGAATTTCGATACCCAAGTACGGCGCGTCACGCGAGATGTCCCAGTCGGCAAGTCTGTCGCCGCGCTCGTCCGCGCCGAGCCACTCGGCAATCTTGTTCTTCACTTCCGACTGGAGCGGAGTCTGCGCCGTCCACTCGCGGAGGAACGCAACGACCTTCGGGTCCGACAATCGAAAAAACAGATGCTCCGAGCGGCGCAGCTCGGGCTTGGCGCCGGTCAGAACGGAATAGGGGTTCTTGAGGTCGGTGGGTGCGTACGTCGAGCCGCAGTTCTCGCAGGCGTCGCCGTACTGGTCCTTCGTGCCGCACTTCGGGCATTCGCCCTTGATGTAACGGTCGGGGAGAAACATATTCTTGACCGGATCGAAGAACTGCTCGATCGGCTTGGCGTAGATCAGCCCCGCGTCGGCGAGGCTGCGATAAATCGCCTGCGACAGCTCAACATTTTCGGGACTGTGCGTCGTATACCAGTTATCGAAGCTCAGATGAAAGCGCTGGTAGTCGCGTCGATGCGATGCCGAGACGCGCTCTACGAGCTCCTCGGGCGTCGTGCCATCTGCTTCGGCCCTGAGCATGATCGGCGCGCCGTGCGTGTCGTCGGCGCAGACGAAGTGCACGCTATGCCCTTGCATCCTCTGAAAGCGCACCCAGATGTCGGCCTGGATGTACTCCATGATATGGCCGATATGGAAAGGCCCGTTGGCGTAGGGCAACGCCGTGGTCACGAACAGGGTGCGTCCGGGCATTGTTGCGAAAACCTTTGCTGCAGAAGGGGAATCATGCATTCTAGCAAAGCGACCTTGCCCTGAGTACCGAGCGGCGTCGTTTTTCGCTACACTGTTCCGTTGCTCGAAACTATTCCGGATCATCCGCCGATGCCCATTTCCGAGGCCGACGTCCAGGCAAGTCTGCGTGCGCTGATCGACCCGAACACCGGTCGCGACTTCGGCTCGGCCAAGGCGGTACGCAAGGTGCAGGTCGACGGCGCGAACGTAGCGGTCGATCTCATCCTCGGCTACCCCGCCAAGAGCCAGCACGAATCAATTCGCAAGCTTGTGCAGACGCAGCTTGCCGCGCTGCCGGGCACGGGCAAGGTGACGGTGGCGATTAGTCACAAGATCGGCGCGCACGCCGTGCAGCGCGGCGTCAAGCTTGTTTCAGGCGTCAAGAACATCATCGCGGTCGCGAGCGGCAAGGGCGGCGTCGGCAAGTCGACCACCGCGGCGAATCTCGCGCTCGCGCTTGCCGCGGAAGGTGCCCAGGTCGGCGTGCTCGACGCGGATATTTATGGCCCGTCGCAGCCGATGATGCTCGGGATCACGGGCCGGCCCGAGTCGAAAGACGGCAAGACGCTCGAGCCGCTCGAGGCTTGGGGCGTGCAGGCGATGTCGATCGGC
>DASXRG010000048.1:0-5998 GCA_036506735.1 Binatia bacterium | reverse complement strand
CCGACCATCAGCAGGAGCTCGGCGCCGAAGGTTCCACTCAGCAAGGTGAAGAGATCCCGGACGGCGTGGCGATCGACGCGGCAAAGGATCTCGTTATTGCGGGCGGTCCGGCTCGATATCCCCCGTCGCGACAAGACTTGATCCAAAGCGTTGATGTTCGAGACCGGATCCTTCACGGCGAGGCGATCTCCACGATTTTGTTGAGCAGCCGGCTGACCGGCGGCGGCAGCGACAATCCGAGAATCACGATAATGAGAATACACGCTCCGGTGGGGATCAGCGGCCAGCAGTCGCGCTCGCCAAGGGGAGTCGGCTCGGGCGGGGGGCCGTAAAGAATTCGATTCAGATGAGTGACGAGCGCCGTGAACGCCACCGCGAGCAGCGCCAGCACGAGTGCCATGAGCCAGACGCGGCCGGCGGCAAAGCCCGCGCGCACGAGAGCAAATTCCGAAATGAACAAACCGAACGGCGGCAGTCCGGCGATCGCGAATATTCCGGCGGCGAAAAATCCCGCGGTGACCGGCATCGTTCGCGCCAGACCCGGCACCTCGACGATCAGGGTCGACCGGTAGCGCTGCTGCACCCGCCCGGCGAGCAGAAACATCATCGACTTGGTCACGGTGTGATTGATCATATGAAGCATCGCGGCGAATACGCCCAGCGGGCCGAGCGCCAATCCCAGGCAAGTGAGGCCGGTGTGTTCGATGCTCGAATAGGCCAGCAGGCGCTTGTAATTACGCTGGCCGATCAAGGTGAACGCCGCGATGGCCAGGGACAAAAGACCGAGGACGATCAAGAGCCCGTCCGTAAACGCCCGCCCGACCGACGCATCGACGACGATCTTCCAGCGCACGATCGCGTAAATCGCGACGGCCAGCAGCACGCCCGACATCATCGCCGACAGCGCCGAGGGCGACTCCGAATGGGCGTCGGGCAGCCACGTGTGCATCGGCGCGAGACCGGCCTTGGTGCCGTAACCGATCAGAATGAAGACGAACGCGAGCTTGAGCACCGCGTCGTGCAGGACGGGTGCGGATAAAAGAAGGGACGTCCAGTTGAGCGCCGAGGCCTGTTCTCCGGCCAGGTTGACGAAATCGAAATAGGCCAGGACCGTGCCGACGAACGCCAGCGCGATACCGACCGACCCGATCAGGATGTACTTCCAGGACGCTTCCACCGAGGCCTTGGTGGTGTGGAGCGGGATGAGCAGCGCCGAAGTGATGGTCGTCGCCTCGATCGCCACCCACATCACGCCGACGTTATGCGCGGTCACCGCCAAGAGCATCGTGAACGCAAACAGATTCGAGAACACGCGGTAGCTTCGGCGCTCCGCCGCGGCGTAGCCGTCCGTGACCGTCAATCCGGGGCCCAGCCACGCCGCAAGCGCGGCGACAAAGCCGACACAAACGGCGACCAGAGCCGAGAGCCCGTCGGCGCGCAGGAATTCTCCCGGGCCGAGAGTCGATACCTCTCCGTCCAGCACGCGCGCGCAGAGCCACAGCGCCGCGCCTAGAGGAGCGAACGAGAGCGCGGCGGTGAGCCAGCCGACCCAAAAGCGATAAGGCCTCGCCAGGGCGGCGATTGCCGCCGCCAAAATCGGCGGGCATAAAAGCAGGATAAAAATCATTCGGCGGTCTCCGCTCAATGCTTCAAGCGCCCGAGTTGGTCCACGTCGATGCTCTCGAAGGTCGCGCGGATTCGGTAGACGAACAGCTGCATCACCATGAAGCCGAACAACAGATCCAGAAAGACGCCGATCTCGACCACCAGCGGAATCCCGTAAGTCCCCAGGACCGCGAGCAGGGCGATGCCGTTTTCCAACATGAGGAAGCCGATCACTTGGGTCAGCGCTTTCTTGCGGCTGGCGATCACAAACAGGCTCACGAAAATGAGGCCGAGCGCGAGCGGCATCCCCGCGCGGGTCGGGAGGTGACTCACCGCGACCAGCGGGCGACACACCGCATGGGCGAACAATACGAGCAGCGCGGCGATGAGCAGCGAGCTCGCGGTATTAACGTAGGGCTTAAGCTCCTGCTCGCCGAAAGGCTCTTCCATGCGCCGCAAAACGCGCGGAATAAACCATCCCTTCAGCAATAAAAGCATCGACGCAACCAAATAAAGCTGGAGATCGCGGTCGAAATAGGCGACGACCGCTACGATTCCCGCTAAAACCACCGACTGCCACGCGAACGCCGTGGTGTACGCGCGAACGCTCCGATGCCACAAAAGCATGAGGGCAAAAATAAGCGTGAGGCTCGATCCGAGCACCGCCAGCTGGGAAAAAAGCGAGTCCATGTTCTTTACCGCAAGAGGAACGACGACGTGATCGCGAGCAGCGCCAAAACGAACGACGCCGTGAGCAATTCCGGCACCCGGAACAGCCGCAGCTTGGCGACGCGCGTCTCCATCACGGCGATGACGACGGCGAGAAGGCCGACCTTCAACAGCAACGTGACGACCGCCAAGGAAACCGCGCCGGGCGTGAGCGTCGCCGCGATCCCCCAGGGGAAGAAGAGGTTCGCGAGGAGCGAGAAGAATACCAACAGCTTCAACCACGAGGCCCATTCGAGCAAGGCGAGATATCGCCCCGAATACTCGAGGATCATCGCTTCGTGTATCATGGTCAGCTCGAGGTGCGTCGCCGGATTGTCGACCGGGAGACGGCCCGTCTCGGCGATCGCGACGATAAACAACGCGGCAAAAGCGAGCAGGTGCCCCGGCGCCAGCACGGCCCAGGGATCGTTCAGCGCCGCGACGATGATCGCGCCGAGATTGGTCGAGCCGGCGCCAAGCGCCAGCGCGAAGATGGCCGTCGCGGTCGTCGGCTCGGCGAGCGCGGCGACGGTGACTTCGCGGCTCGCTCCCATGCCGCCGAATGCCGACCCGGGGTCGAGGCCGGCCAGGGCCAGCCAGAAGGTACCGAGCAAAAGCAAATAGACGACCACGAACAGGTCGCCCACCATTTCCAAACGGCGCGGCACCACGAGCACGGGGACGAGAAAAACAACGGCCAGCGTGCTCGCGGCAACGGCGTACGGCGCAAAGCGAAACAGCCACGAGGCGTTGCGCGACACCACGGCTTCCTTGTGAAAGAGTTTCCCGAGCTCCAGATACGGCTGCCACGGAGGCGCGCCCAAACGGCTCTGAAGTCTCGCCTTGACCCAGCGGATCAAGCCCACCACACCCGGCGCCAGGGCCACGGTGAAAACAACCTGGAGAACTTCGACGAACCATCCGGTCATGGCATCCACCAGGCAAGCAGCAGCAAAGCGATCAGGCCGCCGAGCAGGTAAGTTAAATAGAGACTCAGCCAGCCGGCCTGTATCGCGCGCACGCGGTCGGCGATCCGATGAAAAAAATCGATCAGCGGTTGATAGAGCAGTTTTTCAAACCAGGGGTGAATTTCACTCTGATAATCGATCGATTGGACAAAGTACTTGGACTCCGGATGGAAATCGATGGAGAGATCCCGCGTCGGCCGGTACAGCTCCGCAAAGACGCGCCGCAGCGGTTCGGCGAACGCCGTGGCCGTATACTGCATGCGCGGTGTCTGCGCGATCCTGCCGCAACCCCAGGTGTCGCCGACGCGAGTGCGGCGGTCTGCGCCGATCAACCACAGCGCGAGCGGGATGAACGCCAGTAACAGGAGCAATCCGGCCGCCAGCAAGGGTGAAGACATGGAGCCGAACGTCGCGGGCGTGTCGAGCGGGAGCGCAAGCGAAAAAACCGCCGGCTGGCCGGCGAACCCTTCGATTCCCGCGAGCGCGCGCCCGAGCACGGGAACGACGAGAAACGGAGTCAATCCGAGCGCGACGCAGGCCGCCGCCAGCATGCCCATGCCCGCCTGCATCGAAAGGGGAGATTCGTGCGCCTGTTCGGCGGCGCGCGAGCGCGGCAGCGCAAGAAACGTGATGCCGAAAGCCTTTACGAAGCACGCCATGGCCAGGCCGCCGGTGAGCGCGAGCAGCGCGACCGCGATCGGCATCGTCAACGCAACCGCCGGCTCGGGGATTTGCGCGCCGCCCAGCAGCGTCTGGAAGAGAAGCCATTCGGAGGCGAATCCGTTCAGCGGCGGCAGCGCCGCGATCGCGGCGGCGCCGATCAAAAACGCCAGCGCGGTTCGCGGCATATTCTTGATGAGCCCGCCCATGGCCTCCATGTTTCTCGTCCCCGTCGCGTGCAGCACCGAGCCGGCGCCGAGAAACAGCAGCCCTTTGAAGCAGGCGTGATTGATCGTGTGGTACAAAGCCGCGACGAAACCGAGAGCCGCCAAGGTCATCAACCCGTAGCTCTGAAACATGAGTCCGGCGCCGATGCCGATGAAAATGATGCCGATGTTCTCGACCGAGTGATAGGCGAGCAGGCGTTTGAGATCGTGCTCCATCAAAGCGTACAGAACGCCGAAGAGAGCCGACGCAACTCCCAATGCCAACGCTAAGCCGCCCCACCAGGCGGGCCCGCCGCCCATAAGGTCGAGCACGACGCGGCAAAAACCGTACACGCCCATCTTGATCACCACGCCCGACATGAGCGCGGAGACATGGCTCGGCGCGACCGGGTGTGCCATCGGCAGCCACACGTGGAGCGGAATCAAGCCCGCTTTGGCGGCGAATCCGAACAGCGCGAGAAGAAAAATAGCGTTCCGCCGCACCGGGTCAGGCGCGTTGGCGCGCAACGTATCGAACGCCGCCGTCAGGTCGCCCGCCGAGAGCAACAAAAACATGGCCAGCAGCGCGGCGAACCCGACGTGCGTGATCGCGATGTACCAGTTTGCCGCCCGGATCGCCGCGGGCTCGCGGTGTTCCGTCAGCACCAACAGATAAGCCACGAGGGACATGGCCTCCCAAAGAAGGAGAAAGGTCAGCACATTGTCGGCCATGACCTGGAGGGTGAGCGTGAGCAGCAATAGATTGAACAGCGCGCCCAGTTTGCGCAGCGAATAAACATTTTCGTAGACCGTGGAGTAGCCCGCGCCGTAGACCGCCGAAGCGGTTCCGACGAGCGCGGTCAAAATGAGAAACGGCGCGCTCAGGCCGTCGATGCGCAGGGCGAATCCGGTGAGTGGAAGGAAATCCAATACGGCGGCAAAGACCGAGCCGGTCGCGAGCGCAAGGACGCCCAGCGCGAGAGTGAGCGCGGCGCCCGTGACCGCGCCGCAAGCCGCCAGGATTCGCCCCCACCGACCCTTATCCGCGAGCGCGGCAACCGCCCCGGCGAGGTAACACGAGATGGCTCCGGTTACCAGAATACCCATGAAGGTCATGTTCGCATTCGCTTCGCGGGCAGACGATCGAGCGCCGCCAGAATGCCGTGCAGGATGTCACTGGGCTCCGGCGGGCAGCCGTGAACGAAGACATCGACCGGAATGACGGCGTCCACGCTGCCTGCGACTGCATAACTTCCTCGAAAGACACCGCACGTTTTCGCGCAATCTCCCACGGCCACGACGACTTTCGGATCCGGCGTGGCCTCGTAAGTTTTGCGCAGCGGCACTTCCATATTGCGCGTCACGGGTCCCGTGACCAGCAGCATGTCCGCGTGGCGCGGGGAAGCGACGAAGTGAAAGCCAAAGCGTTCCAAATCGTAGACGGGACTCGTCAATCCCGTGATTTCCACCTCACAGCCGTTGCATGAGCCCGCGTCCACCTCGCGAATTCCGAGCGCGCGGCCCAAAATCTTTTGCGTTTTCGCGGCGACTTGTCTGACCAGCTCCACGCCTTCTCCCGCGTCGCCCAACGGCTCGGTCACGACGCCGACCTTCAATATCTTGGAAAACAATTGCATTATCGCCTGCGGCTCTCCCGTGTCAGCTCGCGCAGCATCGTTTGCGTGCCGGCGAGATGGTTGTTGAAAATTTTTCGCGCCACGCTCAGCAATTCCCCGAGGGCTCGATCGCGCACCGCGTAGCGCACGACCGTGCCCTGTTTGCGTGGTTCGACGATATTCTTGGCGCGGAGGATTGCGAGCTGCTGTGAGACAATCGGCTGATCCAGGCCCA
>DASXRG010000047.1:0-11874 GCA_036506735.1 Binatia bacterium | reverse complement strand
GCGCGGACACTCCGTGGAGATCGAGAACCGTTTCTATCTGTGATGGCGGCCTAGCCAATTTCGGCGCCGTTTTCGATCTTTCCACCGAGCACTACGACTCATTCGCATTTTCCGGAACCTACGCCGGATTCATCCCGGGAGGCGGACAGTGAATCGCGCCTTCGTCGCCCCATGTTGTTTACATCATCCAGCCGCAGGGCCTTCCCTTGCCTTTGCCGGCCTGCTGCGCTAAGGAGCAAAGAAAAAATCCCGGCAAGGAGCAATCATGGCTGCGATCAAACTTTACGATTTTTTGAGCTCGCCCAATTGCCAGCGCGTGAAGGTTGTACTGGCGGAAAAAAAGCTCGCCTATGAAACAGTCCCGGTCGATCTGAAAAAAGGCGAGCAGAAAAAACCGGACTTCTTAAAGCTCAATCCCTACGGCAAGGTGCCGGTCATCGTCGACGGCACGACCGTTCTATATGAATCGCTGATCATCAACGAATATCTCGAGGAAAAATATCCCGAGCCGCCGCTCATGCCCAACGATCACGCCAAGCGGGCGAAGGTCCGCATCCTGACCGACTACGGGATGAATCACGTGGACGTCCCCTATCAAAAGATCCGCCATGAAATGATGAAGGACGAGAAGGAGCGAAATCCGGAGACCATCGACAAGGCAAAGCAAGAACTTAAAAATCTATTGCAGCGCCTCGAACGCGAAATCGGCGACCAGCCTTATTTTGCCGGAGACTTCTCGCTCGTCGATGCAGCGCTCATACCTCGGTTCCTGCGTATGGAAGGGATGGGCGTCTTACCCGATCCTTCCTTGTCGCGGCTGGGCGCCTGGCTCAAGCGGATGAAAGAGCGCCCCTCGATAAAAGCCATCACCTAGACTCGATTTTTTTCTCGCCACTACTACAACTGCCGACGCGGCTTGACACGGGTCGACGGGATGCCATATTTACCCTCGTGCCCAGTAAAAGCCGTATGAGCATGGCGCGCTTCGCCTCGGCCATAGTAGCGTTCTTCTTCCTGCTGCCCCCCGGGTCCTTCGCTCAGGCCCCTCAGCAAAAGATCACGGTCGGCGGCGCCCAATCTTTGGTCCCGCTCGCCGAGAAATTTTCCGCAAAATTTCGCAAAGACCATCCCGGGATCGAAATCGACATCAGACGCGCGAACTCCAACTATGGGGTTCACGCGGTCCAAAGCGGAGAAATCGAGATCGGGCTGGTCACCCGCAATCTCACCGGCGCCGAACAAACGCAGCTTCGCGTCGAATCGATGGGTCACGACGCCATCATTTTTTTGAGCTATCCGTGGAATAAGGTCACCAACCTGAGTCTCGAACAACTCCGCAGGATCTATCTGGGAAAAATCGCCAACTGGCGCGAGGTCGGCGGCGAAGACAAAGGCATCGTCCCCCTGACGCGCGAGGGCAGTTCGGCCTTGCACGGCATGTTTGCCGAGCGGCTGTTCGGCAAAGGCTTCAACACTCCGGAGAAAGCCTTCGTCCTGCGCGCCAACAAGGATAAAATCTTGCGCACGATCAAGCGCGTGCGCGGCTCTCTCGGTTACGGCATCGTCGCCGTGGAAGAGGCGCAAGCCGAAGGCGTAAAAGTGTTGGCCATCGAGGGAAAATCTCCCACCGACGCGAACATCCAGCAGGGCATTTACCCTTTCACTCGCCCCTTGCTGCTGGTTTCCAAGAATAACGCCAAACCGTTGGCCGAGGATTGGATGCGCGAGTTTGTAAAGTTCGCGCATGAAGCCGAGAGCAACCGATGAAGAGCGTCCTGCATAAATTGTTGTTTTTCTCGCTGGTGATTATTCTTCTGCCGATGGGCTTGGCCATTCTATGGACTTCGAAAACGCTGTCCACGATCCTCGAGCGGCGCTTCGCCGAAAAATCGCGCGCCCAAGCCGAGCAGGTCAAATTACTCTTGAGCGAAAAACAGGAGACGGCGACCGGCCTCGTGCACTGGATCGCCGAGATGCCGGGAGTTCGCGAGGCGTTGAAAAAAAAGGACCGCGCGAGCCTGTTCCAACACCTGCTTCCGCTAGTCGGATCGATCCAGATGGATTTTATCGAGATCCTCGACCCCGCCGGAAGAATTTTCCTCCGCGTCCATGATCCGTCCGTGTACGGCGACAAACCGGTCCTGGCAAAAGACATCCAGGGCCTGCTCCACCGAACCGGCGACATGTCGAACTACGCCGTCGAGGAACGCGGCGGCCGGGTGTACCTCCGCGCCGCCGAGAGCATAGAGGGGAACGATATCCTCGGCGTGGTCAGCGCCGGGTACGCCCTCGATCGCGACCTGATCAAAAAACTGGAGCAGATCGCCGGCGGGAAGACCGTCGTCTCCGTCGGCAACCGAATCTATACCTCCGATCCTCCGGGAAGAGGGGCAAAGCCTACCACGGCCGCGGCGCCTGCGGCGGACACCGGCAACCAGGAATCCGAATGGCATCGCAACGGTCCGTCGCCTTCACTGGAGATTCGCCTGCCGCTCGTGACCGACCGCGGAACCGAAGGCACGATCTCGATGTTTTTTCCTTCGCGGGAGATGACGACCGCGATCGGCAGTTTGCAGCGCGCGTTGCTGTCGGTCGCGCTCCTCGGGATTGCGCTGGCATTTTCCATTTCCTGGATCTGGGGCCGGCGCTTGACCAAACCTCTGAAAGAGCTGGTCCGGGGAACCGAGCAAGTCGCGACCGGAAATTATTCCGCCGCCGTGGGCATCGATTCTCGGGACGAAATCGGCGCGCTTGCCGCTTCCTTCAATCGGATGCTCGAAGAGCTCGGCCGTTCCAAAGCCGAGGTCGAAAGCTACCGCGAGGAGCTGGAGCGGAAATTCGACGAGCGCAGCAAGGAGCTGGCCGATACCGAAAAAAAGCGGGCCGCGATGGCGCACATGATCGCCCACGACCTCAAAAATCCCCTGCTCGGAATCAAGAAAACTTTGGAGCGCCTCGATCAGACGCCGCCGGAAACCAACGGCGGACAGCGCAAGAAAATTCTGCAGGACCTCGTGAGCGCGGGAGACCTGGTCATCGGCATGGTCAACGAGATGCTCGATATCTACCGTTCGGATTTCGGCGATCTGCCGCTGGCGCTCGGGCGGCTCAGCATCGACGAGTTGATTCAGACGAGCTTGCACATTTTGGGCCCGGAGATCGAGGAAAAAGAAATTGACGTCGCCGTCCGCACCGAGGCGCCCGCTATTTCGCTCACGGCGGACAAGAGGAGACTGACTCGCCTGCTGATCAATCTCCTGAGCAACGCGATAAAGTTTTCGCCGCATCATAGCCGCATCCGTATCTCGACGTCGCTGGTCGACAGCGATCTGGGTCACGGGCCGCGCGCCGTCATTCGCGTGGAAGATCAAGGCGACGGCATTCCCGAGCGCGATCTGCCGAAAATTTTCGAGGCCTTCTATTCCCGCGATCTGGGCAATCTGGAAACCGGAACCGGCCTCGGCCTGCCTTATTGCAAGCTCGTCGCCGAGGCGCATCGGGGGAAGATCTGGGCCGAAAACCGGCCCGGCGGCGGCTTCGCCGTTTCGGTCGCGCTGCCGCTAAAGCCCGAAGAGGAGCATCAGCCCTATGCCGATCAAAATCATGATCGCCGATGACGAACGGCTCTTTCGCCAAAGTCTGAGAAAGTTGCTCGAAGGCGTCAAAGACATCCGCGTCGTCGCCGAGGCGGCCGACGGACAGGAAGCGGTCGTGCAGGCGCAGGAGCGGGAGCCCGACATCGCCCTGCTGGACGTGAGAATGCCTAAGATGGACGGGATCAAAGCCGCCAAGCTCATATCGAGCCTGGTCCCCAAGGCCAAGGTGTTGATGCTGTCGATTCACGACGACGACGAGAAAATCATCTCGGCGCTAAGGGCCGGCGCGGCTGGTTATATTCTCAAGGACGCGGACCAAAAAGACTTCATCGAAATTATTCGCCATACTTACCAGGGCAAATCGCTGAGCTCGCCCTACCTGGCCCATCTGACTTTGCCGCGCTCTTCGCGGCCTTCGACTATTTCGGAGGCCGAGAAGAAAAAAGAGTTCGCCGAGAAATACGGTCTGACCGAACAGGAGCTCAGACTGTTGCATCTTTTGGCCGAAGGACTGAGCAACGAGGAGATGAGCCGCCTGGTGAACCTCTCGCGCGAGACCATCAAGATGCATTTGAAGGCGCTTTTTCGCAAGCTTCAGGTGAAAAATCGCACCGAGGCGGCGGTGCTAGCCGTCAGAGACGCCATTGGATAGTCTCTCTCAAAGGTAGGGTCATACATACCCGTTCAGGGGGGTTGACGTCGCAGGTAACCAGGAGATATAGATTTACGACTTCGGACGATGGGTTGCATGGTTTGCGGTCCCTTGACGTCAAAGTAAAAGGAGGCCGATCATGAGACGCTCGAAAAGAGCCCTGCTGCACGCATTCCTGTCGATCATCTTTATTCTAGTCACCGCGGTGTCCGCCGCCGCTCTCGAAGTCGGCGAAAAGGCGCCCGACTTCGAGCTCGACAGCACTCAGGGAGGCAAATTCAAGCTCAGTAGCCTCAAAGGAAAAAATGTTCTCATCAATTTTTACCGAAACGATTTTGATCCGACCTGAGCCAAACAACTCCAGGCGTCCGGTTCGGACGAAAACTACGCAAAGTTCAAGGCGGAAAATACCGAAGTGTTGGGCATAACGCCGACGAATATGTTCTCCCAGAAGGCCTTCGCGGACTACTTTAAAATCAACTACCCACTGCTCAGCGGCGGACGTGATGTCACCGTCGTTCACAAGCTCTTGAAGGCCTACGGCGTATTTGACGAAGAGAGGCTCAACGCAAAGCGCGCTTACATCCTTATCGACAAAGAGGGGATCGTGCGTTACAAGGACATCCGCCCGAGCAACAACGAGAAGGATCTCCTTTCCACGGAACAGCTTTTGAACGAGGTAAAAAAAGTCAATCGAGGCACCTAAACCAACCCGAAAGGAGCACATCATGAACCATTACAGACTGCTGCAGGCGGCGCTTTTTGCCTTGCTGTCGCTTTTCGTCGCCACTGAGCTTTTCGCTCAGCAGGATGTTATCGACAAGCGGCAAGCGCTGATGAAGTCCAACAGCGCGGCCGCCAAGGCGATCAAGGGCGCCGTGGAGACAAAAGATTATGCCACGATAGAAACGAAGGCCAGAGAGATCGTGGGCAACGCGGATAAAATTGTCGAGGCATTCCCCAAGGGCAGCACCAATGGCAAAACCAAAGCCACGGACGCCATCTGGGAGAAGTCCGATGATTTTTCCAAAGCGGCAAAGAACCTTAAGAAAGCTGCGACTGAGCTGGCCGATGCAGCCAAGGCGAAGGATGATGGAATAGACACGAAGGTCAAAGCGCTCGGTGACGCCTGTGGCGCCTGTCATAAAGCCTTCCGTGCGGAAAAATACAAAGGAGAGTAGTTGGAGGTGCGGCGCTGCTGCAGAGTTGGCGCGCCGGAAACTATTATAGTCTTAATAACCAGCCAGGGAAGGCCGACGATTAAGACGTGACACTCAAATAGCAGGAGGAGAAGTCATGAAACACAAAGGCCTGATCTGTCTGGTAGTTTTTTGTATCATCTCCGCAGGAGCCTCCCGGGCGTCGGCCAAAGACAAGGGAAAGCACAACGGGCCGCCGCCGTTTACCCCAGCCGGACAACAGTTCCCGGACAATGTAACGTTTACAACCAAAGCCATCACCCCGTTTGCTATTGAAGGCCTGACGATGGATAACGTCGGCAACTTCTACACAACGGGGCGGCAGCCGGACACCACGAAAAACTGCCCAGTTTGGAAAATCAGCCCTGCCGGCGCGCGGGTCACCGTAGGATTCATACCGAACCCCGCCGCCTCGCCATGCAATCCATCGGGCATAACCTTCGATAGTGCCGGCAATCTCTACATCGCGGACGCGGGGTCCGGCGGAAACGTCCGCAAAGTAACTCCCGACCCGACCGGCTGCGCGTCGGATGATTCCGCTAGCCCGCTTTGCGCTGCTATTCCCAACTCGACAAATTTCGCCATCAACGTTCCCGGAACTAATGGACTGGCTTTTGACAAGAATGGAAATCTCTGGACCGGCGACGGTGTCACGGGCCAGGGACGAGTGTGGAGAATAGGAAGCGGCGGGGGAGCTGATTGCACGCTGGGCGCCGAAGTAAATTGCGTCGAAGTCTTTCGCATCCAGCCAATGGGCGCTACGAATATCGAAATCGCTCTGAGCTTCGGCGCGGGCCAGATATTCGGCAGCGGCCTCACCGCTGTCGGCGCAGACCGCCGCTCATTGCCGGGCGGGACGATCGACGCGGCCCGGATGGCCTCGAATACTGGGAATTCACAACCTCTGGTGGCCAACGGGATAGTCTTCAATCAGCGCGGGGAGGTACTTGTGGCCGACACCGCGCGCGGGGCGATCTGGAAAGTCAGGCTTGACCACTCAGGGAACGTTGACCCGGACGATGTGGGTTGCGACGACGTGTTTTCTCCCAATACGCTTTGTCTAGACAACATCCTGGCGGGCCATCCTGCCCTTGAAGGAGCCGACGGGATTGCCCTTGATGTCGCGGGCAATGTCTGGGTCGATGCCAATGAGAGAAACGCCGTCGCCGTGGTAACCAAAGATGGGAACGTGATAGAAATATTCCGCAATCCGTTGAACGATACCACGCATCTGAGAAACGCCGCCACCGATCCGGCAAATAACAATCGCATCCTTGAGTTCCCAACCAGCCCCTTCCTCAACGGAAAGACCTTATGCACCGCAAGTTCCGACAATAATCGTAGAGATAACAATCCCAATAGCGGCGGGGAGATCAATCAAGGAGGGGCGGTCGGCGCACGGGGGAAAATCTCCTGCATGGACCAGCAGCTAATCATCCCCGGTCTGCCGTTGCCGATTCATTAAAAGCATGCAGAATTGAGAGCATGCAAAAGGAGGGCGTAATGAAAGAAGCAAAATCGTTCCAACTTTTTTTGAGCGCGCTCCTTCCTGCGCTCGCGATTTTAGCGTTGTTTGTCTTACCGGTCGTGGCCGCTGACGATGAGAGTGATACCCTCGTGAGATTCAAGGGCGGGATTGGCGTCATTCCCGTCACGAGCGGCCAGGGGACGGGCGCGACCGCCACGACGGTAAACCGGAACATTGTCCGCGGAGTCCAACCTGCCGGCCAGATCTGGGTGATAAATGACCTTGATGCTCGCGTGAGGAAGGATGGGAAAATCAAGGTCGAAGGAGAGGGGCTGATTTTGGGTGGCGGCAACAATGTCGGTAGAGCGACCGGGCAAAGAGTTTTTGCCACGCTGATTTGTGAGGCCGCGGCCCCGTTTACCGAACGCAACACGAACACTGCCGGCGTCCCGCTTGCGGCCAACGGTGACTTCGAAATCGACGACGTACTCACGCCGGCACCACCGGCTAACTGCGCTAGTCCCATGCTCCTTATCCGCAACTCGGATGGCCTAGTCTGGTTCGCTGCCGGCATTCCCGCAAGCGATGACGACGATGATTAGTCCCTTGGTAGTAGCGTAAACGAACGGCGCGCATCTCCTGTAATCAGCACCATAAAAGAGGGCCGCTGGTAGCCACCGGCAGCCCTCTTTTCTTCTTCCCTTTGGCAAACGATTCATCTAAAATCCGCCGTCTGGATGAACCTGCGCGGGTATCGTATTATGCTGTCGAAGCTGGGCGCCGTGGAATCGTCTAGCATTCACGACGCTGCGGAAGGGAGACTCGAGTGAAAGTAAAATCGTTGGCTTCATTGTTCGCCGCTTTAGCTTTGGCCTCAGGATGTAGCATGGCCGGTACCGGCGCTTCGGGACCGAAAGTTTCCATTTTGGTCGATCTCGATCCCGCGAGCGCGGATCGGACGGTGATCATTGAGAGCATCGCGGCGGATCGGGAGGGCCGGCTTTATACCGCGGACTGGGTAAGCGGAAATATCCTACGCATAGACCCTAAAGCGCCGAAACCGCTCATTGTGGGGAGGATTCCAAATCGCCAGGTCGAAGGAAAGAGCGTCCGTGCGGATGGCCGTGGAGTCGCTTTCAATTCGCAAGGCGATCTTTTCGTCGCCTGCGATCCTTTTAAAGAGGTTGTGCGCCTCAAGCGCGCCGACCTCAATCCCGAGAAGCCCGGCGTCGCCGAAACATTTGCAACCGGCACTGAAGCGGCTAACGGAATCGCCTTTGACCGACAGGGCAATCTATACGCGACCGGCGCCCGAACCGGACGCATCTACCGCGTCGGGCCCGGCGGCGGTCCTGCCGAGACCGTCCTGCAGATCGAAAACTACACCCGCACTTTGCCGGACGGCAAGACGCAACAGCCGATAGTCGCGAACGGCATCATCTTTGATGCAAGAGGCGCGCTTTACGTCGCGGACACCGCTCGTGGCGCAATCTGGAAGGTAGCGATGGGCACTGACGGAAAAGCCGGCAAGCCGGGTTTGCTGGCTCAGAGCCCGCTCCTGGAAGGAGCCGATGGGCTGGAGTTCGACCGGGACGGCAAGCTCTGGGTCGGAGCGAATGAGAGAAATGCCATCGTCACGGTGACGCCCGATGGAAAAGTTCAAGAAGTGACAAAGAACGATAGCAAGGGCCCGCTCGAATTTCCCACCGCGATTGTCTTTGTGGGCAACACGGGGTACATCAGCAACAACGATACTCCGCGACGTGACAACATGGCCGCCGACGGAAAAACATCTTTGGACGGGATCGGCGCTTCGATCGCTCAGATCACCCCTTAAAGCGAATGGCGCCGCTTCTTTCAGTTCAAAGCGTCAGCAGAGAGTTTAGCGTTCGCGGCAAGAACGTCCTGGCGCTCGACACGCTGAATCTCGGCCTCGATCAAGGCGAGTTTGTCACTATTGTCGGCCCTTCCGGCTGCGGCAAATCCACCCTGCTCAATCTCGTCGTCGGACTGCTGCCGCCGAGCGCGGGGCGAATTCTGTTTCGCGACCGAGCGGTCGACGGCATCAACCCGGAAATCGGCTACGTCACGCAGAAAGACAATTTGCTGCCGTGGCGGACCTTGATCGAAAACGTGGAGCTATCGTTGGAGATCCGCGGCGTGGAAAAAAGCGCCCGGCGGCGGCGCGCGGAAGAACTGATCGGACAGGTCGGGCTGAGCGGCTTCGAGGAGCACTATCCGCACGAGCTGTCCGGCGGCATGCGCCAGCGCGCAAACATCATCCGGACCTTGATCTATGATCCTGAGCTGATTCTCATGGACGAGCCTTTCGGCCCGCTCGACGCTCAGACGCGGATTGTCCTCCAGGAGCAACTGTTGAAGCTCTGGCTGGCGTCTCGGAAGACGATTCTTTTTATTACCCACGACCTGGTCGAGGCGATTACCTTGGCGGACCGCGTGATCGTGATGACCTCTCGCCCGGGCAGGGTCAAACACGTCGCGGCGGTGCCGATCCCGCGGCCACGCGACGTTTACCAGATCCATACGAGCCGGGAATTCCGCGACGTCTACGACACGCTCTGGCGGCAGTTGCGGCCCGAAGTGAACATGGCGGATGCATAGAAAGGAGAATCAACAATGAAGCGGTCGATCGCGATTATTTTTTGCAGCGCGCTTTTGGGCGTGGCCGGCTCCGCGCGCGCAGGCGAAGCGCCGGCACCGAGGAAAGTTAAAATGACCATTCCGGTCGTGGCCCACTCCATGACGCCGGTCTACCTCGCTCAGTCCAAGGGCTTTTTTAAAGACGAGGGACTGGAGGTAGACATCACCTCCACGGGCGGAGGCGGGCCGGACATCCGCGCGCTCATCGCAGGGGACGTGGACTTCACCTTTACGACGGGTGATAACGTTGTCCTCGCGCACCAAGAAGGCAAAAAACTACTCATGGTGGCCAGCGGCCTCAACAAGCTGTTCATCAACTGGGCGATGAACAAAGAGGTCGCAAAGACGAAAGGGATCACCGAATCCACGCCACTGCCGGAGAAGCTCAAGGCGCTCAAGGGACTCACGGTCGGCTTCACCAATCCCGGGGCTTTGACCGCGCACCTCGCAGGTTTCGTAACGCGCAAGGCGGGTCTGACGCCGCAGCAGGACGTCAATATGATCGCGATCGGAGCGGGACCGACCTGGCTCGCGGCGCTGGAAAACCGCAAAGTAGACGCCGCGCTGACCGCGCCTCCGGTTCCCGAGACCGCCGTCAGCCGCGGGTTCGCGGTTTTGTTTTTGAGCTATACCGAATACGACAAGCTCGGCATCCCCGAGTTCCTCATGGAAAATCTGGTCGTCCGTCCGGAAACCGCGGCAAAGGATGCGGACCTGGTCCGAAAAATGACCCGCGCGCTCGTTAAGGCAAACAAGTGGGCGCTGCAAAGCACGCCCGAGCAAGTCGCCGAAGCGCTCAAGCCTTTCCTCGGACAAACCGACCCGGCGCTGCTTCTCGCAGGCGCAAAGGCCGTGCTGCCGGCTTTGAGTCCCGATGGCCGAACGAGCGAGCGGAGCGTGCAGAGCACTCAGGATATGTTGGAACAGGCGGGACTGTTAAAAAAGCGCGTGCCCTATTCGGAAGTGGTGAGCAACGATTTTCTGCCCAAATGATTTAGTGCCGTGAGGTGTGAGGGGTGAAACGTTAGTCGATTCTTTTCCCCCTCATGCCTCACGCCTTACGAGAACAATGATTTCGCGCGGACGGCTTTTTTTCTACCGCTGCGTTTTCGGCCTGCTCCTGCTCGCGTGCTGGGAGTTGAGCTCGGGCAGGTTGATCGATCCGTTCTGGGTGTCGAGCCCATCGCGGGTCTTTCACTATCTCTGGCGGGTCATCTCGGACGGCTCGATCTTCGGCCATCTCGCGATCACGCTGTACGAGACCTTCCTGGGCTTCTTCATCGGCGCGCTCTCCGGCATCGCCATGGGATTCTTTTTGGCCCGAAGAGAAGTCATGGCTCAAGTTCTCGACCCTTACATCGTGGCCTTCAACGGCATCCCGCGCATCGCGCTGGCGCCGCTGTTCATCATCTGGTTCGGCATCGGGCCGAATTCCAAAGTCATCCTGGTGGTGACCGTGGTTTTTTTTCTCACGTTTTTCAACACCTATGCGGGCGTCAAGGGCGTGGACATCGAGCTGAAAAACGTTCTCCGCATCATGGGCGCGAATGAAAGGCAAATTCTTTGGAAAGTCACGATTCCCGCGACGGTGCCATGGATCGCCACGGGACTTAAGATCAGCCTTCCCTACGCGCTGGTCGCGGCCGTGGTGGGCGAATTCATCGCCGCCAGCAAGGGGCTGGGCTATCTCATCAACTACAACACGTCTCTTTTCTCCACGACCGGCGCGCTCGGCGGCATTTTGATCCTGGCCCTGGTGGTCGTGCTCTGCAATGAGATCATCAATCGCGCCGAGACTTACCTTCTGCGCTGGCGCCCGCGCGAGGAAACGAAAAAAGTGAGAGAGCTATACTAAGCCGGAAACTTGACAATCGGCACTTAGCCATCGATACTTTCGTTTCGTAGGCGTGTATGAAGATCGATCCCGACAAGTGTGTGGCCTGCGGCAACTGCGTGCCGGTATGCCCGATGGGCGCGATCCATATCGACCCCGAACTTGGCCGCGCCACCGTCGATCAGGACGAATGCGTGGAATGCTTCGCCTGCTTCCGCGGCATGTCGAAAGAGCACCTCAATCCGGTCATGGTGCGCACGATTCGCAAAGTCGCCAAGTTTTTGCGCTTCCGCTTCGATCCCGAGCCGGATATCTGTCCCACGGACGCCATCGTGCCACAGGATCTCGCCTGGCCTAGAATCGTCCGGCGCGCCTTCTCCGATCCGCAGGTCCCGCACGAGTCCACGGGCATCCACGGTCGCGGCACGGCCGAAGTAAAAACCAACGACGTCACCGCGCGTGTG
>DASXRG010000046.1:0-7060 GCA_036506735.1 Binatia bacterium | reverse complement strand
CTGAGCGTCCAGATTTTTTTCGACGGGCGGTTGCCGTACTGGCCCGATGACATGGCTTCGGCGAGCTTGGTATCGATCATCGGATGGTCCTCTCTGTAGACTCCGATCGGGTCGAGGCCGTTTTGCACTTTCTCGATTTCCCGCCTGAGTAGCTGGCGAAAAAAAATAATGCCGCGGTCCGACGTCGCCAGGCGCTCGTGCTCGCGGTCCGCGATCGGCCCCGCCGTCTCCCACGCCATGTGGTCTTGCGCCAACGGCTTGTGCAGCGTGTAGCGCGCGTACGGGTAAACGGCATTGGGCGGGTCCTTGAACGCTTCGAGATATTCAACCGGCACGTCCTCTTCCGCCTGTTCGACGACGCTCCCGTCTTCCGTCGGCTCGAAGAGAATGTGAACGTGCCAGGTGTGGGTGTCGTCGATCGGGACGCGGAACTGCGTCGAATTGGATTGGCGGAGATTGTTCGGAAAGATCAACGGATGCTCGTCGACAAAGCCGCTCTTGAAGATGCGCCGCTTCATGATCCCGTAAGGAATCTCGACGAACTCGAAATCCGCCACCTCATCGATAAATCCGCGTGTCGTGTTCTCGGCCTTGTAGCTCCGCGTGGTGTCCAGATGCAAAATCTGCAGGTGCGCGGGGTCCACGGAATTTTCCATCGACTGCAGCCAGTTGCAGTCTACGATCGGGTAGACCGAGATGCCTCGTTTGCCGTCCTTTCTGGCCCAGATATCGAATTTCGGGATCAGCGGCGCGGGCAAGGGACCCATGTAGGCCCAAAAAAATCCGAGGAATCTTTGCACCGGGTAGGCTTTGTGCTTGACGGTGAGATGGAATTTACTCTCCGGAGGCTCCGCGGGACACTCCACGCAATTGCCGTCGACGTCGTAGAGCCAGCCATGATAGGCGCAGGCGATTCCTCTCTCCTCGACTCTGCCGCACGCCAGCGAGACTCCTCTATGGGAGCAGCGGTCCGTCAGAAGACCGACTCTTCCTTTGCCGTCGCGAAACAGCACGAGATTTTCTCCCAGTATCCTGGCGAATTTGACCGGATTTTCTTCCGTCAACTCGCGGGCGACGGCGATCGGATGCCAGTAGCGGCGGAATAATTCCCCCGCCGGAGTTCCCGGCCCGACTCGGGTGAGCAGTTCGTTCTCTTCTCTGGTCAACATGATCGTTGCTCCTGTTCGCTCTTACAAAGAAACATATCCAAAGGGAATTTCCCGGTCAACTGCGCTGTTTGCTCTCGTTGAAGAAGAGTCCTTGACGGCGTATAGAGTTGTTTATACGATCCTCAACGCCGGCCCGCCACAAAGGTCACGAAGAGCATGAAGGAAAAATAGATGATACTTAAATCTATCGGGGTTTCCTTTGCGGTTGTCTGACCTTCGTGTCCTTTGTATCGAGATGAAGGAGACCTAGATGCTCTCTGCCGAACAGAACGAGACGTTGACAAAGATCGGTCCCGGGACGCCGATGGGAAAGCTGCTGCGCCGCTACTGGCATCCCGTCGCAGCCTCCTCGGAGCTGATCGAGCGGCCGACCAAGCTGATAAAAATTCTCGGCGAGTCGCTGGTGCTTTACCGCGATAAAAAAGGCCGGCCGGGCCTCGTCGCCGACACCTGCGCGCACCGCCGCGCGTCGCTGCTCTATGGGATACCGGAGGAGGATGGGCTCCGATGCGCCTATCACGGGTGGAAGTACGATCGAACCGGGCGCTGCACCGAGATGCCGGCGGAGCCTGCGGGAAGCGCGTTCAAGGAGCGGGTGAGGATTACCGGTTATCCGGTGGAAGAGTTGGGCGGGTTGATCTTCGCTTATCTGGGTCCCGAGCCCGCGCCGCTCTTGCCGCGCTGGGATCTTTTCGTGCGCGACGACGCGCTGCGCGACATCGGCGTCGCCGTAGTGCCCTGCAACTGGCTGCAGATCATGGAGAACGGGCTCGACCCGGTGCACGTGGAGTGGCTGCACCAGCATTTCAACAATTACGTCCTCGAGCGCTTGGGACGCGAGGCCGAAAAGAAAAATCCGCAGCATCACGAGAAGATCGGCTTCGATGTCTTCGAGCACGGCATCGTCAAGCGGCGGGTGCTGGAAGGAGAAACCGAGGCGAACGAGGACTGGCAGGTCGGCCATCCGATCATTTTCCCGACGATTTTGCTGAGCGGCAGCGTGCGCCGGCCGACTTTCCAGATCCGCGTGCCGGTCGACGACACCCACACCGTGCACTGGTGGTACTCTTGTTACGTCGCGCGTCCCGGCGTGGAAGTCGCGCCGCAAGAAAAAATTCCCTTCTATAAAGTTCCGGTCCCAGGACGCGAAGAAGACGGCGAGCCCGAGTGGCCGCTCCTGGACAACAACAGCGGCCAGGATATGGCGATGTGGTACACGCAGGGGCCGATCGCCGACCGCTCGCTGGAAAAACTCGGCGACTCGGACAAGGGAGTAATCCTCTACAGAAAACTGCTGAAGGAAGAGATGGAAAAATCGGAGCGCGGAGAAGATCCGATGAACGTGATGCGCGACCCGGAAAAAAATGTCCGCATCAAGCTCAAGCTCGAACAGGCCAAGCTCGCCGGGCGCGCGGGCACTGCCAGCCGGCAGGGTGGGGCAACCAAATATAGCCCGGTTCTCAACGAGGACGAGGCGGGCGCCGAGAAGGTAACGGATATTTTCTCCACGCCGGTAAAATGACGAGCGCGGTTTCTCTCAGGCTCGGGCTCGCCGGTCTCGGGACCGCCGGCAGATCGGTGGCCCAGGCGATCGGCAAAGTCCCGGGCTACGTTTTCGCCGCCGGCGCCGACAACCGGACGGAGGCGTTGGAACAGTACCGGGCGAAACACGGCATCGACGTCTTCGATAGCGTCGATGAAATGTGCAGCGGCAAAACCGTGGACGCGGTCTTTGTCGCTACGCCCAACCCGTTGCATGCCGAGCACGCCATCATCGCCGCCGAACACGGCAAACATGTGATCGTCGAAAAGCCGATGGCGATCACGTTGGACCAATGCGACCGGCTGATTGCCGCGGCGGAGAAGCATCGCGTCAAACTCATGGTGGCGCACACCCGAAGTCTCAATCCCCCGATCAGAAAGATGCGGGAGATTATCAGCAGCGGCAGGCTCGGGCGCGTCATTCAGATCAATACCTGGCGCTACGCGCCGTGGCTCTTGCGGCCGAGACTGCCCGCGGAATTGGACACGCGGCTCGGCGGCGGGGTTTGCTACCGGCAGGCGCCGCATCAAGTCGATATCGTCAGGCTTCTCGGCGGCGGTTTGGTAAAAAGCGTGAGGGCGGTCGCCGGCCGCTGGGACCCGAAGAACGACGCCGAAGGAAATTATTCCGCCTTTCTCGAATTCGAGGACCAGACCGCCGCCACCTTGGTCTACAACGGCTACGGATATTTCGACGATGCCGAGCTGACCCACGAGACGAACATGGATGGCAACACACTCGGCGCCGGACAAAAACTCCGGAAAGCCGCTCGAGAAGGATTGTTGACTAAAGATGACAGCCGCTCCGGGGTGGCGTTTGAGATCGAAGGCAGAAACGAGGGAGGCGGCTCGCGCCAGCCCTTTTTCGGACTCACTGTGGCGAGTTGCGAGCGGGGAGACCTGAGGCAATCGCGGGACGGGATTTTTATTTATGACGAGAATCGAGTCAGCGAAGTCCCGTGTGCCGAGTGGCGCGGCCCGCTCGCGGTCGAGTTGGAAGAGTTTCGCAAAGCCGTTATCGCCGACATGGCGGCGCCCCACGACGGCCGCTGGGGCAAAGCGACCTTGGAAGTCTGTCTGGCGATCTTGCAGTCGAGCCGCGAGCGGCGCGAGATTCGACTCTCCCATCAGGTGCCGAGTCCGTATTGATGAGGTTCCTATGAAAGATTCTTGGAAGGATAAACCGGTCAGCGTCGCGGCGGCGCTTTCGTTTGTCGTTGTTCTGCTGCTGTTTTCGGGCGAGGCGCCGGCGCAGGGAAATTGGCAAGCCGAATGGAAAAAAATATTGGCGGCGGCGGAGAAGGAAGGGCAGCTCAGCATCGGCGGACCCCCGGGCGACACCTATCGGTTGGCTTTGATGGAGGTTTTTCAAAAGAAATATCCCAAGATCAAGGTCGAATGGGACGGCGGCGAAGGACGGGTGAAGATACCCAAGATCCTACGCGAACGGAATGCCGGGATCTTCAATATGGATCTCTATCTCGGCGGATCGGGCTCGCCCCTGGGGGCGCTCAAGCCGATCGGCGCTTTCGATCCGCTCCGGCCGGAGGCGATCTTGCCCGACGTCCTGGACGACGGCAAATGGCACGAAGGGTTCAACGCCGGCTTCGTCGATACCGAGAAGAAATTCATTTATGCGTACGACGGCACGACGCAGGACATCGTGTGGGTCAACCGGGACGTTGTGCCGATAAACGATCTCAAAGCATTCAAAGAGCTGCTCGATCCGAAATGGGGCGGCAAGATCGTCTGGGACGATCCGCGGCGCGAAGGATCGGGGCTCAACACGGCGCAGATTTTTCTGCTTTCCTACGGAGAAGACTTTCTCAAAAAACTTCTAAGCGAGCAAAAGATCGTCTTTACCCTGGACCGGCGGCAACTCACGGAATGGGTCGTGCGCGGGCGTTATCCCATCGGCATTTCGCTTCCCGAAGACCAGCTCAAAATATTCCTGGAGAAGGGCGTGGGCAAGAACCTCCTGTCGATGGAGGACCACAGCCTCGTCAAAGCCTATTCTCAGGGCTTCGGCAGCGTCGCGGTCTTCAACCGCCGGCCGCATCCGAACGCGACCAAGGTCTACCTCAACTGGCTGCTGTCGAAGGAAGGGCAGACGAGCTGGGTCGGCAACACGCTCAGCCGCAACAGCCGACGCTTGGACGTCGTCCCCGGCGATACGAGAAACGTCCTGCGGCCGAACGAAAAATACAAAAACACCCAGGCGGAGGAATTTATCCCCATGCGCGCCGCGATCATGAAGCTGGCGAAGGACTTGATTCGGGAATAAACTCTCGTCGCCTTCGTGGCGTTCCCGGTTTACAGGACAATCACCGATAGATCGCGGCGATCAATGCCGCTCCGCAGCGTTTTATTCGGCATGAACCGGATGACGCTTGTGCGGCGACGAGTTCCTGACCAGCGACAGAAGTTCTTCCGGCGGCATATCGGAAACCAGCATGCAGATCACGTTACCCTCGCGATGAAGCACCGCGTGGAGTCCGTCGCGCGAGAAGCTGTAGAAACTGATTCTGGTCTCAGGGTCAAAGAACGCCGCGGCGTTTTTGGGCGCATCTCCCTCCGTGCCGAGAAATGTGAAACACGTGATGGAAAGCCCATTACCTCTAAAGACGGCGACCAGGATTTGGCGTCCGCCGACTTCCTGCACGGTCGCGCCGATAGGTTTCACGTTCAACGGGGAGAAATCATATCCAAGCGGACCGAATTCGCCGTTGACGGAATGCCGCAGCCACGCGTGTAGCTCATCGGTATTCGTTTGCTTCTGTAGGGGGATCTCCCCCCGATCAATCTTCGCCCGGATCTCCAGAGCCGTCAGCGAAATCGGTTGACCGGATGGCGGCATGAAAAAGAGGATCGCGGCAATGGCGAGCACGAGAGCCGAAGCAAAGATCGGACGGACTAATGGACGCAAGCGAAAGATCGGGTCCCTTCGGGCCTCGGAAGAATCGGCTTCCGCGGGCGCGGCGGGCTGATTCGATAGAATCGTTTGCCTCAGGCCCGCCGGCGCGACGACGCCGGCGCCGGCCGCGCGAATCTCGCGGTTCAACGCGCGTCCCCATTCATAAACCCGCCGGCAATTCGGGCAGGCTCTTAGATGATTTTCGGCGGCGGCCCGCTCGGGCTCGGTCGCTTCGTTGTCGATCAGGGCGCTAATAAGTTCTTCCGCCTGTTCGCACTTCATTTTTCCTCTCGCTTCTCTCTTGAATATCCATGTATTCCTTTAGTTCGTCGTAAATCAGTTTTCTGGCGCGATGGAGCCGGGACCGGATCGTGCCCAACGGACACGAGAGTATTCTCGCCGCTTCCTCGTAAGAAAAATCCCCCATAATCACCAAAACTACGGGGAGACGGAACTCCTCGGGAATTTTATTCAAGACATCGCTGACTTTCTCCTTCAGTTCTTTCACTAAAATAGCGGCTTCGGGGCCGGGTTTTTCGCTGACTAACCGCTCCCAATAATCGGATGGCTCTTCGCCGTCGGCGCGATTGTCCTCCACCGAGAGCCACTTTTTTTTCTGCGCGCGATAGTGAAAAAAGAAATTACAAAGGATCGTTGTGAGCCAGGCTTTCATGTTGGTGCCCGGCGTAAACTGCCGGTAGGAGCCGAGAGCGCGCGAATAGGTCTCCTGAACCAAGTCTTTTGCGTCGCTCGATTCCTTTGCCAGATAGAGCGCGACCCGATAGAGATGATCGAGATGGGTCATCGCCTCATGAGAAAACGTCCGCTGCTCTTCATCCTTCGGTGGTTTCCCGCCGGCCATGCACTGATTCATACATAGACGCGGTCAATCTGCAATCAGTACCCTGATATTGAAATAATGTCAGGGCATGTGAAGTTCCGCCGGGCGTAAAGCCGGCGCCCGACCGGCTGGTTTGGGCTCTCTTCAAGCCTCGAGCTCAAAATTTTCGGGAACTTTTTTAGGTCGATTCGGCTTTAGAGTAATGTGGGCCGCTGTTCGGCGGGGAGGCGAAGCACCGCAACGACGGCGGCCGTGTGCAAAGGGTTTACCGGCTGGTCATGCGGCAACCGGAGGCTTCGCTTCCAGAAGGAGAGGAAATATGAGGACATTCATTGGTCTAATAGCGATCGTGTTCACATTGAGCGTGTGCGCCGCCTCTGAGACCCGTGCTGCCGACACTCACGGCGCCGGCGATCACCAAATGGTACAACCCAACGAGCTAAAATGGGCCGATGTGCCGACGTTGCCGCCCGGCGCCAAAGTTGCCGTCATCGAGGGGCCGCCAAACGAAGCGGTGCCGTTCATCATGCGGTTGAAATTTCCCGCCGACTACAAAATACCCGCCCACTGGCATCCCGCCATCGAACATCTCAC
>DASXRG010000045.1:0-8282 GCA_036506735.1 Binatia bacterium | reverse complement strand
TTCGACATGATTCGTCCTCCTTTCCTCTCACTAAATTCCTAGCGCTTTTTTGGAGAAGGTCAACGGGGGCGAGTCGGGTTGATCCAGGCGGACTGTAACGGCAGAAGCTGATATATGCTTTGTTTCTCCGGAAATCTTTTTCGTTGTTAAGCGGCGAGAACAATTATACAATTCCGAAGAATTACGTCACACACGACAGCGCGGCGGAACGTTAGGTGTTGCACCAACCGAGATCGCAAGGATGTTGATCCACGGTAAGTGCCACTGCGGGAACATCTCCCTCGCTCGTATCCAAGTAAGCCTTCGGTACCCGAACCGCAGAGTTCCACACCTGCGCCCGGTGCGGCATAGTACCCGTCGTCACCAGCCGGATCGACGGCCATCTTTACGCGGTTGTCAACGTCAACGCGTCGAAGGTGTCGATCAATCGCGCCTTCGTCGTGCGTCGGCAAGCTTCGATGGTGAAGGGAAGGAGTCTCGCCTCGCGCGAAGAAAGCGCAACTGGATTGCCAATGTTGAGTACATCGAAAGCGCCACCTAGCCCTTCCATCGAGCAGACAGCCACCGGCAAGCCCGTGTCTGCCGCTCATGTCAACGTTAGCCGTCAGCGGCGACGAAGATGAACCGTCGCGATTGCTATTTCACGGCGAAACAATAGAGCAAGCCGTCGCCGCCGGAGGATATCAAGTCTTCCTGGCCGCAACCGCGGGAGGCGTGGGCGGAATTCCAGGGCGATCCAGGCGTGGAGAAACTCATTCGGTCGTGGTGACCAACCTGCGCCTTCCCCGGCAACTTCGTCGAATTGCCCGCGGTCCAGTTGCGGCAGGTCATGTCTTCGCCCGCCGGATAGGCCGTCCCGTCGAGCCGAGAGCCGGTCAGGATGTCGTGCTTGTTCGGCGTGTCACCGCCGGAATTGACCCGATTGCCCTTCTCGTCGAGCGCAGTTTCCTTGTTAACGTTGCTCTTCTCCGCGTGCAGATCGGCGACGTTGTTCGCGATCTTGACTCCCTTGGCGTTATACCACGGTCCCGCGCCGATCCGGTCGCGCGCGTTCACCGCCGGCTTGCCGCCTTCCGCACCGGCGCTCAGGTAAGCGCGCCAAGTCCGGTTGCCCGCTCCGGCAGCCGCGGCGCGGGTCTGGCAGAGCTTGTCGGCCCCTTCCAATCCGCCGAGATTTGCCCCGTTGCCTGATCCTTGGCTGGTCACAAAAAAACTCATCGAGGTATCCTGCGCTTGAACCACGGCCGCCGTTATCAGGACGAATAGAGCGAGCAGCGCCGCCGCGACGGCGAGGTGAATTTTTTTCATCTTGATTCCTCCTTCGTCTTGTTCTTTGGTCATTCTATTAAATCGGCAACCGCGAAGATTCCAGCCCCTCATGAGGGTTAAAGAATTCGACACCCGAAAATTGGCGGCTTAATGAATTCCAGCAGCGCGGGATACTATTTAAGCGGCAGCGCCGTTGGCAAGCGGGGAAAAGACCGGCCGGCCGGCCGGTTATTTCTTCACGATCAAAACCGGGCACTGGGCATAGCGCAGAGTCCTCTCCGCCGTGCTGCCGAGCAGAAAGCGCTGCCAGCCGGTTTTGCCGTGGCTGCCCATGATGATCATGGCGGCGCGCGACTTCTTGGCGGCGGCGGCGATGACATCGGCGGCGTTCACACCCGTGACGACGAGCGACCGGCATTGGCGCGGCTTGAGCCGCTTGCGCTTGATCAGCTTGGCCATGCTCTGCCGCGCGTTTTTTTCCAAGGCGTCGAAAACCTCGGCAAAGCCCGTCTCCAGCGGAAACGTGAAAGCCGTGGAGACCACATGGAGCAAGAGCAGCTTGCCGTGGTGCTCCTTCGCGATCCTGAGCGCCGAATTGAGCGCCGCCTCCGAACCTTGGGAAAAATCCACCGGCACGAGATAGGTTTTAGAAGCCATAAGTCCTCCTTCCGCTTCAACCTCTACGTTAAAATGACGCTGCGCGCAATTATTGTCACACATTTTACGCCATCGCTGTAGGAAAATCCTCTCTACAATGTTTGAATTACCCGACAGTTTGGCGCCTGCTGCGCCGCTTCGTTTCTGATTGTTTAAAAGAAAATAAGCGCGAAAACATCGCGTCGACATGCTCCTTTTGCGCTGCGCATAATCGTCGGCGCATCGATTCGATTCCAGGCACGGCTTTTGCTATCTGAAAGAGCGGATCAAGGAGTCAACGATGGATACAATCATCCTTAAAACATGTAAAGAAAACCTTCTGCGAAGGCGCCACGAGATCCTCCCGGTGCTGAAACATCTGGAAGAGGAAAGCGCCGACGTAGGCGGACACCCTTCCTTCGAGCGGCCGAACCGAGGGAACGGAAGCGAAGCTTACCTTGTCGAGCGCCTGGCCGCCTGCTTCCAACGCGAGCTCGAAGGCATCGAGATCGCTTTGCGGCGCATCCGTGCCGGGAGTTTCGGTTCCTGTAAGGCATGCCATCAGCAGATCGAGCCGGCGCGACTCGCTCGTTTTCCGCAGGCTGAATTCTGCGCGCATTGCATAGGCACGTGAGCGGCCCGCCAGGACTAACCCGCTGCCAGCCTGTTGCGCCTTGAAAGCAGCCGGATTAGCCTGATCATGTGCGCCGCAAACGTCCCGCTGACCCGCCTCGAAGCAGGTCGATCGACCGGCTTATCCAAAAAAGCCCGTCGCCCGCCCTGGCCCGCACCCAGCTGTCGAGACTGATCGAGAGCGGCGGCCGGAAAAATTTCGAGCAATTTCCTCGACCCGACCTTCCCCTGCTGATCCGGCTTTTAGGCTCCAGCGCTTACCTGAGCGACATCCTGATCCGCCAGGGAAAAAACTGGCCCGAAATATTTCTCGAACAGATCAATACTCCGCGCAAAAGCGCCGCCGATCACGTCGCCGAGATTTCGTTCAAGCTCACCGAAAACAGCCCGCTCGACGAAGTCGCCCGGATTCTCCGCCGGCACAAACAAATCGAATTTCTCCGCATCGGCGCCCGCGATCTCGCCCCCGCGCACGATCTGGAGGAGACGGTGCGGGAGCTGACGGCGCTGGCGGAGGGCGCGCTCGAGATCGCCTACCGGTTTTCGCGCGCCGCCGTGGAGAAGGACTACGGCGCGCTGCGGCTGCCGGACCAGTCCCGCCAGCAGCGATTCGTGATCCTCGGCATGGGCAAGCTCGGCGGCGCGGAGCTCAACTTCAGCTCCGATATCGACATTATCTATCTCTACGAGGACGACGACGGAGAGAGCCAAGGCGGCGTTAAAGACCGCGCCACGCCGCGGGAGTTCTTCACCAAGATCGCCGAAGCGATCACGCGCATGATGGGGGAAGTCACCGAGGACGGCTTCGTTTTCCGCACCGACTTGCGGCTGCGGCCGCTCGGCCGCCAGGGGCCGATCGTGCAGTCGCTGGCTTCGGCCCTCCTCTACTACGAGTCGTGGGGCCAATGCTGGGAGCGCTCGGCGCTTGTCAAGGCGCGTCCGGCCGCCGGCGACCGCGCGCTGGGCGGCCGGTTCCTGCGCGAGGTCGAGCCGTTCATCTTTCGCCGCTATCTCGACTTCACGACCGTCGAAGAGCTGCGCGAGATGAAAGGACGGATCGAGCGCGAGCTGCTGAGCCCGGCGGATCAAAAGAGAAACGTCAAGCTCGGATCGGGCGGAATCCGCGAGATCGAGTTTTTTACCCAGGCGCTTCAGCTCGTAAACGGCGGCTACGATCCGCGTATCCGCGAGCATAACACGATCAAAGCGTTGGGCCTGCTCGCGGCTCACGGCTTCATTCCCGCCCCCGAGCAAGACCGCTTGCGCCGCGCCTACTCCTTTCTGCGCGACGTGGAGCACAAGATTCAAATGGTCCAGGAAGCGCACAGCCATTCCATTCCCGAAGGGAAGGAGGAGGAAACGGCTCTCGCCCGCCGCCTCGGTTATTCCGCCGGCAAAGACAAGAGCGAACGCCAGCTATTCTGGCGCGATTACCGGAAATACACCGAGGGCGTGCGCGCCGCGTTCGACCGGCTCTTTTATACCGCCGAGAAAGAGCGGCAGAAAAAGGGCATCTCTCGATGGGAAAATATTTGGAAAGACCTCGACGACGAGGATCTGGTCGTGCGGGAACTGAAGGCGAGCGGATTTCCCGATCCGGAGCGTGCGTATCGCGATCTGTTGAGCGTCCGCGACGGCGAAATTTATTCGCCGCCGAGCCCGCGCAGAGTGAAGGTGCTGCGCGTGTTGGGCCCGGCGTTGATCGAAGCCGTGCTCCATTCTGCCGCGCCGGACCGGGCGCTCTTCAATCTCGCCGAGTTCAGCCGGCGTCTCGGCGGGCGCACCGGCTTCCTGACGCTCTTGGCGGAAAATCCCAAGACGACGCATCTGTTGATCGATCTTTTCGCCGGCAGCCAATTTTTGACCGACCTCTTCCTTCGGCGCCGCGAGCTCATCGACAGCCTGATTCGCGCCGACCTGGCGCGCGCGCGCAAGACCGCGGCGGAAATGCTCCGCGATCTCGGCGTCGCGGTCGCGCACGCCGACGACCTCGAAGCCAAGCTCAACGCGCTCAGGCGCGGCAGGTCGGAAGAGCTATTGCGCATCGGCCTCCACGATCTCGGCAACGAGCTCGGCCTCGAAGCGGTGTTCAAGCAGCTCACCAGCCTGGCCGATGCCTGCATGGAGGCGGCGCTCGCTCTCGCCTCGGCGGAGGTCGACGAAAAATACGGCAAGCTGCCGGGCGGGCGCTTCGCCGTCCTCGGCATGGGCAAGCTCGGCGGCAGGGAGATCGACTATAGCTCCGACCTGGACTTGATCTTCGTCTACGATGCGCCGGCGGAGGCCGGCAGCGAGGGAGGTCCGGCCGGCCGGCTGGACGCGCACGAGTACTACGTGCGCCTCGGCCAGAAGCTCATCACGTTTCTCGCCGCGCCGATGGAAGAAGGCCAGCTCTACCAGATCGATATGCGTCTCCGGCCCTCGGGGCGCGCCGGGCCGCTGGTCTCATCGCTCGA
The DNA here is from genome assembly GCA_036506735.1 of Binatia bacterium. Classification (GTDB taxonomy): domain Bacteria; phylum Desulfobacterota; class Binatia; order UBA9968; family UBA9968; genus JAJPJQ01. The sequence goes on along the minus strand of DASXRG010000045.1, from coordinate 3,288 downwards.
TGCGTTTCGCCATTATCACCAGACCAGCTCCGAGCTTTGGGAGCGCCAGGCGCTCATCAAGCTGCGCTTTGCCGCCGGCGATCCGTCGCTGGGACGCGAAGCCGAAGAGGTCGCCCGCGGCTTCGCCTATGGCAGCGAACTGACGGACGAGGACGTGGCGCAAATCGACCATCTGCGCACGCGGATGGAAAACGAGCTCGCCAAGGAGACCGAAGGCCGGTTCAATCTGAAAAAAGGCATGGGCGGATTGGTCGATATCGAGTTTTTGACCCAGATGCTCCAGCTCGCGCACGGCCGCCAACACGGCGGGCTGCGCAAGCAGGCGACCTTGGACGCTTTGCGCGCGCTCCACGAGCGCAAGATTGTCGGCGCGGAAGAATATCGATTGCTGTCCGGGGCCTATCTGTTCTTGCGCCGCCTCGATCACCGGTTACGGCTGGAACGGCAGCAATCGATCGATATTTTGGAACGGGACCCGGCCAAGATCCAAAGCATCGCGCTGGCGCTCGGCTACAAGGGGAAGAAAAACGCCCGCGCCGGCGAGCGGCTGCTCGAGGATTACGAAAACCTCCGCGCGCGCATCCGCGCGTGTTACGAGAAGCGGTTTAGGAGCGAAAACAGGAATCTCTCGGGAGATACGGTCGGTACGACCAAAGGCGCTTCGGTCGGCGCAAGATAGAACCACCAAAGTCCCGCAGAATCGTATGGCGAGCTGACATCTCGGTGCAATCGCCGTCGAAGGACCAGATGACAACTTGTGGCGGTTCTGGCAGAATAGCCAAGACGGTCTCGGACATGTATGCCGACCATCAGCGTGTTCTATGGTATCGTGATTCAGATGTTCTGGCGTGATCATGCGCCGCCCCACTTTCATGCTCTTTATGCCGAACACGAAGCCCTCATTGACTTGCGGGACCTTCGCGTCATTCGGGGTTCTTTACCGCGCCGCGCTCTGGAGTTAGTATTGGAGTGGGCAGCGGAACACCGCCGTGAACTAATGGAGGACTGGGAACTATGCAGCCGAATGCAGACCCCGAAAACAATCGAACCCCTGAAATAGAGCCCGCAATACGGCCTACGGTGCCGTGGCGGCTCGCGTCAGTGGCCACCTTGTCGGAAGCTCGGTTGCGGGTGACTTTTGTCGATGACACCGCAGGTGAAGTGCACATGAATTCGTTCCTGAGACAACCGCAAATCGACGGCACCGTCTTTGAGCCATTGCGAGATCCCGCGGTGTTTGCCCAAGTCCAAGTCGTGCTTGGCGCGCTTCAGTGGCCGAACGGTGCCGATCTCGCGCCGGATGCGATGTATGATGCCATTCGGAAACATGGAGTTTGGGTTCTGGATTAAGTCCACACAAGACCATCCGACGGTCACCTCTTTCAGTTTTGCGTTTTGCCCTGCGCCGCCTCGACCACCGCCATGGGTCAGAACAAAATGCCTCAGACGTTGTTTAGGGGCAGATTGTCCGGGACGCAAGCTTCAGAGAATACGTTCTCGCCAAAGGCTTTGTCAATCATCTCTCTCAACGCTTCGATTACCGCCGGGAGGTCAGCCTTAAATTGCTCGACCGCTTTTCGGAACTCGGCAATTTCCGGGCGCTCGTATCGAAAGAAAAGATTTAATAACTTCTCCAGCGCTTTGACATCATCAACTGGACAGCGAGAAATCTCCGCTTTCTCCTGAACTAAAATAGCTTGGGTGGAACCCTCGAAGATTAATGTTGTCTTGGGGATAACCGCGGCGCAGCTTGGTTGCGATCTCAGCGTCAAGATCGTTCTTTCGTCGTAGACCGCCCATGGCACCGGCGTCATCATAATCCGGTAAAAACCCCAATTGACGATTCGACCAGCCGCCGGTAACGTTTCTTTAGAGTCGAGGAGGCTCTGTGGCACTCACGCACCGCATACGATGGGACCGTGGCGAAGACGATTGGCATTCCCATCCGGAATGCCCCGATTGGCCGCGGATCAACTACAAGGAGCGGGCCGATCAACCGCCCCAAGAGGAGTTGTGCCTGCAATGCCTGGCTCTTCGTAGAAAAGAAAAGCCCAACCCAGATCCTCGAAGCATGACCGTCCCGCTTTCTCCTTCCCCAAACCGCGCCCATAATTGATTCAGCTATTGCGAAGTCCGGATTCCCGTTGATTCACGCTACAGCGGCCCGCCTGAGAGCGGCGGTCCTGAATTCTGTTGTCGACCAGGACCGGGAGGCCGTCGCAGAGACGCTTCGATGGTGGTACGTTAATTAGGTGAACGAAAGGGGGGAGAATACGATGCGTAAGACAATAATCAATTCAGTCTCTGAAGGTAACTTACCTTCTGGTCAGAGCTGGTTGGACCTTGAGCGTTTGACACACGTCGAGATCACCTCCGAAAATTCGGCGCACCCGGTCGAATCGGCGCTGGTACCGGGCGAAGGTCCCGGCTGGCGCGCTGGGCAACCCGGGGAGCAGACGATCCGCGTCATTTTTGACCATCCGCTCAGCCTGCGGCGTATCTTTCTCAGGTTCGACGAAAAGGAGCAGGCGCGCACGCAGCAGTTCGAGCTAAGCTGGCTGCCGGAGGGACAGGAGCATTCCAGAGAAATCGTGCGTCAGCAGTACACCTTCAGTCCGCCCGCCACGATCGAAGAGGTCGAGGACTACCGTGTAGATCTTAACGGAGTAACGACCCTCGAAGTAAAGATCATTCCCGACATAAGCAGAGGCGGCGCGTATGCGTCGTTAACGCAGATGCGTCTCGCATGATTTTGATCTGAGGGCCCGTAACAAAAACGCATTCCACCCGACCGCGGCCTCTGCCTAAATGCGGTGCGCTCATGCTTCTTCCAATCTCTTACGTAGAAACCCCAGCATCTTGATGTGCTTTTTCGAGTCGTGGACCATGGACTCGAACAAGACCACAAAAAGATCGCGATAGTAGCCTCGACTCGATTTGATCAGCTCCTTATATTTTCTAATTCCTTTTTTTTCGACGCGAATGAACGCGCCGGTGAGCTGCCGCAGCCTGTCCTTTTCTTCGCTCAGATCGTAGAGGCCGCGCAAGGTAGCCTTGGGATTGTTCCAGTTCAAATCCGCTTTGAGCGTCGCGGCCATCGCTTGGGTGGCCGCATGATGTTTTTCCTCGTCCGAGATGATCATCTGTAACAGAAATCTCGCCATCCGGTTCTGCGTCTTCGCGGCGACCTCCTTATACTGTGCCAGAAATTTGCTTTCCTCGCTCTCATGCGCCTCGAAGTCCTGCGTCAAGCGCTCGACTTCCGAGAGCGCGGGAGCCTTTGCCCCC
>DASXRG010000044.1:0-10271 GCA_036506735.1 Binatia bacterium | reverse complement strand
ACGGTACCGCGGCCTTGGTATTTTATCCCGCGGAACATCCAAGAGCCGACTGAAGCGTACTTTATCCTGTACGCCGCAGGAAGCGCGCGGGCGATGAGAGGATCAAGCAACGAGCGCTTCCCGCGCGCGTCCTAAATTTGCCGCGAAGAGCGCCGATTAAACTTCGGCCGCAAAGCTAGCCAGCCCGAAAATTTTCTCTCCTGAGCGATTCCCCTCTTTTTGACTGAAGCGTTATCCTTAACTTCAACTCAACACTGGGATCACCCTGTCGGCTCGCCAACCGGCCCTTCCGCCATCGAACATTCTGTTGAATTCTTTTAGGAAGCGCCACCACGTTACAGGCCTAAGGCATCGGCCCGATTGATCCGCATCGCGAATGGTTCAATCTGAAAGCAGGCGTATCACTAACAAGACGTACTTTGTATTCGATGGAGGGAAAGAATGGATGCATTGGAGCTTCTCAAAAAAGACCACCAAACGATGAAAACTCGCCAGGGTCTCGTCGATCATCTCTTCCGGAAGAGTTTCATCGATTAAATCGTTGCCCATCGGTTTGCTCCGGCTCGGTCTTCTAGCAGGTCGCTGAAAAACCCTCCGTTCACCCTTCGACGGTGCTCAGGGCGAACGGAGAAACCTTGCGATCACTAGCTTTTTTCGTTCGTGCTGAGCTTTGTCGAAGCACGAAGCTGCTTTTTCAGCAGCCTCCTAAGCCATCCACACGCTCTTGATATTCGTGAACTCCTGAATGCCGTACTCCGAAAGCTCCCGGCCATAACCGGAACGCTTGACGCCGCCGAACGGGAGGCGCGGATCGGATTTCACCAGCTCGTTGACGAAAACGCAGCCGGCCTCGATGTCGGGAACGATACGCTCCGCCCGCGCGTAGTCCCCGGTCCAGAGCGAGGCGCCCAAACCGAACGGCGAATCGTTCGCCAGGCGGATGGCGTCGCCTTCGTCCCGCGCGCGGATGACCGCGGCAACGGGTCCGAAGGTCTCCTCGTCGAAGGCCGGCATGCCTTTGTTGACGGCGGCCAGCACCGTCGGCGGATAAAACGCGCCAGGGCCCTCCGGTATGCGACCGCCGAGGAGCAGCTTGGCGCCGCGCTTGACCGACTCTTCCACCTGCCGGTGCAGCGACTCTCTGAGATCGTGGCGCGCCAGCGGGCCGACTTGCGTATTGCGCTCGAGCGGGTCGCCCATTTTCCGCGACTGCATCTCCGCGACGAAACGCTCCAGGAAATCGTTCGCGATTTTTTCGACGACGATGAAGCGCTTGGCGGCGATGCAGCTCTGACCGCTGTTGACGAGGCGGGCGTCCGCCGCAGTCCGCGCCGCTTTCTTGACGTCGGCATCCTCGAGAACGATGAAGGGATCGCTGCCGCCCAATTCGAGAACCGTTTTTTTGATCTCGTGGCCCGCCTGCCCGCCGACTTTGCTGCCGGCGCTGTCGCTGCCCGTCAGGGTCACCGCGCGGATGCGACGGTCGGCAATGATGGCCGCGACCTTGTCGTTGCCCACGAGAACCGCGCGAAAGAGACCTTCGGGAAATCCCGCTTCGCGGAAGACCGTTTCGATTTCGAGCGCGCAGCGCGGCACGTTGGAAGCGTGCTTTAAAATTCCCGCGTTTCCCGCCATCAGCGCCGGGGCGGCGAAGCGGAAGACCTGCCAGAAGGGAAAGTTCCACGGCATGATCGCCAGCACCGGCCCGATGGGATCGAAGCGCACGGTGCTGCGCCGGGCGTCGGTCGCGCGCGGCTGCTCCGCGAGAAACCTCTCGGCATGCTCGGCGTAGTAGTCGCAGCCCCACGCGCACTTCTCCGCTTCGGCTTCGCCTTGCGCGATCGGCTTCCCCATCTCCAGGGCCATCGTTCGCGCATGTTTCTCCTTACCGCTGCGCAGGATGCGCGCGGCTTGCCGCATCTTCTCCGCGCGCTGCGCGAATGAACGGGCGCGCCAGTCGCGGAAGATCCGATCCGCGGCTTCCAAGATCCGGTCAATTTCACTTGCCTTCGTTTCCTCAAACGTCTCCAACACTTCGCCCGTGGCTGGATTGATGGATTGAATGCTCATCGTAAATCCTCCTAACTTGATTCATGCTTCGGCAGGCTCAGCATGAACGGCATCACTCAATTCCCGTTAGCCCTGAGCTCGTCGAAGGGTGAACGGAGGGATTGCAGCCGCCCGTTCACGGGCAAACCCAGGCGCCGAGTTTTTCCGTGAGCCTTAAATTCTCGCCGTAATCGACCGGACAGGCGACCACCGCCGGCACCGGTTGCCTGAGCGCCTCTTCGAGCATCGGCGCGAGCTCCGCGGCGGCGCCGACTCTATAACCGCGGCAGCCGAAAGACTCGGCCAGCGCGACGAAATCCGGGTTGCCGAAGTCGACGAACGCGGGCCGCCCGTAGCGCTTCAACTGCTTCCATTTGATCACGCCGTAACTCGAATCCTCGAAGATCAGCGCGACGAAGTTGATTCCCGCCCGCACGGCGGTCTCCAATTCCTGCACGGTCATGAGAAATCCGCCGTCGCCCGCGGCCGCCAGCACGCGCCGGTCGGGATAGAGCAGCTTGGCGCCGATCGCGCCGGGAAGCGCGATGCCCATGCTGGCGAAGCCGTTGGAGATGATGCAGGTGTTCGGCGCGGCGCAGGGATACATCCGCGCGAGCCATAATTTATGCGCGCCGACATCGCTCACGAGGATGTCGTTGTCGCCGAGCGCTTGCCGGAGCGCATGGACCACGCGCTGCGGCTTTAACGGGAACGAGTCGCCTTCGGCCTCGGCGCGAAATTCTTTTTGGATAATGTCTTTGAGCGCGCCTGCGCCCGCAGTCGCGCCGGAATCGCCGCGCGCCGATCCGCGCGCCGCGATCCGCGCCAGCGATTCCGCGATCGCGCCCTGGACGCCCACGGCCACTTGATAGGAATCGTCCACCTCGGCCGGCGAGGGATCGACGTGCACGATGCGCTTGTCGCGCCGCGGGTTCCAGCGTTCCGGGGCGTATTCCACGAGGTCGTAGCCGACCGAGATAATCACGTCCGCGCGATCGAGGCCGCACCAGACGTAGTCGCGCTCCTGGAGACCGACGGTGCCCAAGCACAACGGGTGCGCGTCCGGCAGACTGCCTTTGCCCATGAAAGTTTCCACGACCGGAATGCCGAGCCGGTCGACGAAGCGCCTGAGCGCCTCGCTCGCGCGGCCGCGCGCCACGCCGTTGCCGGCGAGGATGATCGGCTCCCGCGCCGCGGAAATAATTTTCGCCGCCCGCTCGATCTGCTGCTCCGAGGGTTCGGTCGGAAAGGGCTGCTGCGGTATCAGCGGTCCGAGACCCGCAGGCGCTTCCGCGTCGGCCACGTCCTCGGGGAAGTCCAGGTGAGCTGCGCCGGCTTTTTCCGTCTGCGCGACTTTGAACGCTTTGCGCACCGCCTCCGGCACCACCTGGGGACGAATGATTTGCGCGTTCCATTTGACCGCCGGCCGGTAGAGCGAGATCAGATCGAGATGCTGGTGCGACTCCTTATGGAAATGCTCGGTGCCGGCCTGCGCCGTGATCGCCACCAGCGGCGCGCGGTCCATGTTCGCGTCGGCGACGCCGGTAAGAAGGTTCGTCGCGCCCGGGCCGAGGGTGGCGAGACAAACGCTCGCCCTGCCGGTGAGCCGGCCCTGCACGTCGGCCATGAAAGCCGCGCCCTGCTCGTGGCGCGTCTGGAGAAAACGAATTTTCGAATCGAGGACGGCGTCCAGTATGGCGATATTCTCTTCGCCCGGCACGCCGAACATGTGCTGGAGGCCTTCGTTCTCGAGACACCGGACCAAGAGTTCCGCTCCCGTCATGCTTCATCTCCCCGATGTCTCTGTCATAGCAGCAAATCCATCAGCGACAAGAGTCATGTCGCTCCTTGTCGACGTCGATCCCAGCCGAGCGATGGAGAAATTTTTTCAAGTGGTTGTAACCTATGATCATTGCGCGTCCTCCGAACAAGCCGATTGCCTGTTGCCAAATCGAGACTACCCGGCTCGGCGCTTTTTTTCCGCACGTCCCGCCTCGATTTCCTTCAGCGTACGGCCGGTTAGAACCGAACGGGCAAGCTTTGGGCTTTCGCTGTCCCACGACCGGGGGGGGGAAGGGGACGCGAACGACGACAACCTCAATTACGAAAGAGGGTTCAACCCGTCCTACATCGTTGATTTTATGAGGAGGAGACTGAGAGGTTCAGATTATTTTAGACAGCAGTGTTCGCGTCCCCTTTTTTCCCGCCCTATCACCTCGCCTCCCTGGGCAACGCCCGGCAGAATTACTATCTGCGCTGCCAGTGCGCCTCGGCGCCAACCCTGAGTGATCCGCTCGCTTACGCCAGCGGCTTCAAGTCCTGGAGCAAGGTCGGCAGCAGCTCGGACACCGTCGGATGGATGTGCACCGCCCGGGTGACGGTTGTGTACGGCGCCTTGGCGTACATCACGTCGAGCAAGATGTGGATCACCTCGTCGCCGGTCACGCCGAGGATCGCCGCGCCGAGGATCTGCTTCGTCTTTGCATCGACCACCGCGTTCATGAATCCCTGCGTCTCGCCCTTTTCCACGGCGCGCTTGACGTGGGTCATCGGCCGCGTGGCGCAGAGCGCCGGGCGGCCCGATTTCCGCGCTTCCGCCACGGTCATGCCCGCGCGGCCGAGCGGCGGGTCGATGAACAGAGCGTAAGTTGGGATGCGGTCCGAGACTTTTCGCGCATCGTGGTCGAGCAGATTCGCGGCGACGATCTCGTAGTCATTGTACGCCGTGTGGGTGAAAGCGCCTTTGCCGTTGCAGTCGCCCAGCGCCCAGATGCCGGGGACGTTCGTCCGCAGTTGATCGTCGACTTTGATATAACCGTTTTTGTCGGTTTCCACGCCGGCCTTGTCGAGACCGAGGTCGTCGGTATTCGGCACGCGCCCGACCGCGAGCAGCAAATGCGAGCCGTCGACCTCCCGGCTGCCTTCGCCGCAATCGAGGCCGACGATGACGCGCGCGCCGTTTTTCTTTACGGTCATGCATTCCGCGTTCAGTCGAATGCTGACTCCTTCGCCCGCCAAAATTTCCTGAATCGCGCGCGAGACCTCTTCGTCTTCGCGGCCGACCAGGCGCGCGGCTTTCTCGACGATGGTGACCTGCGCGCCGAAGCGCCGGTACATCTGTCCGAACTCCAGACCGATGTAGCTGCCGCCGACGACGATCAGGTGCTCGGGCAAGAAGTCCACGTCCATCATGCTGGAGTTGGTAAGATAGCGGATCTGATCCAGTCCCGGCATTTTCGGCACCAGCGCGCGCCCGCCGACGTTGATGAAAATCTTTTCGGCTTCGAGCAGCTCGTCGCCGACGCGGACGGTACGCGCGCTCTCAAAGCGCGCGTGGCCTTGATAGACCGTCGCATTGGCCAGCCCCCGCAGCCATTTTTCGACCTTGCGGTTGACCTCGCCGGCGATCTCGTCTTTGCGCGCCTTGACGCGCTTCATATCGACGCCGACCGTTCCGGTCGCAACGCCGTACTCGGCGGCGCGGCGCGCCATGTGCGCGACGTAGGCGCTCGCCACCAGGGTCTTGGTCGGAATGCAGCCCGTATTGACGCAGGTGCCGCCGAACAGCTTCCGTTCGATGATGGCGACCTTCATCCCGGCGTCCGACAAACGCGCCGCGAGCGGCGGCCCGGCCTGGCCGGTGCCGATAATAATCGCGTCGAATCGTGCGGTCATAACATCGCCTCCACCTCTTGATTGGCTATGCGAGCGATCGATCTTCTCTTCTGTACCTTAGCGCCAAGCCGTAAACAATGGCGCCTTCGTTGAAATAATTTGGCCGTATAATATAGTCAAAATGCAGCTTAATTTTTTGGAAAGGATGGTGGGACGATGATCGAGGTCGGAAAACAAGCGCCCGATTTTGAATTGGCGAGCCAGTTGGAAGGCAAAAAATACAGCCTCGGTCAATTCAAAGGAAAAAAAAATGTCATGCTGGTGTTCTACCCGCTGGACTGGACGCCGACGTGAAGCTTTGAAATCCCCGGAATTGAGTCCAAGTTGGACCAATTCGAAAGGGCAGACACCCAGGTGCTGGGTGTAAGCGTTGACAGCATTCACTGCCACGGCAATTGGGCCAAATCGATGGGCGGAGTGACCTTCCCGCTTTTGGCCGACTTCCATCCCAAAGGAGCGATGGCAAAAAGTTACGGTCTATATCTGGAGGACAAAGGCATCACCGACCGCGCCACGGTCATCGTCGATAAGAACGGCGTCGTGCGCTACGCAAAGTCGGTGACGCCGGCCGGCAAGCGCGACCCCAAAGAACTTTTGGCCGAGGCCCAGAAGGTCAACCAGAAGTAAACTTCCGCAGCATTTTAAAAAAGGCCCGGTTGCCGAACGTTCGGCGACCGGGCCTTTTATCTTGACTCGCATACTCCTCGACGGAACTTTTTCATCTGCTCGTTGTCTAACGAGCAGATATGTTCAGTCATAAGCAGCTCCTCGGCCTTACTCGCTCAGAGCCACCGCAGCGCCCGCTCGGGAGTTTCTCGGAGGGCCGATGCGTGGGACGAGAAACATCGAGCGTACTGCGAAATTTTCTTAGAAGTCCCGTGAAGTGCAAGCCGGACGTATCGCATCGGCCCGGAGAGAGACTCGCGGGCGGGCGCACGATAGCCGGCCGTTTATTGGCCGGCCTGCGCAGCGATCCGAGGTATTATCAGAGCGCGGTATTGACATCGTTGCTCATCTACGGAATTTTCTGGCTCGCCCTCGAAGTCGAACTGAAGCAGATCTTGATCATTATCCCCGCCACGCTGCTTACCCAATACGTCTGCTCCAAGCTTTTCAAGCTCCCCGGATTCGACCTACGGAGCGCGCTCATCTCGGCCAACTCTCTGTGCCTGCTGCTGCGAACCAACTACGCGTGGCTGATGGCGCTGACGGCCGTGGTCACGATCCTCGGCAAGTTCACCTTGCGCTGGAACGGCAAGCATATTTTCAACCCGACGAATTTCGGTCTGGTGGCGATGATGCTCCTGACCGGACAGGTTTGGGTCTCGCCCGCGCAGTGGGGCAGCCAGGCGTATCTGGCTTTTTTGATCGCCTGCCTCGGCGGATTGGTGGTCTATCGCGCCGCGCGCAGCGACGTTACGTACGCTTTTCTCATCTCCTACGCGCTGATTCTTTTCGCCCGCGCCTTGTGGCTGGGCGATCCGCTGACGATTCCGCTGCGCCAGCTCCAGAGCGGCGCCTTTTTGATTTTCAGCTTTTACATGATCTCCGACCCGAAGACGACGCCGAACTCGCGCGCGGGAAGAATTTCGTTCGCGTTTCTCGTCGCCGCCGGCGCGGGCTACGTCCACTTCGTGCTGTTTCGGACCAACGGGTTGTTGTGGTCGCTGGCGTTTTTCTCGCTCTGCGCTCCGCTCATCGACACTCTGCTTCCCGGCAAACGTTACGAATGGAAAGAAACCAAAGGAGCATCCGATGAAAAGATTTTCGTCCGTCCTGGCGCTCGGGTCGATCCTGCTGCTCAACGTTGAGACGGCGCTCGGCTTCTGCGGCTTTTACGTCGCCAAAGCCGACACCAAGCTCTTCAACAAGGCCTCGCAAGTCGTCATCGCGCGCGACGGCGACAAGACCGTGCTCACGATGGCGAACGATTTCAAAGGCGATCCGAAAGAATTCGCCGTGGTCGTTCCGGTGCCGACGTTCATTCAGAAGGATCAGATCCACGTCGGCGATAAAAAGATCATCGATCATCTCGACGCCTACACCTCGCCGCGTTTGGTCGAGTACTTCGATCAAAACCCGTGCCTTCGTTTGGCAATGCGGGAACGAATGTCGGCCATGGCATCTCGTGCGGCACCCGCTCCGAGGGCGGAGATACAAGCACAAGCCCTCGGCGTCACGATCGAAGCGCAGTACGCCGTCGGCGAGTACGACATCATCATTTTGTCGGCGCAGCAGAGCGGCGGCCTGGAGACCTGGCTCAAGGAGAACGGCTACCGGATTCCCGACGGCGCGACCGACGTGCTGGGCAGCTACATCAGGCAGAAGATGCGCTTCTTCGTCGCCAAGGTAAACCTCGAAGAGCAGTCGAAGCTCGGCTTCAACTATCTCCGCCCGCTCCAGGTCGCGTACGAGTCGCCGAAATTCATGCTGCCGATCCGCCTGGGCACGGTCAACGCCGACGGCCCGCAGGAGCTGTTTATCTACACCTTGACCAAAAAGGGCCGCGTCGAGACCACCAACTACCGGACGGTCAGATTGCCGACCGGCATGGAACTGCCCGTCTATATTAAAACCGACTTTGCCGATTTCTACCGCGCGATGTTCGACCGGCAGGTCGACAAAGAAAATATGAAAACTGTTTTTCTGGAATACGCGTGGGACATGAACTGGTGCGATCCGTGCGCGGCGGAGCCGCTGTCGGGAAAAGAGCTGCGCGACCTCGGCGTGTTCTGGATCGAGGACGACTCCGCGCCGAGCCCGTCAGGCAATCCCCCGCCACGCTCCATGAGACCGGTTCCCGGAGGCCAGGCGCGCGACGCATTCGTCACGCGCCTGCACCTGCGCTACGATGCCAAGCACTTTCCCGAAGATCTGGTTTTTCAGGAAACGTCGGACCGGGGGAATTTCCAGGGCCGCTACGTCTTGCGCCACGCCTGGGACGGCGGCGAGGATTGCGCCGCGGCAAAGGAATACCGCCAGAGCCTTCCCAAGCGTCACGAACAGGAGGCGCAAACTCTCGCCGGCTTGACCGGCTGGGACGTCGGCAAGATCCGCCGGCAGATGCGCCTTCCCGACGGCCAAGGCGCGCAGGAAAAACGTTGGTGGCAAAGAATCTGGAAGTAACCGTTTTACTGCGCCAGAGCACGGCGAAACAGCGACAAGGTCTGCTGCCACGCCGCGCGCGCCGCTTCCGGATGATAGCTGCGCTCGCTCGTGTCGTTGTGGAAGGCGTGGCCCGCGCCGGGATAAATTTTCACCTCGTAACTCTTGCCGTAGTCTTTGAGCGCCGCTTCCAACTGCGGCACGTGCCGGGTGAGATTCACGTCGGTTTCGCCGTGGACCACCAGCAGCTCGGCGCGGATATTTTTGACCAGCTCCAACGGCTCGGGGTTGCGGCCGTAGAAAATCGCCGCGGCGCGGAGCTTGGGCAGACGCGTCGCCATCATAAAGGCGTGGCCTCCGCCCCAGCAAAAGCCGACGACGCCGATGCGCTCAGGGCGCACGAAAGGAAGTTTTTCCGCGTAGGCGAAGGTGGAATCCAGGTCGCGGTAAATGTCTTCCCGCTTGATTTGCGCCAGGGCCTTTTGAGCTTCCTCCCGGTCGGTGAATTTTTCCGTCTTCCCGGCGCGCGACAACAGATCGGGCGCGATCGCCACGTAGCCCTCTTTCGCCAGGCGTCGCGCCACGTCGCGATCGTACGCGGCGCTGCCGCTGTTGCCGTGGACGACGATGACGGCGGGATATTTTCCTTCTTTCTTGGGACGCGAGACGTACGCGGAAATGTCGGCGGCCGCGCCGGCATAGGTCGCGTTTTCCGAAACCAGCTCCGGATCGTCGGGCTGGACCATGGCGGCGCGGCCTTGGGCGATAAAAAGCACCTCCAGCGCCAGCGCGGCAAGCGCAAAACGGGACCCGGCCCGCATCTTTAACCTCCGCGGCTCACTTTGCCGTGGCCGCTTTCACGTGGTTGTCGTGTTCGTGCGCCACGGGACGCAGAAGATTTTCCGATTGGGCCACGACCGGAGTCGAGTCGCATCGTTCGTTGCACGAATACAGGATCAGCCAGCGCCCGGACCCGGGGAACCACCATTTCCCGCCGCCCGCCGCCTGGCTGAACACGACGTTCAGACCGTTCGGCCACGTCTCCTGGATTTTTTGCGCGTTGCGGCGCGTCATCAAAACGAAGCGAGGCCCCGGTTTATTCAGAAACTGGCTCACCTCTTTCGGTTTCGTCAGAACTTCGAATCGCTTGATGCGCGAGTAGAAATTAAAGTCTTGCAAAGGCGTTCGGTTGTAGATCGCCACGGGAGCGCCGGGCGGAACTACCGCGCCGACTTTCTCGGCAAACGGGCGGCCTTCGAGCCAATTGGCCGACGGCAGCACGAGCGCTTGGACCAGAGTGTTGGTAAGGATCAGCAGCGCCGCGAGGCCGACGGCGACCGCGCTGTAGTCCCTTTGGCGGAGGGCGTAGACGAGCCAGAGCGCGCCCGCGATGAATCCCGCTCCGACCGCGCCGGTGCGCCAGGTGAGCTCCGGCCACTGAA
>DASXRG010000043.1:0-1708 GCA_036506735.1 Binatia bacterium | reverse complement strand
GCTTTGTCGTGCGCCAATCGGGCCAGCGCCATGAAGCCGACTCCCTGGTCGCTGTTTTGTTTGAACAGCGTGATCTGCTTTGCGTTTGAGCGGCCGGCTGCTTTTCCAGCCAATAGAGAGCTTAGATCATGGATATCTTCCCACTGAATCAATCCTTTGCCGATCGGCTCGACGAAATCTCCCTGCTCGTCGTGGATACCCTGCTGCCGCAACGTCGCGATAATGACGTCGGCGCGCGTGAGAACTTGGTCGTCCAATTCCCGTCTCGGGCTGCTGACGAGGCCTTCCTGCAACAGCTCCTTGTTGCTGCCGACGATCGACGTTACATGCTGCCCTTCATCGAGCCAATCGCCGTACAGGACCGGCACATTGCTCCCCGTAGCGCAGACAACCAGGTCGGAGCCGACGGCAACGTCGCGCGGGTGCTCGACCGGCACGAGTTCGGCATTGACATGCGGTTGCATGAGATCACAAAACGCCCTGCGGTTGTCGCGGTTTCGGCTGAAGACTTTGACCTTTTGGATCGGCCGCAGCGCGCACATGACTTTTAGATGGCGCCGCGCCTGGCGGCCCGTGCCATAGAGGCCGAGGACCCGGCAATCTTCGCGCGCCAAATGTTTCGTTCCCACCGCGCTGGTGATCGCCGTCTCGGTCGCGATGTCGTTGTCGTCGAAATCGTAGAGCGGTATACAGCCGACGATGATCGTGAGCAGCGCCGCGGTCTCGCTGTCATAAGCCATGTAAACGCGCTTACCCGCGGCGGCGTAGGTCTGATCCTCTTTGGTAAAGCGATGACGCTCGTAGTGGATGAACGTTCCGGCGACGCGCAGATCGACGCAGCCGCCCGAGTGGATGTTGATGCGGCGGTCGCCCGCCATCATGCGCTGGCGCGGCAGGCTGAATTGCGGATGCCGCGCTTGATCGCGAAACCCGCTCTCAACCGCGTTGATCGCCTCCTCGATCGAAATGAGCCCTTTGATCTCTTCAGCTTTGAGTAGTAGTGCCATGCTGTTCCTCCAAGGATCGAGCATCCCATACGTCTTTCGATCTTGGAGGTCAAACGATTTTCCGCAGTGCTGGTCCGATGGTTGCGGATTTGCGCAATTGAGCAAACGTGACAGGCTCTACTTTCCTGGGAGATGTTCGGGCCGGATGAGTCGGCGAACTTATTGGTGGATCTTGCGTTACGACAATGCGTGATGCTATCCCAACATACGCGAGAGTCAAAAGCCGGATCGACCCGTATTCGACTTTTACATGAGGAGAAAAAATGAAGCTGACCTTGGAAAAGGCATCGGTGATCGTTGACAAAGCCCTCGAACAGGCGAGGGCAAGTAAATTTCGGCCGATGTGCGTTGCGGTTTTGGATGACGGCGGTCATATCAAAGCGATAAAAAGAGAAGACGGAGCCAGCATTCTACGCCCGGACATCGCCGTCGGTAAAGCATGGGGCGCCATCGGCATGGGTGAATCGAGCCGCCAGCTCGCCGATCGGTTGAAGGATCGCCCGGCTTTTTTAGGATCGCTCTCGATAATGTCGAGCGGTAAGGTCGTCCCCGTGGCCGGCGGAGTGTTGGTGATGGACGGCAACGAAATCATCGGAGCCGTCGGCGTGAGCGGCGGCACGGCGGACGAAGATGAACTCTGCGCGATCGCGGGGATCAAGGCGGCGGGGCTGGAGTTTAAGGTGTGAAACGATTTTGACGGG